>CAWUKV010000173.1:0-11806 GCA_963923025.1 uncultured bacterium
CATTTGTTGTAACTGTAATGGGTATAGTGGACCCCAAAAACTGGACAGGTAGCTAAGCTCTGAATCACTCGTCAAAAAAGAAGATAGGAACTTTGACCCGAGAAGACGCTAAGCAGTTAGACGAATCTCTAAAGATCTGGTTCGGTTTGTAGCATTGGAAAACGAATCGAAAGCATACGTGGGCACTACATGATAAACATCTGCGCATCTACCTGTGCTGGGTCCATATGCTCCTTCACAAACGCGTTCGGGCTCGCATCCGACTCCAGCCGCCCGTCCACCAAGTTAATAATCCGATCCGCCACGTCGAGAATGCGGTTGTCGTGGGTCACCATCAGCACCGTGCAGCCCTCTTCCCGAGATAGGCGATGCAGCAGGTTCACCACATCCCGGCCCGATTTTTTATCTAACGCGGCGGTGGGCTCATCTGCCAAAATCAGGCGCGGGTGGTTCACCAGGGCACGGGCAATGGCAACTCGCTGCTTTTGCCCGCCAGAAAGGGACTTGGGCTTATAGTCCACCCGGTCCTCCAAGCCCAGCTTACTGAGTATTGCTACGGCCTGGTCGCGCTTGCTACCAAATTGGCCCGTCAGCTCCACGGCCATCTCCACATTTTGGCTGGCGGTCAGCGACTCGAATAGGTTGTGAGCCTGGAAAATGAAGCCGATATTGCGACGCACTTTTACCAGGGCGGCGTTGCCCATGCCCACCAGCTCCTGCCCTAGCACCTGCAGGCTGCCGTCCTGCACCGTGCGCAGTGCGCCCATTAGGGTTAGTAGCGTGGTTTTGCCCGAGCCAGACGGGCCAGTGAGGATGACGATTTGGCCCTTGGGCAGATCTAGAGAGATGTCGTAGAGGACCTGTTTGCGCAGGTCGCCCGCGCCAAAGAAATAGCTGAGGTGTTCGACCTTGACGGCTAGCGACTGAGCGTCGTTGTGAGGCCCGTTTTGGGCAGGCGGTTGGAATTGAGCGGTCATTGCAGCACCTTAACAAGGTCAACAGGTCTAAAATGTGGGCATAACGCAGGCCCTAAAACACATCAGCAGGATCGGCAGACTGGACTTTACGAACGGCAATGGCTCCTGACACTAGGCACATGACAAACGTGGCCGCCAGCAGCCCTGCCACTCGTCCAACGGTCATCTGAAAAAACAACCCCGTCACCCCTGCCGCCCCGGTATAGATCAGGTTACTGATCAAAAAGCCCGGAACAAAGCCGCACAGCGACAAAATCAGCGCCTCTTGCATCACCACCCCCAGCAAGTACACGTTTTTGTAGCCCATTGCCTTGAGGGTAGCGTACTCGGCCCAGTGGTCCGCCACATCGGTATAGAGAATCTGATACACCAGAATAATCCCCACGACAAAGCCCATCGCCGTCAGCAAAGAGAACACAAAGCCAATGTTAGTATTCTCCTCCCAATAGGTGCGCTCTCGGCTGACAAAGCCGCCCTCCCCCTCCTTCGGCAGTACCAGCACGTCATTGGGCAAAAACTCTTGCAGCCCGCGCACCACCCGCTGCACGTCTGCCCCAGGCTCCAGCTTCACCACGCCAATATCCGCTGTGGCAAAGCTGCGTTCCTCCTCCTCTGGCCCCCGGTCGGCAAAGTAACGCAAAAAGTTGAGGTCACTCATGATCAGGTTGCCGTTGCCTGAGGCAAAGTCCGTCCCCAGGCTGTAGGTGCCAACAATCTTGAGGCTACGGTCCGCCAGTTCTGTTTCAACCCCTGCCGCCACCGGCCCTACCTCTGGCCGCGACTGCACATCCATAATGGCGGTATTGGGAATTTGCAGCGCCGCTAGGTATTCGTCCAGCCCCTCCAGGTTTAGCACCGGGTCGTTGAGGTTAAAAGCCACCACGCGAACGGGGCGAGTGCGGCGGTTGATAGGGTTTTTCCAGTTGGCATCGCTGGTGTAAATGGGGTAAGCAGCAGCAACCCCCTCAAAGGCACGAGCCTGGTACAGGCGACGACGGGCAAAGGATCGGGGCACGAACATATTGTTCTTTAGCCGGTTGATGACAATAATTTCGCCGTCAAACTTGTTCAATAGCTGAATCTGGCTGTCGTACAAGGCATTCATAAAACCCGTGAACATAAACATGAGCAGGACAGCAAAGCCGACGCCTGCCAGGGAGGTAGCGAACTTGCGGCGGTCGTGGGTGAGGTTGAGCCAGGCGAGGGGAATGCGTTTAGGCATGGGCACTCTCCTGCTGATGGAGTTGTTGTTTTGCTAGGCAGAAAAGCTGAGGAACAAAATTTTTCTTTCTTTTTAGCTCCGCTCGTAAGAAGAATAAGAGACTATTGAATACGCTGGTAGCCCTCACCCAAAATCCCTCTCCCGCGGGGAGAGGGATTTTGATGCTACCTACGATTTTAGACCAGGATCTGGCTCCCCTTGTCCCGTGGGGAGAAGGGGCCGGGGAATGAGGGCCGCCAGTGAATTCGCTCAACTCAATCGTCCCCCTAAAACACATCTGCCGGATCTGTCGTCACTGCCTTGCGTACCGAAATTAGCCCCGACACCCCACACATTGCCACCGTCAGCGCTAGCACAAACAGCACCCGCAACCCGGTCATTCGCATGGGCAGCGTTCCCGCCGTGGCCGACACCGTGAGCTGATACAGCCCCAGCGAAATGAAAAATCCCGGCACGTAGCCCATCACCGCTAGCAGCACCGCCTCTTGTAGCACAATCTTGAACAGATACATGGACCGATAGCCCATTGCCTTCATCGTGGCGTACTCGGGCAGGTGATCGCGGATGTCGGTGTAGAGAATTTGGTAGACAATCACCGTGCCAACAATGAACGAGACCAGCACCCCCAGGCCAAAAATAAAGCCGATGGAGGTGGTGGTAATCCAGTAAGTGGCGTCGCGCTGGATGCTTTCAGCCTTGGTAGAGACGGTGACGTCGGCAGGGAGAATCTCGCGCATTTTCTCCGCGACTTTCTGGGGACGGGCTTCGGGCTCCAGGCGAATGAGGCCCACGTTAATCAGCGTGAGAGGACGCGGTTCTAGCAACCGGGCAAAGTTCTGGTCGCTGACAATCAGCGTGCCGTCTGCAGCGAAGCCACCGCCCAGGTCATAACTGCCGTTGATCTTGACCCGGCGACCGTCGGCTTCGGTGACGGTGCCGATGTCTTGAGGACCAAACTCGGGACGAGAGAGGCGATCAATAAAGACGGTGTTGGGCTGCTTGAGCTTGCGTAGCGCTTCCTCACCCCGTAGCTCTGGCATGAGGAACACGTTGTCGTTGGGGTTCACGCCGTAGACAAACATGGCCCGGCTGCTGCGGTCCACCGGATTGCGCCACAGCACGTAGTCACTGTACAGCGGCATCACATCCTGGACGCCTTCGACTCCGGCCACCTGATACAGCCGCTCTCGGGGAAAGGGAGTCGTGGTGCTAATTTCTAGCGACTGGGGTGACATCAAAAACAGGTCGGCGTCAAACTGTTCGTAGAAGTTGGTGGCGGTGAGCACTAGGGCACCGAGAAAGCCCAGATTCATGAAAATCAGCAGGACAGCAAAGGAGACGCCCGCGATCGCAACCCCCAGCCGCGTCTTTTCATGCAGCAGGTTCAACCAGGCGACCGGCACCCGGCCAAACATCAGTCCTCCACCTCAATCAGCACGTCCACTTGCAGGTTCGTCAGCTCATCGATCACGTCGTCTTGATCAACGGCAATCTCCACCTCAACGACCCGCGAGTCCGCGTTGGCCGCAGGGTCATCGTCCAGCACGTCGTTCTTGAAAATCTGCAGACCAATTTCCTGTACCGTGCCCGTCAGCGTTTCGCCAAAAGCCCCGTTGCGGCTGATGATTTCTACCGGCTGGCCCACTTCTACTAAGCCAATGTCTGTCTCGTACACCTCTGCCACCACCATCATGTCGTCGGTGTTGCCCATCGACAGAATGCGCTGTCCCGACACCGACTCACCCGGCTCTATATATATGTCTAGGATTTGGCCGCTGATGGGGGCCGTCACCTCCGCCAGAGCTAGCCGTGCCTCGGCTAGGGCCAGGTTTTGCTCGGCACTAGCCACCCCCGTTGTCACTTGGGATAGGGTCAGGTTTGCTTCGGCAGAGGCCACCTGAGCAGAAGCACTATTGAGATCCGCCCCTTGATTGGCTTCAAGCTGGGCCTTGGTAGCCTGGGCTTCGGCAATGCGACTGCGCAGTTCGGAGACTTCGGCCCGCTGTTCTTGCAGAAGCTGGAGTGCGATCGCACCCTGCTGATACAGCCCCTCAAACCGAGCTAAATCCACTAGCGCCAGGTCCAACTGCGCCTGAATGCTATTAATCGCCGCCTGTTGGGCCCGAATCGCCTGATCCTGGGGCGTCCCCGCCTTGTCTTCTAGGGTTTGAGCCTCCTGAATGCGGGCTCGACCCAGCTGCGTTTCGGCCCTGAGCCTGCGACGGGCTTCTTCTAATTGACTGGCGGCATAGTCCCGCTCAGCTCTGCGAACGTCGTAGCTATCCAAGTAGGCCAGGGGCTGACCATCCGTGACCTCGTCGCCTTCATTAACTAAGACCTGGGTAATCACCCCCGTTTCAGACGCCGCCACGTCAATCACCCGACTGGTGGGCTCAATTCGTCCCAGTGCTGCCACGCTCACCCGCTCCGGCACCGGCGCAGCCGCTTCTTCCTGTTCGGCCTGTCTAGCCTGCTGAAAGGACCGCACCGCATACAGCGACGCCCCTCCCACAACCACCAACGCTGCCAGCGCAATCCACACATTGCGGTTGTTCAACGGTCCACGAGACGGAGCGGTCACCATAGGTCGAGCAGCGCGAGGCGCTAAATTGAGAAGCCGATTTTAGTTCAGGTCCCTTCACCCTATCGTCCTGGGCGTAAACGCCCTTTATACAAAAGGATTGGGAGTCGATATCAAAATTGTATAAGGAAAGCCTAGCGCTATTTATACCGAACGGTACAGTTCAAACCTAAACCCTAGGGTCAAACAGCACACTGGGAACTGTCTGTAGGGTAAGCGTCTCGCTCGCCTGGCATGTTCGGTCACGGGCCGCCAAGATGGCCACCCGACGAAGGTTCATCAAAAATGGTAGGAATCCTAAACGCTTTTATCCGCCAACTGCATCAGCGTCACCTCCCATATTAGGCGCGGCTGTACGTATCGCGCCAAATGCTGTCGCGCCGTCGCCAGTAGCTCCGGAGCATCCGGTGGAACGCTCCCCGGCTTTTGCAGCGCCTGCTGCCAGTAGCGCTGCTGAAGATAGTCAATCAACCACATCTGGGCTTCGGTATCGAGCGCCTGGTTCACCTGCTTTGCCACCGTCAGCGCTTCACGGGTGGACTGGGGCGGCTGGGCCAGGGCGTCTAGCAGGTCATCGGGAATATCTTGAAGCTGCTGGTAACCTGCGATCGCACCGCCTGGACTCCCCTGCGCCATTGCCATCACTTCTGGATTATCTAGCACCGCCTCGTTCCCAGTCCGGGTCAAAACCGCCGCCAGATCCATCTGCCCCAACCGTACAAACGGCACCGTCTGACAGCGCGACACAATTGTCGGCAACAGCGCCTGCTGGGACGGTGCCAGCAAAATCACCGTCGCCCGCCCCGGCTCCTCCAGCGTCTTCAGCAGTCCGTTGGCTGCCGCCTCTGCCATTAGCTCTGCCGACTCAATTACCACCACTGCCCGGCTGGACTCCATTGGCGGACGGCTAAGAAATTCTGCAATTCGCCGTACCTGGGCCAGCCGCACCTGGGGCCGACTGCGGCGCTTTACGCCCGCCTCTGCCGCTTCTTTGACGGTGTACAGCTTGTTCTGATGTAGATAGGTCGGCTCCACCCACAGCAGGTCCGGGTGATTGCCCGCCTCCATCCGCCGTCGCACCGCCTTAGACGTACCGCCCAGACTCAACAAGCCCTCGGCAAAGGCCAATGCCGTTAGCCCTTTCCCAATCCCATCGGGTCCAAGGAACAGATACCCCGGCGCAATCCGCCGCTTTGCCAAAGACTGCTTTAGCAAAGTCACCGCCTGGGCTTGACCAACGATGGATTCAAAAAGCGGCGCAAAGTCTATATCAGGTTCTAAGACGCGGGATACCACTGCTCTAGCCGTTGGGAAACAACCTCACCAACTTGGGCTGCGATCGCGGCCTCAGTCTGGCTGGCGTCAATGGTAACAAAGCGCTCCGGGTTCTGAGCGGCCAGTGTTTCAAAACCTTGCTGTACCCGCTGGTGAAAGGCCAACCCCGACTGCTCGATCCGATCGGCGGGGCCGCGTTTGAAGGTACGGGATAGGCCAGTGGCAGCGTCAAGCTGGAGCAAAATCACCAAATCTGGCGTGATGCCATCCGTAGCAATGGCGTTGAGCTGGTGGATCAGGTCGATGTTCAGCTGGCGGCCATAGCCCTGGTAAGCCAGGGTGGAATCGGTATAGCGATCGCACAGCACCAGGTAACCCATTTCCAGCTTGGGTCGAATCAGTTCGCCAATGTGCTGAGCGCGATCGGCAGCATAGAGAAGCAGTTCGGTGCGATCGCTGAGCCCCGCATCCGCGGGCGAATGGAGCAACAACCGACGAATGTCTTTCCCAATAGATGTGCCACCGGGCTGACGCGTTATCACTGCCCCGCTAATTTTCTCTCTCTGGCACAGTTTTTGAAAGTAACCGTTGTGTAGCAGTCGAGTGTTCAGTAGCTCCAGCTGAGTCGTCTTTCCACTGCCCTCTATTCCCTCAAAGACGATAAGTTTGCCCTGCATTGAAGTTGCCCTGCATAGTCCGACCTGAAGCGCACTCAATAATATTCCAAAATTGATTTAGCAGGCCGATAAAGCACCCAAAAAGTTGAACCCCCAAATATTCAATAGGGCGTCAAATAACTGATAAGCCACACAAATGTTCCTGAAGCTATGACCTATCACATGAAACCCCCATATCGATCTTGGCATTGCCTTCAGAGAAAGGGATACAGAAGATCCACAGCAAATGCATATAGACCTACAAGATGGCACTAAAGTGTAGTGCCTAGCACAATCTAACGTTCGATTGAGTGGGACAGATCACTGTACGACAGCTAATTAGTAAGCTAAATCTGTATTCATCCTGAAAAGGTATCCCTATTGACGA
This sequence comes from uncultured bacterium, assembly GCA_963923025.1. GTDB lineage: Bacteria > Cyanobacteriota > Cyanobacteriia > Phormidesmidales > Phormidesmidaceae > CAWUKV01. Next base: position 7,100 of record CAWUKV010000173.1, read on the forward strand.
AAAAAGATTATGAGTACATTTACACAAAAAATGTCTTAAAGGTTGGCGAAATCCATTTTCCATGACCTACCATTCACAGTAAGTTCACTGGAAAGCCGCTAACTTCATGGCTGATCGTCTTTATATTTTCGGAAAGAAGTGTTACTTTCAAGACGTTAGCATCAGGTCGATACGCACAGTTCTCAAGTTGAAATCAGCAGAATAACTCCTGAAGATTCTATGGCTCGGTACACCAATTACCTCGTAACAGTTCTACCTACGACCAGCCTCCAGAGTTCCCTGGCGGCAGTTCTAGAGACCTGCGGACTCAACCTCATTTACCAAGCGCCCGATTACTTGGTAGCTAAGGAAAAGCCCGGTAATGTGTCTTACACCAAACTAGCAACGGTCGAAGTACTCATCAGCCCCTCGCACCAGGCAAAAACCGAATCCACGGTCAATTTGGTTGTCAAGAACGAGGAACTACCACTGAAGTCAAACAACCACTGTCAGCAGGTGTTTGAACAGGTCAACGAAGCGCTTATGGTAGTTAGCAACTAGCGCTAATCGAATTCAACGGCTCAGTGCAAAACCGCAGCCAAAGACTATCAGCTGCCGTAGCTAGCATTTTTGGCTGCGGTGGCTTTGTGCGTTTTCACACTCCTCAACCCAGGGCCCACCCTGTAAACCCCAACAAATACACTGCTTTAGCGTCTTCAGCCCTTCGTTGCTCTGCACTCGCGGGAAGGTGAGTACCGATAAGCCTCAGCGAGGGGACTGACCCCATCGGCAGCCCTATTAACTAGCCTAATTAGTTCGACCATGTTTATGGTGCTTGTGTTCCAGCACCATTCAAACTAGCTGCCCAGCAGCGTATGGCTAGTCAACATCCTCTTCGACCATGTTTGGGCTGATGAGTGTAATGTCAAATTCATCGGGCGGCACTGTTGAGGTCGTATCGCGCTTCAGACGATAGTAAATCGCCCTCGCTTGAGGCCCAAATACAATCTCATCCTCATTTTTCAGATCGTGGGCCTGTAGCTTACGGCCATTGATCAACATGCCATTGGCACTGGGCTTCCCCTTCAAGTTGCCATCGACAATGCGGTAGTAGTAGGTTTCGTCATCCTTAGGCAACTGTACCAGCGTTGCATGGTGACGAGACACAAACTGCGAAGAGAGACGGATATCGCACTTTGGATCGCGCCCAATAGAGTAAACCGAACCATCCAGGACAATTTCACGGCGGCCCTGGCTGTCTTCAACGATGAGAATACTACTGAGCTGTGAATCTGAAGACATACTGAAGGGTTGAAACGATAAACCTTGACGTAAGCAATATACCGGGGAAAGACGAGCCCACTTCTCGGCTTTTTGTAGCAACCTGCAAAACGGTTGATCCAGGTTGCTACACACAAAGAGCCGTATGCCTAGGAAACAGCCACATTGGGAGGCTAAAGCGAAGTGCCCGGGGCTATATTTTCTCCTGCTCCTTCGCTTTGCGCAACGGGAGCAGATGGGTCGTTACTCGTAAGTTTCCCGTTCCAGGTTAGACAATATACATCAGTCAGGCAGGCATTACGGAAACCTACAGGGTTGGGAATGTCTCATACTGTAGCCGTCTGAGTAGCCAATCGTAACGTACCTGCCCCAATGCCCATTTATCCGCCATCTCCAGGTTATACCGAGCAATCTCCGTATCGGATGATGAGGTCCAGGTAGCGTCGTTCACCTGTCGCAAAGTACTCCGTAAGCGCACGGATAGTAGTACGGCCATCGCTTCATAAAATCGGGCAGAAAAGCAGATGTCGTGATGCAGTCTAGATAACAGCTCGTTCTTAGGAATGGAAACGACTAGCCCCGGTTCGATCGCCGTCACCGTAGCAGACGGGGGAGCCGCATCCATCAGAGACATTTCACCCGCAACGTCACCACTGGATAAGTGAGCAACGGGATGCTCATTCTCTCGGCCTGTAGTGACCGCAAACCGTCCTTGCAAAATCAAGTAAATAGCTTCGGTGGGCTTGCCTTGCTCAATCAGGGCTGTCTTGGCCAACACACGCCGACGCTGACCAACCGCAACCAGCCAGTCTAGATCTTCGTCGCTAAGCGTCCCAAGAACATATTGAACGCGCCGAGGCTGTGTAGATACGGCCATAGTTCAGAAACTCCATCACGGTAGGACAGCGGTCAGCGCTGGAGGCCTAGCTGCGCCTTTTAGGAAGTGCAGAACACCACGCTTGTTCTGCACTTCCTAAGAGGTTACAGCCTCACTTCGCAAAGCACTCATTCCACGGTGGTTGATCTAGGATGGTGGACCTAGACGAGACACCGTGCTGCCTGCTCGTAGCTTGCGCTATGCGATTGACTGCACCAAGCAAAGTGGCTGACGCTGCATTTTCCAATGCTAGCGACCGATTTTCAAACAAATCGATAATTTTTATTGAAACTTTTCAAGCCATAGCAGTCGAAGGGTTGATAAATCTATTCGACAACGTCGTGGGGCGCCAAGATCAGGGGCTTCAGCGAGAAAACCGACCCCCAGCAACACAAGCAAAAGCGGGTTGCCCAGTGCCAGGCAACCCGCTTTCACCATGATGATTCGAGCCCTTCTAGTGTTTCTCGCTTGACTAGGCAACACCCGCAGGGACTTTTTGCGTCAGGCGGTTGTAAGTTTCTCGCATCTTCAAGCCAACCAACACCTGGAACAGCCCTGTACCATTGTCAGAACCTGGGTAGTCGCGATGCTTGAGTAGCAGTTCCGTCATTTCCCCGTAGCTGCCAGCAGAGGTATTGCTGAGGTGTTCTTCGATGTAAATCAGCTCCTCAAGCTTGTCGAACTTACCGTCGACTTCCAAGATTGAAACTTCGTTACCGTAGTAGGCATCAGGGCCGTAAGCCATCCGGATACCGGGGTAAGAACAGGTCAGCTTGCGACCACAAGGAATCCAGTTGATGGTTGACCCCTCATCAAAGAGGTAAACCGGCTCAAAGCCTGCTACACCTTCGCGCTGAATCATTCGAACGCGCAGAACCTTACGCTCTTTGTCATCCGGAATCAGATTCGTCGGTAGGACTTGAATCACGACATCGGCATACTGCTTCTGGACGTCGATGTAGGCTTCAAAGTCGGGTTTACGGGCGTTGATCGAGGCCAGAACGTCATCGTAGGTGTGACCCCGTTCAGCCATGTCACGCTGAATTTTCCAGGCAATTTTTACCTCATCGCTAATGTCGAGATAAACGCTAAAGTCGAGCAGATCACGGACACGCTCGTCGTACAGCGGATGTAATCCTTCGATTACAACGACATGGTTGGGTTCAACGCGTTCCGGCGGGTCGAGTTCACCGGTTTCGTGATTGTAAATAGGCTTATCAATCGCGGTGCCGTCCTTCAGCGCTTTGATCTGCTCGTACATCAAATCAAAGTTGTTGGCTGCCGGATTCAGTGCCGTAACGCCCTTTTCCTTACGCTGCTTGCGGTCCAGACTGTGGTAGTCATCCAGACAGATGACGGTCATAAACTCTTCCCCAAACAGGTCGCTTAGGCGACGCAGAAAAGTCGATTTACCGCATCCGGAATCACCGGCAACACCAATTAAAACCACACGATCTGGTTGACGGGTCATGGAGTCCTCTTGTCAAAAAGCAGGTTTGCAAAAATGTCGCTTTGACCAATCTGCCTGGTTCGTAAGTCGGACCAACGGTTGCAAGCTGGTGCTGGCACACACCTGAGCGACCTACAAACCAGCCCGGACTAAAGGATCCAAACAGATTAACTTTTGAAACGAATTTGTCATTGATCGTATCAGAAACCACAGTCTTTTGGAAGATCAACAACGGCAAGGAATTCATCTGACTGGTGGTGGTTTTGACGCTAGCGCTAGCGTGCTGGTGCGCGCAGGAAGTTGCCCTGCAAGTTATGGCTCGCTCGCGCCTCCAAGCACGGCGATCCTCCCCTGTTCAAAGCGCTTCATACCTCGCCATCCGACTCAACCTTTTTGCAGATTGCTACAGTTCGACAATGGATAAAAGCAAGTAGAATTTCCTATATCAGGAGCTTTTGTAAACCGCGCATTTTCGGTTTGCCTCAGTTCGCCCTTCAGCTGCCAAGATTCTTTACTACTGAAATATGACCGCAACTTCAGTCACCCCAAGCCAAACCATCTTACGTCGCTCCATTTTGGGGGCTCGGCGACTGAGCAATTATTGGTGGGCCATGGTTACCGCTATTGGCGGCACAGGCTTCTTACTCGCAGGAATATCTAGCTATCTAGGCCGCAGTCTATTGCCCTTCGCTGACCCAACGCAGCTGGTTTTCATCCCCCAAGGCATTACCATGTGCTTCTATGGCACTGCCGCGCTGGGCCTGTCTACATACTTGTGGCTCGTGCTGGTGTGGAATGTGGGGGGTGGCTACAACGAATTCAATAAAGAAACGGGTAAAGCTGAAATTTTTCGGTGGGGCTTCCCTGGCAAAAACCGCAAGATTGACTTCGTGTACCCCCTAGAAGACTTACTGGCCGTTAGAGTTGACATCAAGGACGGCATCAACCCTAAGCGAGCGCTGTATTTGAGGGTGAAAGGCCGAGGCGATATTCCGCTCACCCGTGTGGGTCAACCCCTGCCCCTTTCAGACCTTGAAAACCAAGGAGCTGAGCTGGCTAAATTTCTTCAAATTCCCCTAGAAGGGCTCTAGTAGCTGGTTCATATCCGTCTTAACGGGTT
>CAWUKV010000174.1:0-11758 GCA_963923025.1 uncultured bacterium
CATATCAAAGCGATACGCTGACCTTACGGCGGTTCAACTCTATGAAGCAGCTTCAGCAACGCTCGGGCATCTTTGCCAAAATTTCTGCCGATGTCCGCTATATTTTTTTACTTTTTGTCAGTTCAAGAGTGGTCCTCACGCTCATCGGCCTGTTCTCAACAGCGATGCTAGAGCGTGGTTATGGTAAGCAGTTCAGCTGGAGTCGGTATACCTGGCTAGATATTTGGGGTGTGTGGGATAGTTTCTGGTACATGGATATTGCCGAGAACGGTTATTCAACCGTTGGTCCCATTACAGGCACACCCGACCAAACCAACTTTCCCTTTTTCCCGCTCTATCCGGGACTAATGCACGTGTTAGGTAGGCTTACCGGGGGCGAATACTATCTGGCCGGACTGCTGGTTTCTAATCTGGCGCTGCTAATTTCTGCCTACCTGCTTTATCGGTTGGTTGTGATGGACTCCGGACCTCAGCAGGCCCGTCGGTCGGTCAAGTACTTATTTCTCTATCCCGTTGCCTTTATTTTCTCAGGCGTCTTTACAGAGTCGCTTTATCTCTGCTTGACGCTCCTTTGCTTTGTGCTGGCGAGGCAGCAACGGTGGTGGTTGGCCGGTGTGGTGGGTGCGTTCCTTTCTGCAACTCGAATATTAGGTGTCCTCATCGTCCTGCCGCTAGCCTGGGAGTATTGGCGTAGCCATGACTTCAAGCTGACAAAACTGCGAATGGATGCCCTGTTTTTAGCGCTGGTCCCTGTGGGACTCCTCAGCTTTTGCTTGTACAGCTATCAGGCAACCGGAGATTTTTTCTATTTCAAAACAAACCAGTCAGCCTGGGGAAAGCAGATTCTCGATCCGGTGACGTCGCTGTGGCTATCTGTTCGTGATGCTGTAGTACAGCAAGATGCCAGAAGCTTAATAGAAATTGCCTTTTTAGCCGGTGCCCTGTTTCTGCTGATTAGATTCTTTAAGCGCATGCCGCTGTCCTACTGGCTCTACGGCATGTATATGCTGCTGATTCCGCTGGCTGGCGGAATTTTGTCTGTTCCCCGATATACGCTGCCAATCTTTCCGCTGTTTATGGCACTGGCATACCTCAGCCAAGAAGAGGACTGGGATACGGGACTGACGCTCTTTTTAGGGTGCTTGCAAGGAGGACTGATGGTGTTTTGGTGTACGGGGCGGGCGTTGATTGTTTGACGTTTTATCTATCGGTGGTAAGCAAAAGCCCTCGTCTGACAGTATCAGGCGAGGGCTAGTTGATCGTTGGCTAAGCGCGATCGCTAGGCGTGCGCAACGGCTGGTGTGCGAACACCCTCTAACGCTGCGTCGGTTTGGGCCATGTACAGCATCAGATCAACAACGCGGTTAGAGTAGCCCCACTCGTTGTCATACCAGGACACAATCTTGAAGAAGTTGCTATTGAGTTCGATGCCTGCGGTTGCATCAAAGATGCTAGAGCGGGAATCGGAGACAAAGTCAGTGGATACGACGGGCTCATCCGTGTAGCCCAAAATGCCGTTGAGGCCGTTGTGGGCAGCGCGTAGCATTGCTTCGCAGATATCGGTGTAGGTGGTGGCCTGCTCAGTCCGGAAGGTCAGGTCAACCACAGAGACGTTGGGCGTTGGCACACGCATCGCCATGCCGGTGAGTCGGCCTTTTAGCTCGGGCAGTACCAGACATACGGCCTTGGCTGCGCCCGTGGAGGCCGGGATGATATTCTGCCCAGCACCACGGCCAGAGCGAGGATCTTTTTTGCTGGGGCCATCCACGGTGGCCTGAGTGGCAGTAGTCGCGTGGATGGTGGTCATCAAGCCCTCCGCCAGGCCGAAGTTGTCGTGGATGACTTTGGCGATAGGGGCTAAACAGTTGGTGGTGCAGCTTGCGTTGGAGACAATGCGGTCGGTTTCAGGATTAAACGTGGTGTGATTCACGCCCATCAGCAGGGTGGGTACCTGATCTGGGGACTTGGTGGGGGCGGACAATACCACGCGCTTGGCACCGGCCTGTAGGTGCTTCTCTGCGGCCTCGTACTTTGTGAAGAGGCCGGTTGCCTCAATCACGTAGTCTACGCCCAGGTCACCCCAGGGGAGGGCTGCCGGGTCGCGCTCGGCAAAGCAGGGGATGGGGGTGCCGTTGACAACCAGTCCGCCGTTCTCGGCCTTGACCTCACCCTGAAAACGTCCGTGGGTAGAGTCGTACTTGAGCAGGTAAGCCAGGTTCTCAGCGGGTACCAGATCGTTAATGCCAACAAACTGAATGTTTGGATTGGTAATGGCAGCACGCAGGACTAAGCGACCGATGCGGCCAAAGCCGTTGATTGCAACTTTTAAAGGAGCCATAGCTGGAAATCTAGAGTGGATGGGCTGAGCTTGTGGTGTTTTTCACTTGCACAGGCGGGTTAACGTAGCTACCCCAGCACAGCTAGGGCGACTCTTAACGGTTTACCGAGCCGTTGGCCAGTGTGGATCGGGATCGCTGGATTTCCTTTAGAGTTGGGATAGCTAACGTCATTAATCAATAACGTTAGCTATAGGGATGTCTCTGTATTTGTTGAGTTGTGATGTTTTGTAGCTTGGGCGGTTTGGTTGAGTCAGAATGCGCAGGGTTTCTAGTTATCTGTATCGACTTATCTGTATCGACTTATCTGTATCGACATTGACGTAAGCAGGCGAAGCGTAATGGTTCAGGTGCGAGAAGCCGGTGCGTTATCCCTTCTATCCTGCGTTACTTGGCCTTGAATCGAGCGTGAATGAGGACGGCCTCTGTTGTCCAGTAGACGGTTTGGTTACTGAGCTGTTGAACAAACTGTTGACGGACGGTGTCTGCCGCTGCTGGGGTAAGGGTTTGTTCTAGACGAGTGTAGTAGGTTGATGTGGGCGCAAACCAGCGGTCTATAAGCTGTGGCGTAAGAGATAGCTCTCGCTGAAGCGTGACAGGCTCGATCTTAACGACCATGGTAGGCGGGAACCAATTGGTGAGTTCTGTAACATCTAGATCGCTATGAAGAGATTCTTCGGCCTGGGTGAGCTGTTTGAAGAGTTTGGGTTTGAGTTTGTCGGGGTTGAGTAGGGCATAGAGGCGCTGCGATCGCACCTGTTCCCATACGACGATCTGCCCTTTCTCTGCTAGCCGCTCTACCAGCAGTGCCGCCATCTCCCGCGTCAGGCTATTCCGCCCCACAATCCCGTCAAACCGAATCTCTGGCCAGTTCTCGAGCGCTGCCGACAGCTCCCCTAGAAACAGCTGGGGCCGACTTAGCTCTGGCAGCATTGCCGCCTGTTCCGTCAGGGCTTCATAGTCCTGCGGATCGACTACCCGAGAGCAGACGCCGCCTTCGGGGACCTGCCGCACGGCCTCCCACGTCAGCAGACCGCTGCGGGCGTTGAGGTCCAAAATCAGGTGATGGCGCTGGGGGTTGAGGGTTTGGAAGATGCGATCGCGCACCCCGCCCAGCTGCTCTCCCAACTGTCCCGTTGCCCGCTGCAGCCACTGCTCCTGCGCCGGATCGGTTGGCCCAAAGGTTAGCCCGGTGTGGCCTTCCTCCCGATTGACCAGCGCCGCCAGCTGCGCCTCCCGCCTGCGGGCCACCTGCTGCTGTATGGTCGCCTCGTACCCTTGGCCAGAGGGTTGATAAAACACCTGACCTTGCAGGCTGGTAGGCAAATACTGCTGCTCGACCCAGTGGTCTCGGTAGGCGTGGGGGTAGAGGTAGCCTTTGCCGTGTCCAAACTCTTTGCTGTCCCGGTTGCCGTCTTTCATCGGGTTGGGAACTTCGGCTTCCTGTTCTTTCTCCACGGCCGCTAACGCATCAAAGAAGCCCATGACGCTATTGGACTTGGGGCAGTTCGCTAGATACAGCGCCGCTTGGGCGAGGGGATAGCGCCCTTCCGGCAGTCCCACTCGGTCATAGGCCTGAGCACAGCTGTTCACCACCGTCACCGCCTGCGGCTCTGCCAGCCCCACGTCTTCCCCGGCAAAAATCAGCATACGGCGAAAGATAAACCGGGGGTCTTCTCCGGCGTAGACCATACGGGCGAGCCAGTACAGCGTGGCGTCGGGGTCGGAGCCGCGCATGCTTTTGATAAAGGCGCTGATAGTGTCGAAGTGGGCATCCCCTTCTTTGTCGTAGAGGACAGCCCGCTGCTGGATCGATTCTTCGGCAACGGGGAGGGTAATGCGAATTTGGCTGTTGTCGTTCGATTTTGTTGTTTCTACCGCCAGCTCTAGCGCATTGAGCAGGGCCCGTGCATCCCCATTAGCGACGTTAGTGAGGTGATTGGCTGCGTCTTTGTCAATGACAATATCTCTGTTGCCGTAGCCCCGTTCAGCATCGTTCAGCGCATGGTCAAGAACAACTTGTAAATCCGCTGCTGTTAGCGGCTTGAGCTGGAAGACGCGGGACCGACTCACCAGCGCTTTGTTGACTTCGAAGTAGGGATTCTCAGTGGTTGCGCCGATGAGGATAACGGTGCCGTTCTCAACCCAGGGCAATAGGGCATCCTGCTGGGCTTTGTTGAAGCGGTGTACTTCGTCTACGAACAAAATCGTGCGCTGCCCCTGCTGTCCGCGCCGGTCTTGGGCAGTTGCGATCGCACCCCGAATCTCCTTCACCCCCGACAGCACTGCGTTGATGGCAATAAAGTGGGCCTGGGTCGTATTGGCAATTACCCGCGCCAGTGTTGTCTTCCCCGTCCCCGGTGGTCCGTAGAATAGCAGCGACGACAGCTGGTCGGCCTGAATTGCCCGCCTGAGCAACCGCCCCGGCCCCACAATGGCATCTTGTCCCACATACTGATCTAGCGTGCGGGGCCGCATTCGCGCCGCCAGTGGGGCTTCTTTATCGATCAGGGTCTGCCGATGCCGCTCAAAAAGGTCCATAGGCCACAGAAGAATAGCCATACGATAGCAACGCGGGTCTACGGTTATCCAACCTCCGCAAATTTCAACACAGTTGTTAGGCTGCATGAACCGCGCTTTGGGGAGTAACCCGATGACAGGTCAAACCATTAGCTCAATCCGGGCGATATTTGATAGTCGCCTGACAACGCTGGCGCATTTGCTCAAAATGGGTCAGGCCCACTTGGGTGATGAATCGTTTCTGGAGAAGCGCATTGCGGCAGACATGCTGCCGTTGGGCACACAGATTGCCTTTACCTGCAATCAGCCCCGCAACTTTTCTCTCTGGTGCGACGGCAAACCGGCGGACAATCTGAATCCAGAGGTCACATCTCTAGCTTTGGCCCACGAGCATATTGCCAACACGCAGCAACTCCTGTCAGACAGTCACGCTGAGGATACCCGGCTGGCAGAAACGGGCCGAATTGAGCTAGGGCAGAGCATGTATGTGGAGCTGTCTGGCCAGGACTACGTGAATGAGTTCCTGATGCCAAATTTCTACTTTCACCTGGTCACGGCCTACGACATTCTCCGCATGGCAGGCGTCCCCATTGGAAAGAAGGACTACATGATGCACCTAGTGCCGTTTGTCAAAACGACATAAACCCCTGTCAGGCCGATAGGTCAGACCCATAACAGCGCAAAAGGCAGCACCCACAGATGGAGTGCTGCCTTTTGTCAATGGCAAAGGAGATTCACCTGGAGCCGTTAGAGTGCGCCAGTGAAGAAATCAGCAACCAATGGAGTCTGGTTGAGCAGGAAGGCGAAGAACGCGCCGCTGGCACCACCAATCAGGAAACCGCTGGCCAGGGTGCTCCAACCTTCCCGAGTACCCAGCTCAGCTGGAGGCGTGGGGTTAGTTACTGTAGCAATGGGCGCGCCAGACCCAGTGATGCCATAGATGGACATGGCTACCGTCAGAATAAAGACAAAAGCCACAGCGGAAATCACGCCCGCCTCAGCGGCGATGCTGCTGTCACGCAGGGGACCTAGCAGGGCGAAGGGACCATAGAACCAATAGCCGTGGGCAACGCCGATTTCGAGGCCGCGACTGAAGGGAGAAAGCCCAGCGCGGTAGGCCGGTAAGTTCTGAATGTAGGTACGGGCAACGGCAGAACCGCTAATTGGCGTTGCCAGATGGCCTACCTGTGGGTCTACGGTGGCATCGACAATGCCCATAGCTGTGCTCGTTTGTGCTGTCATAAGAACGTCCTTATATTGAGTGATGGACTGCCCTGAGACGGGAAAATCTTAAAAATTGTCAGGCTCATCGTCTCATACAACCTTCCCACCAGTGATAAATGCAACGGTTTTGTTAAGTGAACGCGCAATATCGATGGGATTTGTTTACGAAACGATACAGAAGTCGGCCAGGAGAAAGGGCACCAGGGGAAAGGGGAAGGGAGAAACGATCCCCGTCTTTTCCGCTGTAGCGCGGGATTATCGTACTCGTCGTGTAAAGGCTAAGTCAGATAAGGCGACAAATCAAGCTGCTAGTATTTGTGGGCTGGACTTGGAGTTTCCAGGTAAATAGGCGGTGTGTTCGCCCTCGTGTCGGGGGGCATGCCTTTTCCCTTTCGATCCTTTCCCTTTCCCCCTTTTCTCCTTCATGTCTTCCCTTGTAACCTGGCAGCCGGGACAAACCATTGACCTGACGGTAGACAGTCTGAGTAACAGCGGAGATGGTATTGGTCGCTGGCAGGACCGGGTGGTGTTTGTGCCGGGGACGGTGCCGGGGGATCAGCATCAGGTCAAGCTGGTCAAGGTGAAGCCGAAGTACGCGGTGGGTAAATCGGTGAATCTGACAGAGCCGTCGCCCCATCGGGTGCGCCCGGCCTGCATTGTGGCGGATAAGTGCGGGGGCTGTCAGTGGCAGGCGGTGGACTACGCCCAGCAGCTGGCGGCGAAGCAGCAGCAGGTGGTGGACGCGCTAGAACGGATTGGCGGGTTCAAGGATGTGACGGTAGACCCGATTCTGGGGGCAGCGCCGCTGGGGTATCGGAATAAGGCGACTTACCCCCTGGCGCGATCGCAGCAGGGCAACCTCAAAGCGGGCTATTACCGCGCCGGTACTCACCAAATCATTAACCTCAACCAGTGTCCGATCCAGGACGACCGGCTGGACCCGCTGCTGGCAGGCATTAAGCAGTCGATGCAGTCGCATCTGTGGAGCATCTACAACGAAGCCCAGCACCGGGGCAAGTTGCGGCACCTGGCCCTGCGGGTGGGGCATCACACAGGCGAGTCCTTAGTGACTTTGGTGAGTACGAGTCCGCTCAAAGGATTAGAAGAGGCGGCCCAGGTGTGGCTGGAGACCTACCCAGAACTGGTCGGCGTCTGCCTGAACCTGAACCCAGACAAAACCAACGCAATATTTGGTTCCGAAACCCGCTGCGTTGCAGGGCAGCCATACTTGACCGAGACCTTCTTGGGGCTGCGGCTCCACATCGGTCCCACCACGTTCTTTCAGGTCAATACCGTCCAAGCCGAGCAGCTGGTACAGGTCATTCTTGACGAGCTGGCCCTGACGACGTCAGATACGGTGCTTGATGCCTACTGCGGTATTGGCACGCTGACGCTGCCCCTCGCTCAGCAGGCGGGGTACTGTGTGGGGATCGAAACCCAGACTGAGGCCATCGACCAGGCGAAGCAGAACGCGGCTGCAAACCAGATTACGTCGGTGGACTTTCGCACGGGCAAAGTGGAGGCGCTTCTGAGCGAGACGGCCCATGATGTGGACGTGGTGGTGCTGGACCCACCGCGTAAAGGCTGCGCGCCGGAGGTATTGGCTGCGCTGAACCAGGCAAAGCCTGCCCGGATTGCCTACATGAGCTGCAACCCGACCACCCTGGCACGGGACCTCAAAATTCTTGGCGATGGCGGCGGCTATCGCCTCACTCGGGTGCAGCCGGCGGACTTTTTTCCCCAGACCGCCCATGTAGAGTGTGTGGCCTTTCTGGTAGCTTAAGATCGCTTAGCGCGTTACGTGTGCCGTTATGAAATTTAGTGAGCTTGTCCCCCAGCTGAACCTTGCTGTTGCCTCCAGCCTAGATATCTCGCCAGATTTGGACCCAGATATTACCGGTGTCTCTGCTGTCCAAAAGGGTGAAGCCAGTACCCTCAGTTACGTTGAGGGCGGAAAGTTCGCTAAATATATTGAAACGACTCAGGTAGCGGCATTGATCTTGCCGCCGAAGGAAGAGCTGCAACAGATGGCGCAGGCGCAGGGGCTGGCCTGGGTCAGCGTCAAGGATCCCCGGCTTGGGTTTGCCCGTGCGATCGCGCTGTTCTATCAGCCCTACCAACCGGCGTCCGGCATCCATCCCTCCGCCGTCATCGACCCCAGCGCCACGGTTGGCGAAAACCCTGCCATTGGAGCCAACGTCGTGATCCAAGCGGGGGTCAAACTGGGCAATAACGTGCGTATCCACCCCAACGTGGTGGTGTACCCCCAGGCCGAAATTGGCGATGGCACAACCCTACATTCCAACTGCGTCATCCACGAACGCACCCTCATCGGCAACCACTGCGTCATCCACAGCGGTGCCGCCATCGGCTCCGAAGGCTACGGCTTTGTGCCCACGGCCACGGGCTGGGAGAAGATGCACCAGTCGGGGCGTACGGTCCTGGAAGACGGCGTGGAAATTGGCTGCAACAGCTGCGTAGACCGACCCGCCGTGGGTGAAACTCGCATTGGCCAGCAGACCAAGATCGACAACCTGGTCCAGATCGCCCACGGCTGTCAGGTGGGTATGGGGGTAGCCATGGCGGCCCAAGTGGGCATGGCTGGCGGCGTTACCATTGGCAATCGGGTGATTTTAGCGGGACAGGTCGGCGTGGCCAACCAGGCCAAGGTTGGCGACGGTGCGATCGCCACCGCCAAAAGCGGCATTCATGGCGATATCCCACCGGGCGAAATTGTATCGGGCTACCCGGCCATCCCCCATCGCGTTTATCTAAAGGTGGCGGCCCTGATGAAGCGGTTGCCAGAACTGGCCCAAACGGTCAAGGCTTTGAAACAATCGAACTAGCAAGCGTCAGCGCTGTGCGTTCAGATTTGGGGGGAGCTAAAGGGAATGGCAAAATCGCCAAACCCCTCCATGTCAGAGCTATTCACGCCTTGAAGCTTCACCTTTAAGTGGGTTGCGACAGCCTGCTGTAGCTTTGACTTCAGTAACCATTTTTAGTTTTTCTTTATGATTATGTGATGATAGAGACGACCTCATCACGTCCCCGCTCCAGACTGCCCTATGTCCTTCGGTTACCTTGCGCTTGTTCTCCACGCTCATCTGCCCTTCGTTCGGCACCCTGAGAGCGACTTCGTCCTAGAGGAAGAATGGCTGTTTGAGGCCATTACCGAGACCTACGTGCCGCTGCTCACCATGTTTGAGGGGCTCAAGCGTGACGGGGTTGAGTTCAAAATGACCATGAGCATGACGCCGCCGCTGGTGTCGATGCTGCGGGACCCGCTACTACAAGAGCGCTACGACGAGCACTTGAGCAAGCTCGAAGAGCTGGCCGAGCAGGAGGTCGAGCGCAACGACGGTCATATCAAGTACCTGGCCGAATACTACGCCAACGAGTTCAACCACACCCGCAAAGTTTGGGAGCATCACAAGGGCGACTTGGTCGGGGCATTCAAGCAATACCTCGATAGCGGCAACCTAGAAATCATCACTTGCGGCGCTACCCACGGCTATCTGCCGCTAATGAAAATGTACCCCGAGGCGGTGTGGGCCCAGCTCAAGGTCGCCGTCGAAAGCTACGAAGAGAACTTTGGTCGTCCCCCGTCGGGCATCTGGTTACCCGAATGCGCCTACTACGAAGGGCTAGAGCGCATGCTGGCGGACGTGGGCCTGCGCTACTTCCTCACCGACGGCCACGGCATTCTTTACGCTCGGCCCCGCCCCCGCTACGGCGCCTACGCGCCCATCTATACCGAAACCGGCGTGGCTGCTTTTGGCCGCGACCACGAGTCATCCCAGCAGGTCTGGTCGTCTAAGGTGGGCTACCCCGGCGCGCCCGAGTACCGCGAGTTCTACCGCGACCTCGGCTGGGATGCCGACTACGACTACATCAAGCCGTACATCATGCCCAACGGCCAGCGCAAAAACGTGGGCATCAAGTACCACAAGATCACGGGCAAAACGGTGGGCTCCTCCGACAAGCAGTGGTACGACCCCTACTGGGCTAAAGAAAAGTCTGCCGAGCACGCGGGCAACTTCATGTTTAACCGGCAGCAGCAGATTGGCAATCTTAACGGCCTGATGCAGCGCAAGCCCATCGTCGTCTCCCCCTACGACGCGGAACTGTTCGGTCACTGGTGGTACGAAGGCCCCTGGTTTATCGACTACCTGTTCCGCAAGACTTGGTTTGACCAGGACGTATACGAGATGACCCACCTGGCCGACTACCTGCGCACCAATCCCACCCAGCAGGTGGCCCGCCCCTCCCAGTCGAGCTGGGGCTACAAAGGCTTCCACGAGTACTGGCTAAACGAGACCAACACCTGGATCTACCCTCACCTGCACAAAGCCGCCGAGCGGATGATCGACCTGGCCCGCCGAGAGCCTGCGGACGAGCTAGAGTGGCGGGCACTGAACCAGTGCGCGCGGGAGCTGCTGCTGGCACAGTCGTCGGACTGGGCCTTCATCATGCGCACGGGTACGATGGTGCCCTACGCCGTACGCCGCACCCGCTCTCACCTGATGCGGTTTAACCGCCTGCGCGATGAGATTTTAGACGGCAAGATTGACTCGGGCTGGTTGGAGAAGGTAGAAGAGATCGACAACATCTTCCCCAACATTAACTACCGCACCTATCGCCCGTTGTAGGGGTAAGTATGTGGCCACAAGTAAATAAAAGCTAGTGTCATGCTGAGCTTGTCGGTACGCGAAGCCATGCCCGGAGGGCTTTAGCATCTCGGCGAAAGCGTTATACATCGAGAGATTCCTCGACTCCGTTGCTCCAAAGGAGCCGCTAAAGCGAACGGAATGACATGCCGTCAAATACTTAAGGCTATCTACTTACGAGTCTAGATGGTCATAAAACTGCTCGGAATTAGCCCACAACGGACGTATCAATAAATTAACGAGTATTGATACGTCCATCGATACCGACATGGGAATGCTAACTCTATCCTGTCGGTCAGATTTGCTGCTGCCATGCAAGTTTCCAGCAATTTTGCCTTTCTTAAAGTTCACAGTTTAGAGCTTGTCAGGCTTGGGACGCTAGCTGAGAGCTACTTTGCCAGTGACCCCAACACCTGTCTGATTAAGCTGCGTCAGTTTGGCGAACGGCTAGCCCAGTTGGTCGCAGCCAAGGTAGGCCTGTATCACAACCTGCCGCCAATGCAGTTTGATCGCCTCAAGCGGCTGCAAAACCGAGGGGCGATCACGGGGCAGGCCACCCGGCTATTTCATCAGCTGCGTAAGCTGGGCAACGACGCTACCCACGGCACCTACGGCGAGAAGAGTGCTGCTTTGAGCAACCTTAAGCATGCGCGTAGCCTGGGCATCTGGTTTCACCGGTCTTATGGTGGCGTATCCAACTTTGACCCTGGCCCGTTTGTACCGCCAGCCGATCCTCGTCAGGAGACAGCTGCGCTCAGAGCAGAACTGGCTCGACTTCGACAGGAGCGAGCCAGCTGGCAAACGACGCTAGTGGCAACTCAAACCCAAGCCGAGCAGGCTCAGGCCGCAGTTGAAGCAGCTGAAGAACTCAACCAGATTGAGGCACAGCTGCGTGTGGAGGCAGAGGCTCGGGTAAGTGCGATCGCAGCCGAACTCGCCGCCATTCAGGCCCAAACCCAGCAGCTCCCCGAGCAGACCATTCAGGCCACCATCAACAGTGCCCAAGCGGCC
>CAWUKV010000175.1:0-11630 GCA_963923025.1 uncultured bacterium
AAACTGTTGGACTCCATGAGGGAGGGCACCACGCGCATTCGAGATATTGTCAAATCGTTACGAGCATTCTCTCGTCTGGACGAATCTGCGATCAAACAGGTAGATCTCCACGACGGTATCGACAGTACCTTGATCCTGCTGACCCACCGTCTCAAGGCTTCAGACACTCTTCCCGCTGTTCAAGTTCGTAAAACTTACGGGGCATTACCGCCAGTGGAGTGCTATGCAGGACAGCTTAATCAAGTGTTTATGAATATTCTCAGCAATGCTATCGATGCCCTGCGGTCAGATCCTCAGTTGCAGCTACCCACTATTTCCATCACCACTCGTCATCTTGTCCCCGATTGGGTTGCTATCCATATTCGCGACAATGGTCCGGGCGTTCCCGAAGAGGTTCGGCAGCGGCTGTTCGATCCTTTTTTTACAACTAAACCCGTGGGGCAAGGCACGGGCATGGGCCTGTCGATCAGCTATCAGGTGATGACCGATATTCATCAGGGGCAGCTGTGGTGTGATTCTGTGCTGGGTGAAGGTGCCGAGTTTATTCTGAAGCTACCGGTTAGAGCGGCCACTTAAGTCAGGCTCTCGTCCTCAGTTGCTAACGGCTACTTACTGATGAGCCGCTAACCCAGTCCCAGCCGTCCGGCCAGGCTAGGCGTCAAGGGTAGCAGCACTGCCAGCATCAAAAACAGCATCAGGAGCCCCAGCGCGGCACGGGCATCGTCGGGTTCGCTCAGATCGTCGGTACAGGGACGCTCCAACTCCCGCTGCAAAAACAAGATGACGAAGGCCCAGTACAGCGCTAGAGGATTACCTAGCGCCACCAACGCCAAAATAACCAGCGTGACCACTGTGGCTCTGCCAGCAATGCGGCGACCGTAGATGCTTTGGACAATGCGGCCGCCGTCAAGCTGTCCGGCGGGCATCAGGTTGAGGGCCGTGATCACCAACCCTAGCCAGCCAATCACCGTCAGGGGATGCACGTCGATAATGTCGGTCTGGAACGCATCGCTGCCCAGCACCACCCGCGATAGCGTACCGACCAGCACTGACTGCTGGAAGAAGTCAGCGGGAATTTGAAAATAGCTGCCGGGATGCGACAGGATCAGTCCCAGGATTAACATGAGCAGCGCGGCAGCGCCCCCAGCGGCAGGACCGGCAAAGGCAACGTCGAACAGGGCGGTTCGATGGGGCAGCAGCGAGGCAAATTTGGTGATGGCCCCAAAAGAACCAATTTGCCAGGCGGGTAGGAAGCTGGGCCAGGTCAGCTTCACCTGATGGCGGCGGGCCTGCCAGCGATGCCCTAGTTCATGGACGACCAGGGTTGTCCAGATGCCGACGGCAACGGGTAGAACCTCTAGCAGGCGGGGCCAGTTTTGAGTGATATCAAAGCCCAGTAAAATGCCGCCGGTTTCTAGACTGGTGAATAGGGTGGCGATCGCCAGTGCCACCGTCAAAATGCGCTGTCGTTCTGACAGTGGCTGCGGGTCGTTTTCACTGGGAATGACGACGGCCACGGGTCGCCCCTCCGGCCCCTCGATTAGGGAAAACCGATAGCGATCGTCTAGTTTTTCCTCCAGCCGCTGGCTGAGGGTTGCTGCCGTTTTATCTGGCTGACCCCGCAAATTGCCCTTAAAGTAAGCGCCGGTCTGGTAAGGAAACGTTCCAGTACGAAAGAAGGTGTCAATGCCAAAAATAGTCTCAATCTCAGCCATATCTTCGGCTGAAATCGGAGTGATAGGCGATGGATCGTTCGTTTCAGTGACGGTTGTCTGTCCCTCGGATGCAGTGACTGATTCCTCAACACTATCGTTGCTGACCGTCGCCTCGGGTTCAACCAGGGCTGCGGCCCGCCGCGCTGACAGCGTGTCAATGTCCATCAGTCGGAGTTGGCGACCCAGGGCAATGTAAACCCCCGCAGAGACAACGACCGTGAGCAGTACGGCAGCAAGGTTGGGGTATATGCCGATGGCAAACAGGCCAAACAGCAGCAGCCACGGGGCCATGAGGACGACGGACTGTAGCCATGCCAGCACGCCAAGTTTGCCGTAGGGTCTGGCTCGGTTGTAGCCCCACACCAGCACCGCTATTGCTACAAAGGAAACCAGACCCAGAATCATGATGTGAAAATATTGATATATCTATCGTTATTTATTTATGGTACGGGTAAATCCTTCCCAGGAGAAAAGTAATCCCAGGGGTGGGCCGAGGTCGCCGTGGTGAGTTTAGTGCCCGTTCTGGTAGATCCGTTGAAGTGCTGTCTGCATGGAGAGTGGACGATAGCCCAATGCCTGCGCTTTGGTCGTGTCCATCGATAGGTCCGGCGGACGCGGGGCCGGCATGGGCACGTCGGCCTGACGACAGGGGTGAATATTGGCGGTGGTGATTTGCCAAATATCTATCAATAGCTGGCCCATGTCGTAGCGGGAGAGCCGGTCTGCCCCGGCCAGGTGCAGGATGCCTAGCCCTGAATGCTGGAGCGCCAGCAGTAATCCGGTTGCGATCGCACGGGCGTCGGCAGGCATACGGTACTCGTCGGTAAACAGGTTTAACCGCTGCCCCGACCGTAGCTTGGTAAGAAAATCCTGTAGGAAGCTGCTGGCGGTAGGGGTAGCTGGGCCAAACATTAGCGGTAGGCGACAGACCACTGCCTGGGGGTAAGCGTCCAGCAGGCGCTGCTCGGCTTCGGCTTTCTGCGTGCCATACAGGTTGACCGGGCAGGGGGTGTCGGTTTCGCGGTAGGGCGGTAACTGGCCGTCGAACACCACATTGCTGGAGGTAAACACCAGCGGTACCCCAGCGATGGCACAGCATCGGGCCAAATGCTCTGTAGCATTGACATTGATGGCGTAGCTGGCCTCGGGCTGCTGCTGGCAGGCATTCGGTTTAGACAGGGCAGCGGTGTGAATAACCGCGTCGGGCTGGTAGGTCTCCAAAGCGGCGGTCACCGCGTCAAAGTCCAGTAAATCCAATGCTGCTGTTGTCCCCGTAAGGCCCGCGGGCAAGCTGAGTGGCTGCTGGTGATAGGTGCCGTAGATGTGCCAATCAGGGGCGGCGACCTGGGCCAGATGCCACCCTAAGAAACCGCTGATGCCAGTAATCCAAAGGGTAGGCTGTCGGGAGTCAGCTGCGATATTTGAGCTCAAATTACCGACTTGCGGTTGATTTTGCATGGCGGAGCCAGAGCTATCAGGTAAACTCTGCATAGCTTATAGCAACCGCCCACTATGCCTCCTTCTACCGACGGCCCTGAGCCGATTCGTTCCCAAGTGCCTACGCCCGATGATTTGTTAAATAGCACCCCCGATGGGGTTGGGCCCAACGGTCAGCCTAGAAGCAAGGCCATGACCCAGTGGCAGAGTGCCAATGAGTTCACCGCGGACTACCGCCCCGACCAGCCTGCCGACCTGGCCCCCACTCCTTATCCCTCACCCACCGAGGAGGAGACGCTAACACCAGAAACGCCGGTGCCCTATCTGCTGCGTCGCAAGCCCAGCGGGTCGGTGCAGGTTACCGGCCTGTTAGTGGCGATCGCGGCTGCTCTGGTTGTCTCCGTTGGCCTAATTCTCAACAGTTTTTGGCTGACGCTAATTGGGGCATTAGTTGCCCTGCTGGTGTCGATACGGCTGGCGCTACCTACCATTACGGCATTACTGGTAGACCTCTCTGCCGAACAACAGGCGCTGATTATTGCCCTACCCGGTTTCACCATGGGCATTCTGGGCATTTTGCAAATCACTGGGGCCAACCGTCGCATTTTGGTGTGGGGACGCGGCATTCGCTGGGATGTGGTGGGGGCACTGGGCGATTTTCTGGGTGGTGTCGGGCAGATCTTCATTGCCATCTTTGCGCTGTACGTGGCCTGGCGGCAGTACGTCATTTCTCGGGATCTGACGATGCAGCAGAACCTGATCACCCAGCAGCAGACGATTGATGCCTATTTCCAAGGCATTTCGGAGCTGGTGCTAGACGATGAAGGCTTGCTAGAGGACTGGCCCCAGGAGCGGATTATTGCTGAGGCCCGTACCGCCGCGATTTTGAGCAGCGTAGACTCGGGCGGTAAGGCCAAAGTATTGCGGTTTCTGTCTCAGTCGAAGCTGCTGACGCCGCTGGCGCGCGATCGCAGGTTAGGGCGTCCGATTCTCGATGGGCTGGGCGGCTATGCCGAGGACCGACTGGCCGGCACCCGAGTGATTGACCTGGGGGTAATGCTGGCGGCCAGTGACCTGGCCTACAACGATCTGCGCTGGGTGGACCTGAGCGGCATTAACCTGATTCGAGCAGACCTGACCGGCTGCAATCTGGTCCGCGCCAACCTGGCTCGTGCGATCCTCTGCGATGTGGGCCTAACCGAGGCGGACCTAATGGGCGCACGGCTGTTCTACGGCAATGTAGAAACCGCATCTCCCCGCACCCGGACGGATGCCCCCAACTATGAGACCGGAGAGTTTACCGGGGCGGTGGTCGAGGGGGCTGATTTTACTGGGGTACAGCGTCTGTCAGAAGAGCAGCGCCGCTATCTCTGCGCTTGGGCAGGCAGCAAGACCCGAGAGACCATTCCCGGCGGCTGTGGTGATATTCCTAACCTGCTGGGGCGGTAAACGCCTCATCGGTTTGCTGGGCAGTCCGGGACCTCTTGCTTAAAGATTCCAAGAAATCACGGTGATGCTACACAAAGATTCCATGCACCTAATTTGATTTGGGGCCAGATTCGCGCAGCGCTCAATCCTTTTGGGTAGATTGGGGTAGGCATTGTGACCTACCCTATCCCACGGTTTCTGACTGACGATGACCTCATTAGCGAACTCCCGTGCATCTCGATCAGGCAAAAAGTCTGCCAAGAAGCGCTCGAAGAAGAAGCGCAACGAGGAGGCTGATGCGCCCGAGGCCCCCAAGCTAAGCCGCAAAGAAGAACAGCGGCAGAAGCGGGACGCCGCCAAAGCCAGAGCCCAACTGATTCAGTTTACGGTGGGTGCGATCGCGTTTTCGGGCTTCATTGGTTTGCTCGTGGGTCTACTGGTCGAGCCGACGCTGGGCGTCGCAGTTGTGGCCGGTCTCATGTGCCTGACCCTGTCGTTTAAGTACCAGCATCAGGCGTTCTACGCCTTTGTCATCTATATTCCCTTTTCTGGCACGGTGGTTTACGCTCTGGGCGGCAACTCGCTACTCCAGCTGGCTAAGGATGCGTTCTACATACCTGCTCTTATTGGCGTTATCCAGTTCTGTCGAGCCAAACGGTTACCAATCCTTATTCCCAAAGCGATTACGGTACCTCTTTCCATCGTTGCCGTCATTTTGCTGATGACTCTGTTGCTGGTGAACTTGCCCCAGCATTTGGAGGCAGGAGGGACTGAAAAACCTCTGTTTATGGGGATTTTGGGCATCAAGATTATTCTGGGTTACATCCCGGTGATGACCTGTATTTACTACCTGATGCGCTCGAAGGAAGATTTGTACTTTCTGTTGCGCCTACAGACAGTACTGGTGCTAGTCGCCTGTGCGCTGGGAATGGTGCAATATTTAATGCTGACGACCGGCATCTGCATCAGTACCGAGGCGACCGGGGCAACAGGTGATGACCTCTTCAAAGCCTCTCTCCAGGCCCGCTGTTTTGTGGGTGGCGCGCTGCTTTACTCCCCTAGTCACGGTCAGATTCGCCTACCGGGTACCTTTGTTGCACCCTGGCAGTGGGGCTGGTTCCTCATCTCCAGTGCGTTCTTCTCCTTTGGGACGACCTTCAATGACCGGTCCCCCCTATGGCGGCTGATCGGCATGATTTCCCTGGCGACGGTGTTCATTATGTCGGTGCTGTCAGGGCAGCGAATTGCCCTGTTTTTGGTGCCGGTTGCCGTGGGCGGGCTGTGTCTGCTGACAGGGCAGATTACCAACCTCAAACGATTTTTGCCCATTGGGGTGATTTTGGGGCTGCTGCTGGTGTTTGTTTCGGTGCGAAACCCTGAGGTCATGCAGGCCCGTGTGCAGAGTTTCCAGGAACGGTGGGCCGCTTCACCACCCCATGAATTCATCCTGCAGCAGTTTGGCGAGGTGCGGGAGGGCCGCGATGACGCGGGACTACTCGGCGAAGGCGTGGCTCGTGCGACTAACTCGGCGCGGATTTTTGGGCGGGTCCGCCTAGTGGAAACCTACCACCCAAAGCTGCTATACGAGCTGGGGCCTCTGGGACTAATCTCGATTTTGGCGCTGTACACCGTCCTAACGATTTCTACCTTCCAGGCCTATCGCGCCACGAAAGATAAAAACCTACGCGGCTATGCTGCCTCAATGTGGGTATTTGTGCTGTTTATTAGCTTTTTCCCGTACTACTATCCCTTGGATGTCGACCCGGTCGCCGTATATTACTGGCTTGCTGCAGGCGTCTGTCTAAAAATTCCGAAGCTGGACAAGCGGGAACGGGATCTTGCAAAAGAAGAGGCCGCACTAAAGGCGGGCAAGAAAGTCAGGCGGCGCAAAAAAGATGCGGAGTTTGTGTGATAACGCTGTAGAAATTGGGTGTTCTGAGTGTAACAATCTGAGCCCCACAGCCGAACTACTATTCTTTAATTGCTATGTCTTTTGACCCTGCTAATCCGCCGCTCATTTCGGTGATTGTGCCGACCTATGGGCGTGAAGCTGTGCTGTGCGACACCATCAAAAGCGTGCTGCAACAGGACTACCCGGCCTACGAGCTGATCGTCGTGGATCAGACTCAGGCTCACACTCCCTCAACCCAGGCGTTTTTAGAGCAGGTCAGCCAGGCGGGGGATATTCAGCTCTATACCGTTGCTTGGGCTAGCTTACCTGCCGCCCGTAACTACGCAATTGAGCGCTCTCAGGGCGATGTTTTGCTGTTTCTTGATGACGACGTGGAGCTGCCAGTGGGGTTTCTGTGGGGGCATGCCCGCAACTACCAGCGCGATTCAGAGATTGGGGCGGTGGCTGGTCGCGTGTTCGACCGGATGAAGCTAGCCGAGTCCCGCTCGGCTAAGCGCATTGAGACGCTGCCGCCGGAGGCTATGGATCCTGGCATTGCCTGGTACCACATCGATCTGGTCCATACGGTTCAGGCCCAGCGGGTGCTGACCGCCCGGGGTTGCAATATGTCTTTCCGGCGGGATGTGTTTACGACCTACGGTTTGCGGTTTGATGAGCGCTTTCAAGGTAGTGCCGTTCGCGAAGAGTCGGACTTTTGCCTGCGGTTTCGCAAAACTGACCTAAAAATCTGGTACGACCCCGAGGCCAATCTGGTGCACCTGGGGGAAGAGACCGGGGGCTGCCACGATATTGCGACGCGATCGCTCAAGTACCAGCTCACCTTCTACCACAACCACTTTTTGATGGCGCTGAAGAACCTGACGCCGGGGCAGCTGGCGCGACTATCGGCCAAGCTGTTTGACTGTCATGTGCTGGGCAACCCGCCCTGCAACAAAGGCGGTGGGCCAGTCAAAATTGCAACTCGGTTTAGCTTCTACAGTCTGGGATTTCTGCGAGCCTGCGGCACGCTGCTAAACCCTAGCGGTAAGGACGGTCGCATTTTCAGTACCCCAACTGAAATGGCTACGGCGACTCAGCAACCCGAAACAGTGACAGCGGGGTAAGGCATCATGAAAATCTTGGTTGCCAGCCACAGCTATATTGTGGACCTGAACTGTGAAAAGCTGCGCTGTCTGGCACAGCTGGGTCCAGACATTGAAGTTACCGTTGTGGTGCCAAAACGGTGGAACCCCGGCGGTGTCCAGAATCGCATCGTTGAACCCAAGCGTCGCGAAGAAGGCAACTTTCGCGTGGTGCCGGTGAGTAACTTTAGCCAGAACAACCAGGGCCTGCTGAGCTTTGGCTGGGACCTGGTCACGCTACTCAAGGACTTTCGCCCTGACATCATCCAGGTGGAGCAGGGATCAAAGTCTGTGGGTTATGCCGAGTTTATTACCTTAAACAAGCTACTGGGTCTTAATGCCAAGCTGCTGTTTTTCACCTGGTGGAACCTGCCCTACGAGCTAAAGTTTCCGATTTCGCTGCTGGAAGCTTACAACCTGAATCATACCGACGGTCTGGTGGTGGGCAATCAGGATGGCGCAGATGTGCTGCAGGAGCGGGGGTATGACGGTCCGGTGCGGGTCATGCCCCAACTGGGCGTGGACGAGTCGCTGTTTAAACCCGCACCGCAGCCTGCGCTGAAGCGTCAGCTCCAGATTGATCCAGACGATTTTGTGGTGGGGTTTGTGGGGCGGTTTGTGCCAGAGAAGGGGCTCAAAACGGTGCTGCGGGCACTGGCAACGCTGAAGGATCTGCCCTGGACCTTAGTGCTGCTGGGCCGTGGTCCGATGAAGGCCGAACTAGCGGCATTGGCGACGGAGCTAGCGTTGCGCGATCGCATCCGCTGGGTAGAGAGCGTGCCGCACGATGACGTCCCCCGCTACATCAACCTAATGGACACGCTGCTGCTGCCGTCTGAAACAACCTATGACTTCAAGACACTGACGGCCGCGGGCTGGAAAGAGCAGTTTGGGCATGTGATTATCGAGGCGATGGCCTGCCGGGTGGCGGTGATTGGGTCTGATTCGGGCGAGATTCCCCATGTCATTGGCGACAGTGGTCTGGTATTCCCCGAGGGCAAGGCCGAGGCGCTGGCGGATTGCTTGAGCAAGTTGATAAACCAACCCCACCTATGTGAATCACTGGCCCAGCAGGGGTATGAGCGGGCGATGGCGCGCTACACCAACCAGGCACTAGCCAAAGACCTGCTAGCGTTTTATCAGTCACTTTAAAGAGAAACTCCCTGTACCGGAGGCGGCCAGGGAGATACTGAGTTCAAGCCACGTTCTCTCCGGCAGGGTGCCGTCTACCCCGCCGGAAAATCGCAGGCTTGGGGGGTGTCTCCCCCTGGTGTCACAAGACCTTAGGGTCGTAGTGAGAGTTGCAGTTTTTGCTACAGTTCAGCATCACTGCTGGAATCTGCCGCATCAGAAACTTCTGTCGTTTCAGGTGCGTCTGGGGCGTTCAGCTGGGCCAGTAGCTCGGGTGGGATGATTACCTGATTGATGACGTGGACGATGCCATTGCTGGCAGGAACGTCGGCCAGCAGCACCGCCGCCTCATTGACATAGATGCTGTTTTCAACCACCGATAGCGTCACCTCGCTACCTTCGACCGTCATAACGGTATCGGTCTCGGCTTGTAAATCGGTGGAAACGACGGTTTCAGGAACAACGTGATAGTTCAGAATCTGCACTAACGTTTCCTTGTTCTCGGGTAGCAGTAGTGCCTCTAGGGTGCCTTCAGGCAACGCTGCAAAGGCTTCGTCGGTTGGGGCAAAGACGGTGAATGGCCCCTCTCCAGACAGCTGCTCGGTCAGATCTGCTGCTTCTATTGCCGCCACTAGGGTTTCGAACGCATCGCTACTACCGGCCACTTCAACGACCGTCAAAACGCTAGTGTCGATGGGCGCTTCTGCCGCGGGTGCAGGTTCCTCGGTTGGATCCATTGCCCCAGGCTCTGTGTCAACATCGGTTTCGGGCATGTCCGTTTCAGGCACGACTTCTGTGTCAACGTCGGCCTCGGGCATGTCACTAGGCATGACTTCAGTGTCTGCTTCGGGCATGACTTCGTCTGGCGCAGGGGTTGCTTCGGGCTCAACCGACTCAGCCTCAGGTTCTGTCTCTAGGGGCTCGGCGTCTAGAGGCTCAGCATCCATGGGCTCAGTTTCTAGAGGCTCCGCATCTTCGACCTCCAGGGTGTCGACGTCTAGAGGTTCAATTTCAGCGGCGGGCTCAACTGTCGTTGGCGTGTCCGTCGCCGGTATGGGCTCAGTTGGCGCAGCCGCCGGAACAGTCTCTAGCTCCGCTTCGGCGGGCTTTTCTGCAGCGTCGGCCTCGACTGCTTCGGGACTTGACGGTTCAGTCTTTTGGGGCAAGCTTTCAGCGCGAGCGGGTGCAACGGCTGCACTTACGGCGAGGGCACCAATCAGCAGCGTCTGCGCAAGTTGTTTGGGTTGTACGGAGTACATACAATCTCCTTTATAGATGTTTCAAAGGCTCATCTTTCTCAGGAACACGCACAAGCAACCGTTGCGTGTCACATGCAAGTTGCACATGTAAGGTCGCTTCGACTCTTCATGTAAAAGTTCATCAAGAGGCAATGAACCTTAATGAAAAATCGTTAAACAACCCCTCTGACGCAGGGTAGGCGCGCGGGTTCCCAAAATGCGCCATAATCGGGACTTGTCGACCGGCTACTGCGGGTTGAAGCCACGGCTCTGCTTGACTTTGAGCTAATTTAATTTGTTGTTAACCCAGATTTAACTCGCGCCATGATTGAGCTTTATCAGTTTGAAGCGTCGCACTACTCCGAAAAGGTGCGACTGATGCTGGACTATAAACAGCTGCCCTACAAAACCGTGGAAGTAACGCCGGGAGTCGGCCAGATTGAGCTGTACCAACTGTCGGGACAGCGACAGGTACCGGTTTTGAAAGATGGGACTGAGGTGATCGCTGATTCGACCGCGATCGCGCTTTACTTAGACCGCAAGTACCCTGAACGACCGCTGATTCCGGTGCAGCCCAAAGCGCGAGGGCTAGCGCTGATGATGGAAGCCTGGGCCGATGAATCAATTGGGCTCAATGCTCGCAAGGTGATGATCGGTGCATTCAACCAGCACCCGAACTTTCGGACCGCATTGCTGCCAGCGGCAACGCCGGATGTCGTTAAAACCGTCGTGGGGTCGATTCCTGGAGACGTGCTAAATCTGCTGGGAACGGGTGTGGGCTTTGGTCCTGACTCGATTAAAGCGGCCACGGCAATTCTGCGTCAGGACCTGGAGTCGCTATGTCTGCTGCTACAAGAGAGTCCCTATCTGGTCGCTGATCAACCGACTTTGGCTGACTTTGCAGTGGCTGGGGTGTCGATGTATATCAAGTTTCCGGCGGCGCAGTACGTGAATTTGCCTGCGGGCATCTGTGGTCAGGGGGTGCCCGGTTTGGCTGATGCGCCAGAGTATCGGCCTTTTTGGGACTGGCGCGATCGCCTCTATGCGGACTATCGCAAAATCCGCCCGGCCAGCACCGCCCCAGCCAGCGGCCCTACCAAAATTGGCATTGATTAAATCAGGTTAAAGTTTGAGGTAACCAGGCGCAGGCGGTTTCGAGATTTGCAACGGTGCCGAATCGGCTGCATTCGTCGTTATGCTGTACTAGAGACGCCCAGCGTGTGCTTAAATCCTGCGCTTTCCTGCGCCCTGATGGCCGTTCTCTTCCGGCTAACACGATATGACATCGGCCCGACCGCTCGTTACCCAGCGCTATACCGCCAATACCTGCACGCTAGAGGTGACTGCTTCGCCTTCGCCCCTGTCGCAATGGAGTCGCCAGCCGCTGATGAAGCAGCTTCGGTTTCAGCTTTGGCTGGGCACAGCGCCCAATAGTCGGCTACTGGCAGCAGGCAATCAGTCGCAGCTGCTAGACCTGATCGAGACTGTGCAAACCCACTTGCAGCAGCAGCTGGCACAACCTGCGATGCAGCAGGACCGTTCCCTTACCCGGCGTCCGCTGACTCAGCATCGTTTGGTCCTGGCAGAATCGACGCAAACGCTAAGTGTACTTGAACTATTTGACCTGGCTGAGGCTTTAGATCAGTAT
>CAWUKV010000176.1:0-11539 GCA_963923025.1 uncultured bacterium
CAACTCCTGCTGAACGCCGCCATCGCCCCCGCCAGATACTAAGAAGTTGCGTCCCCCGGTGATTGCAAAAGGCCGAACGTAGGAGATCGTAGCCAGTGCCCCTGGCTTAAACAGATTAGGAAAAGCAAGCCCCGCCTGAATTGACTGTGCATCTACACTACCGTTAGCCCGGCCCGCTGTTGTGGGGAACAGATTTGTGCTGCCGTAGCTATAGCGGCCAAAGAACCCAAGCCAGTCTGTCGGCTGCCAGTCAAAGTTGAACAAAAACGTATCGGCAGTGGCGTTACCGACGGGGCCACCAAACCCATCGTCGGCAAAGCCGTACAGCGGTTCGCTGACCGCTCCACCCACCAAACCAGCGGCGTTAGCTTCGAGGTTAGAGCGGGTGTAGAGAAAGCGCAGATTGAGACTGTCGGTTGGGTAAACGCCGACCTGCGCTGTTAGCGTGTTGGCCCCACCAAAAAGGCCTCTAGTTGGATCGCTAGCTGACCTTGCCCCTGTCAAGAATTCGGTTGACTCCGCCAGGTACCCGACTGTGAGCTCAACATTGTCTAAAACGTCCCACTCAACAACGATGCCCGAGCCTCGGTCTACGGCATTGACCTGAGTACCGCCGCTGGAGTTAAAGCTGTTCGCCCCTGTTACGAGGAAGGTGAAGCGATTGTTATCAAAGTGACGGTACCAGTTTATCTTCGGCCCAACTGTCAGGAAAATCTTATCGTTGACGGGGAAAGAGTAAAACACCTCACGAATGATAACGTTATCTTCGCCTTGTGCTCGCTGAAGGGTGAACGGCGTACCGTAAGTATTAAATAGCCCCGCGGAGGCAAACGTATTAGCTGGGGCACTGCCGTCACCCGCGGCTAGCTGAAGAATTAGCCGATCTTCCCCGGTGAACGAGGTAATTAGGTTGAGCCAGGTAAGGTAGCTAAAGGTAATCTCTGGGTCGTCAGTAATCGTTCTGACTACAGGGTTACCCGCTGCATCGCGGGCTGCGGAAAAGACGCTGTTGCCCTCTGCCTGAACATCACCACTTGCAAAAGCGCCGTTAAGGTGTGCAAATACTCGTCCTGCTAGCTTTGTAGTGGTCGAGAACTGATTGGCCTCTAGCTCTGCAACGTCTAGTTCCAGAGTATCGACACGACCCCGCAAGGTCGCCAGCTCAGCTGCGAACTCTTCTTGGAGCCGCTCAACGGTTTCTAGATCCTCGGTTGGTAGGTCCGTGATAGTGAGTAGCAGAATGTCTAAACAGGAGTTAAGTCCCGCCGCAAATTCATAGCGAGACATAGCCCGGTTTCCACGGAAGGTAGTATCGGGGTAGCCTTCGATGCAGCCGTAGTCTTCTACTAATCGCTGAAGAGCTGTAAATGCCCAGTCAGCAGGAGAGACATCGGTAAGTTCGTCAACGCCCGTTACCTGAGACAGCTCGGCTGCCAATGTCGATGGTGCGACGATGTCGGTTTCGGAGAGCGTGCCTGATAGTAAGGCTTCTGGGGTAAGAGAAGATGGGATAGCTGACCCAGAACTCCTGCTATCAACGATATCTGCCGCTGGAGCGGTCACCGCCAAGTCTAAAGCGTTCTCCGTTCCGGTTACTTCTAGTGGCGAGACCGCGCTATTGTCTGATACAGGCTCAATCGTAGGTTCTGGCGCAGCTTCTAGTGAAGCCTCTGGGCTCTCTTCAGCCTCATTAGCCGAGAAATTTACTGCTTCCAAAGCAGCGGCAGCAGTGCTGAGGGTCGTTCCCCCCAACACTACTCCAGTGCTTGCTGCCAGCAGCAGCCTCAATAAAAACGCAGGACAAACCGGAGCACCTGCTAAGAGCCCTTTCAAGAACATTAGAGTTAATTCCTTCACACCACCAAGTTAATCAGCAGACGGGGAGTCCCAATCTATAGGACTTTTTTCCTATCTACTGCGCTCACGCTATCAGTAACAACTTATGCCAGTTGTATAGATGAAGACATTTCTGATGAACCGTTGACGCTGAGCTATGTTATGTGGAGAGCGTCATATAGGTTAGGACACCGAGTAAGGCTATCCTGCTCAGCGCACAGCCCTATGGCGTTATAGCCTTGTCCTAAGGTCACTGGCGGCTGCTATTGCGTTCGTCGAGTTGCTAGGGACAGTTCCTGGCACTAAAGTCCTTGACGCTGGAGCCCCTCGACGCAGCCGAATGGGTCTACCAACCCTTCGACTGCTATATATTTGTCGCGGTGCTGAGGATGTTTACAGCGTCAAGGCTATTGGTATTGGAGCCCCGCGACGCCGTTGAATGTGTTGACTAACCCTTCAATGACTAGAGCCAGTGGACGAAACGCTTTTCTGCAATGACAAAGATGCTATAGAGCAAAACGCCCATTACTCCTAGACTTAGCAGTGCTAGAAACGCCAGCGGTACGTTGAAGTTTGAACTTGCAGACAGAATGACGTAGCCAATGCCGCCATTGGAAGCGACCGTTTCTGCAATAACAGAACCAATGAATGCCTGAGAAATGGCTACCTTGAGCGAGGCAAACAAATAGGGCATGGTGTGTGGAAGCCCGACCTTCTGGAAAATCTCAAAGCGGTTCGCGCCCAGCGCTACCAGAACGTCCTGCATTTCTGACTCGACGGTGGCAAGACCACTAGCCACATTCACCGCAATGGGAAATACTGCCAGCAGAAAGGCTGTGATAATGGCTGGAACCGCACCAATGCCAAACCAGATGGACAGCAGCGGCACCAGCGCCACTTTTGGGATGGTGTTAAACCCGATTAGCAGGGGGTACAGCGTCAGACTCGCCAGCTTGGAGTAGCCAATGACAAACCCCAGCGTTACCCCCACTACTAACGCCAGAATAAAACCTGACAGTGTCGTAAACAGCGTTGTCCAGGCATTCTTGAGAACGACGCTGCCCCATTGGGGAATCTCTGCCAGAATGGCGGAGGGGGCTGGCAAAAGATATTCTTCAATGCTCAGCAGCCGGACGGCTAACTCCCACACTATAAACAGCAGTACCCCCGTTAGTAGGGGTAGGACAACAATCGCCTTTTTCGACTTGAGTAAGCTAGCTAGCGTCGGCGTTGTTTGAGGGGGTGAAACGCTGGGGGTTGCAGTCATAGAAAATCTCGTCTTAAAGCTTTTTCTCTTGGGTTCTAAGAGCTGGGATAGTCTGCCTACTGCCGCTGAATGTATTGCCGCAGGTCGGTGTACATCTGTTGAAACTCAGGTGTAAAAGACATATCTAGCGTACGTGGACGAGGCAGATTGACCTTGAGGGTGTAGACAATTTGGCTGGGACGCGGCCCTAGGACGTACACCGTATCTGATAGGAAGATCGCTTCTCTCAGGTCGTGGGTGACCAGCACGCTCGTACATTGGGACTGTTTCCATAGTCGCTGGAGCAGTTCCCACATTTCTTCTCGGGTAAAGGCATCCAGGGCACCAAAGGGCTCATCCAGCAAGAGAATTTCGGGATGGTGGATGAGTGCTCGACACAGGGAAGCCCGCTGCTTCATACCGCCAGACAGCTGCCAGGGGTAGTAGGTTTTGAAATCTTTGAGGCCGACGGTTGCTAGCAGTGCTTCGGCATCGGCCACGTAGCGCGATCTCTGTGATTTGATCTGCTGCTTATGGGGCGGCACTACCTCTAGCGGCAACAGCACGTTGTTAAGTGTGTTGCGCCAGGGCAGCAGTACCGGATTCTGAAAGGCGATCCCCACATTTTTAAGTGGTTTTGTAATCGGCTTGCCCTGAAAGCGTACGCTGCCAATCTGCACCGGATTCAGCCCCGAGATCATCCGCAGCAGCGAGGTTTTACCACAGCCGCTCGGCCCCACAATCGAGACAAACTCCGACTGGGCCACCTGAAATGACACCTGATCGATCACTCGAACAGAGGCTCCATTCATCGCGTATTGCAGACCCACGTCGCAAAATTCGAGGGCCGTTGACGTTTGGGGCGGTGACAGGGTCTGTGAAACGTGCTCAACCATAGGATTTGTTAGAACGTGACGTTGGGGATATTAGGACGGGTGGCTTAAGTCCTGTGGCCTTTCTGCATGCTCTGAGGTAAACAGCAATGCCGCTGTCACACAGATTACCGCTTCCCCTTCACATACGGCGTCCCCAACGCAGCCGGTGTTTGGTCCCGTGCATTACTTAGCAGCAGCGCCACCAGCGTCAGGACGTAGGGCAGCATGAGCAAAAACTCGTAGGGCATCTCTTCTGAGCCCAGCGCCTGGATGCGAAACTGTAGGGCGTCTGCCATGCCAAACAGCAGCGCCCCAGCTAATGCCCAAGTTGGACGCCAGCGCGAGAAGAAAACTAGCGCGATCGCAATCCACCCTCTCCCCGCCGTAATGCCTTCGATAAACAAATTCAGCTGCACCACCGTCAGCACCGCGCCGCCCAAGCCCGCCAGCGCTGCCCCGGTCAGCACACACAGGTAGCGCAGCCGGGTCACGCCCAATCCCGAGGTCTCCACCGCTGCCGGGTTCTCTCCCGTGGCCCGCACCATCAGTCCCCAGTTGCTACGAAACAGGAACAGCCCGCACAGTACCACTAACGCCAAACTGCCATACACCGTTGGGTCATGATCAAAGAAAATCTCGCCCACCACTGGCACGTCCGATAGCAGGGGAATTGGCCGGTTGGCTAACCCTGTTACCCGAGCGCTGCTGAGGTCTGGCAGGGCGCGATACAGGTAGGTTGTCAGACTCTGACCCAACAGCACCAGCGTGATGCCTGCCACCACCTGATCCGTCCGGCAGGTAATGGAGAGAATCGCCATCACCAATCCCATCACCAATCCGGCCACAATACCTGCGCCGAGACCCACCCAGGCTGCCAGCTCCGTTAACCCCGTGGCCTGTTCCAGGTAGTAGGTAGTGGCAAAGCCCGCCAGCGCCCCCATGATCATCACCCCTTCGAGTCCCAGGTTCATGACGCCTGAAAGCTGAGTGATGATTTCGCCCAGCACGGCCAGCAATACTGGAATTGCCAGCCGAATGCCAGCGGTGAGAATGGCAACGAGGAAGGTGAGGCTGAGAATATCCATGTGAGCATTCCGCGAAAAGGTTGAGTCGGGTTGCGGGGCACGAAGCGCTCTGCACTAAAGGAATAGCTGTACTCGGAGGCTCAAGCGCAGTGCCCGAGATTATTACTTCCCCCGCTGGGCGATGGCCTGTCCGGCCAGTACGCCTAGCACCAGCAGCGCCTGCACGACGCCTGCCACCGCTGCCGGAATCTGCAATGACACGTTCAGCGTTTGCGCCCCAATCACCAGGGCCGAAAAGAGAATGGAGGCCACCAGTACCCCCAATGGCGTCATCTGACCCAACAGCGTCACCAAAATAGCAGTGAAACCGTAGCTGTCTGAAATGCTCTGCTTCAGCCGGGTGTAGGTGTAGCTCACCTCGATCACGCCCGCCAGCCCGGCCAGCGCTCCGCTCAGCATCAGCGCCGTGAGAATGTGCTGCCCGGTGGCAATGCCCATGGCCCGTGCCACGCTAATCTGTTCTCCCACCGCCCGCAGCCGGAAGCCCAGCGGGGAGCGCCACAGCAGCAGGTAGGTGATGCCGACCAAAATCAGCGCTAGTAACACGCCCAGGTGCAGCCGACTGGCAAACAGTCGGGGAATCTGCGCTGCTGCCACAAACTGAGCTGATTCCGGTAAGAACCCGTCACTGTCGCGAAAGGGCACGCGGGCTGCATACTGCACCATCAAAATGCCGATGTAGTTCAGCATCAGCGTACAGATAATCAAATTCAGGCCGCGCTTTAGGTGCAGCAGCCCCGCCAGTCCGCTCCACAGCAGCCCACCGAGAACTCCAGCCGCCATCATCAGAGGAATGAGAACAATCCCTGGCAGGTTCGGCAGGCTCAGCGCCACAATGCCGCCCAACAGCGCGCCGATGTGGTATTGCCCCTCCGCGCCAATGTTCCACACCTTGGCCCGAAAGGCTACCGTCAGCCCCAGGCCAATCAGCAACAGTGGCGTTGCCTTGAGAATGGTCTCGGTAATCTGACGAGAACCGCCAAAGGCTCCCAGAATCAGGACCTGGCAGGCTTCAAATGGGTTTGCACCGCTAAGGAGAATCAGGCCGCTGCTGAGTAGCAGTGCCACTAGCCCACCCAGCACCGGAGCCCAGGGTTTGAGCCGCTGGGGCCAGGTCAGAGCGGGCTGTTCTGTCGATGAGGCCGCTGTTGTCATTACACCGCCTCCGGTGAACGAGCGTCTGCCGTTTTGCCCGCCATCAGCAGACCCAGGTGGTTCACATCTGCCGTTCCTGCCTCCATGACGCCCACGATCCGTCCTTCGTAAAGCACGGCCACGCGATCGCACACCCGCAAAATCTCATCCAGCTCTGTGGAAATCAACAATACCGCTGCCCCCGCCTCTCGCTGAGCCAGCAACTGTCGATGCACGTAGGCCATGGCACCAATGTCTAGACCTCGCGTGGGCTGCGCTGCCAAGATAATGTCGTGCCCGTGGGACAGCTCCCGTGCCAGTACAATCTTTTGGGCGTTACCGCCGGACAGCGCCCCGCTGCGCGTCTTGACCGAGGGGGTGCGAATGTCGAACTGCTGCACCAGCTTAGCGGCGTGCTGGGCCATGCGACTCAGCCGCAGCAGTCCCCTGGTCTTAAACGCAGGCCGATCCACATCCCGCAACAGCAGGTTCTCCGTCACCGAAAAGTTAGAAACTAGCCCCATGCTGTAGCGGTCGGAGGGAATGTGGGCCACGGGACCGTCCCGCTCTACGGTGCCCTGGCTGGGCTGGCGCAGTCCTGCAACTACTTCTTCTAGCTCCCGCTGGCCGTTGCCGTCTACCCCCGCAATGCCCAAAATCTCGCCGGGGTAAACGCTGAGGCTGACCGCCTGGAGAGCAGGTTTGCCGTGCTGACCGGGAACAGACACCTGCTGAAGCCGGAGCCGAGGCGCTGGGGATGGTGGCGTAGCCGGTCGGGCTGGGCGTTGCAAGTTTACCTCGCGGCCCACCATCATCTCCGCCAGCTGCTGGGCGTTGCAATCGGCAATGGGTAGGGTATCCACGGTTTGCCCATCGCGCAACACGGTGACGCGATCGCACACCGCCAACACCTCATTCAGCTTGTGGCTAATAAAGATAATCGCCGTGCCCTGGGCTGCTAGCCTCCGCAAAATCGTCATCAGCCCCGCCGTCTCCTGGGGTGTGAGCACGGCAGTGGGCTCATCCAAAATCAGCACCTGCACCTGCCGATACAGCGCCTTGAGAATCTCGACCCGCTGCTGCTCCCCCACCGACAGATCCCAGATTTTCGCTTCCGGATCTAGCGCTAGCCCATAGCGTGTGGCTAGTTCGGTCAATCGCTGGTTGAGCTGCGCGGGGGATTCTCTCACCAATCCCTGGGTTTGCCCCAGCACAATATTCTCGGCCACCGTAAAGGGCTCCACCAGCATAAAGTGTTGGTGCACCATGCCGATGCCAGCTGCGATCGCATCCCTCGGGTCGTGAAACTGGACCCGTTCCCCCGCCCGTCGAACGTCCCCTTCCTCTGGCGCGTACAGCCCACAGAGAATGTTCATCAGCGTGGTCTTACCCGCACCGTTCTCTCCTAGCAGGGCGTGGACCTCGCCGGGTTGAACCGAGAAATGGACATTCTGGTTCGCCACGACCCCTGGGAACCGCTTGGTGATGCCTAGCATTTCAACGGCGGGAGGAGAGGAAGGAGACATGAGAGAGAAGGACAGAGGCTGGGGTCAAAGTCCCTCTC
Organism: uncultured bacterium; assembly: GCA_963923025.1. Lineage (GTDB taxonomy): Bacteria > Cyanobacteriota > Cyanobacteriia > Phormidesmidales > Phormidesmidaceae > CAWUKV01. The sequence goes on from CAWUKV010000176.1 coordinate 7,741, forward strand.
CCCATGGGAGAGGGATTTAGGATGAGGGCTTAAACTTTGGCCACGTCCAGAACTGGAATTTTTCCGGCGGGAAACCTATAGGTTTCAACTGGGACGTGGTTTAGCCACCCCTACTGAGGCACAAACGGTACCTCCAACTCACCCGACGCAATCTTGCCCTCAGTCTCTTCTAGCGCCGCCAGTGTCTCTTCACCTACGGTCCCTTCAAAGTCCCCGGTGACTTCCACCCGAATCACATCATCCGGCACGCCCAAAGCGTAGAACTTGTTATCAAAGCTATCGCTGGCGGTATCTTCCAGCATCTGGTCGAACAGCGGCTTCATATTCCACAACAGGTTGGAGGCAATCACCTCTGGGCCCAGCGAGGTCATGTCACCCACATAGCCTGTGGCGACCCCGTCCACGTCTTTTGCCGCCTCAATTTGGCCCAGTGTCGGTCCCTGACCGCAGCCAATCCAAAAGTCAACGCCGGTTTCTGCCTGGGATAGGGCTGCTTCCTTGGCCTTGGCCACGTCGTACCAGTCACCCACAGCGGCGCTGGTCAGCGTCGCCTCGGGCCGGACGGACTGAGCCCCGGCCAGCATGGCCTCACCCATGGCGTGACAGGCGGGAATGTCAAAGCCGTACAAGGCTCCTAGCTGACCCGTTTCGCTCAGCTCTGCAGCAACCAGTCCTACCAGGTAAGCGCCCTGGTAAAACGGCTGGTCATAGTCGGCCACATTCTCGGCAGTGCCATCGATGCCGCCTGCCCAGGCAAAGTTAACGTCAGGAAACTCCTGCGCCACCTGCATGACCGCATCCTGGTAGCTAAAAGAGTGGGCCACGACGACGTCGTAACCGCCCTCGGCATACTGGCGCAGCACGGCCGCCGCATCTGCCGGGTCCACGCTCTCTGAAATGGCGATCTCAATGCCCTCAGCCTCTAGCTCTTGCACGGCGTCAAAGGCGGCCTGATTCCAGGACTGGTCCTCTGCTGGACCGCTCAGTACCAGCGCCATTTTAGGACCGTCGCCGCCCTCTGCGGTGGCTTCAGCGGTGGCTTCTGTGTCGGCACTGTCGACTACCTCGGGCGCATCTGTGGTGCAGCCGCCCAGTGCTGCCAGTGCTAGGGGCAGAGCAAAAAGAGAAGATTGAAACCGAGTAAACCGAATGGACATGTTGTATGAGTTAAAAGAACAGATTTGAAAACGCAGACGTGTAGATGTCTAGAAGGCCCGTTAGGACAAAGAAAGCCGATGATAAGCACCGCCTTACCCTCTATCCTCAGCCCAAAACCTTCAGTATGTGGCCTGAAGGCGACTCAGCAGGTACTCCCCTGACTTAACTGGTGGGTAGCGCGGCGGGTTGTCTGCACTCTGGCAGCTGGGGAAGCAGACGATTTCGGCTTCCGGGTCGGGCTGGCAGAAAAAGGCAATAGAGTAGCGATCTCGCCCCACTTTATCCCCTGTGGGTAACGCTACCCGATGCTTGGTCGAGCGAAACACGTCGTTGCTCCACCGCTGGGTCAGGTCGCCCGTGTTGATTAGCACCGCACCGGGAATCGATGGGGCGGCAATCCACTCGCCGCTAGCGAGCTGCACCTCTAGCCCGCCCACATCGTCCTGAAACAGCAGCGTCAGGGTGCCGTAGTCGGAGTGCGCCCCGGCTCGGGTTTGGCCGGGTTTCGGTATTTGGGTCAGCGGCGGGTAGTGCAGTAGGCGCAGGGTGTAGCCTTTGGATTGGTGCTTGTTAACGATAAAGTTGGGGGGCATGTCGAGCGCGATCGCAAATGCCTGAAACACCCGATTTGCTGCCGCCGCACAGGTTTCGAAGAAGTCGCTAACGACGGCTTTGAACTCGTCCTGTTCTGCGGGCCACTGGTTGACGACCAACGCCTGCTCAGCTGCAGCAACTGACGCAGCCGACACCTCTCGCCCGACGTTAAACGCTTCTTTCAGGTCTCCGGGCTGGGCCTCGTCGAGCCGCTCTCGCTCTAGGCCAATGTAGCCTCGGTTGCTGGCCTCACTGGACCAGGCAATAGTTTGCTTCTGCTCTGGCGGCAGGGCAAAAAACTGCTGTGATACCGTGAATGCCTGGTCAATCTTGGGTTGCGGGATGCCGTGGTGAATAAGGTACAAGAACCCTACCTCATGGCAGGCTTGATAAATCGCCGTCGCCACCCGTCTCTGACCCACCGGGTCGTCGTTGAGAAACGGGGTGAAGTCGATAACAGGAATGTTGATAGCAGTATCAACGACCATAGCTTGTTCAGTGTCTAGCCCAGCAGCGCATCCCATCGATTAACCCTCAAGCTACAGGGTGTTTTTGTATCTAAGCAGACATTTTTCTTATTTCTTCTGATTTTGGCCGAGTTCGCTGAGCTGTCGTGCTTGAATTTCATTGGTGCTAAACTACGTCCAGCCTGAAACCTGTAGTTCCGAACCGCGTATAGCCTGAAAATCTATGGCTTTTCCCCCTATGGCTTTTCTCTTGGGAAAACTCCAGTTCTGGATGTGGCAGAGGTTTAGGTTGCAATTTAGGAGTAGGCGCATGCGCTATAACAGCGAGATAATCAGGATAGGTCCATGTCTTTTGAGATTCTCCAACTTACTGAAGCTGATATCTCCTTAATGGAGGCGCTGTTGATGGCTTTTGGTGAAGCTTTTGAGGATAGTGAAACTTATACCTCAAAGCCGCCCAGCCGGGGTTATCTACAGCAACTGCTCGGTAGTGACATCTTCATTGCACTGGCGGCTGTGAAAGAGGACATTGTTGTTGGCGGCATAGCTGCTTACGAGCTAAAGAAATTTGAGCAAGAACGGAGTGAGATCTACATTTACGATCTGGCTGTGGCGTCAGGGCATCGGCGGGAGGGCATTGCCACGGCGTTGATTGACCGGCTGAAGCACGTCGCTGCTGAGCGAGGAGCCTATGTCATCTACGTCCAGGCGGATACTGGCGTTGAGGACGAACCCGCGATCTCGCTCTACAGCAAGCTGGGAACCCGAGAAGACGTTCTCCATTTTGATATTCCTGTTGATGAACAGCCCGGTTCGGGCTAGTGTTGAGGTCCTGTTTTATCCAAGACCTATACCGACATGCGTTACGCAATCATCGGCAACTCTGGCTCGGGCAAATCAACCCTGGCTAAAGCGCTAGGCAAAGCGATAGACGTGACCCCCATCGATCTAAGGCCCGCTCATTGTATCTGCTAGGCCATTTTCCAGGTGAGTTCTTCGCCTGCTCTTAGTGGGACCAGTTCAGCATCTGCCAGTTCAGGATCTGATAGGGGTACTTCGGTGGGGATGTGCCAGGATGATTTGCTGAGCGTAATCTGCTCGGTATTGCGGGGCAGCTGGTAAAAGTCGGGGCCGTGGAAGCTGGCGAAGCCTTCAAGTTTATCTAGTGCGTTAACGCTTTCGAATGCTTCGGCGTACAGCTCTAGGGCGTGCAGTGCCGAGAAGCAGCCCGCGCAGCCGCAGGCGGTCTCTTTGTTGTCTTTGGTGTGAGGGGCGCTGTCGGTGCCGAGGAAGAACTTAGGATTGCCCGAAGTTGCCGCCTGTAGCAAGGCCTGACGGTGTTTTTCTCGCTTTAGGATAGGTAGACAGTAGTAGTGGGGGCGAATGCCGCCTTTGAAGATAGCATTGCGGTTGAACAACAGATGCTGGGGGGTGATGGTTGCACCGATATTCTCATGGTCTAGAACAAACTGAACCGCGTCTGCTGTGGTGACGTGTTCTAGCACAATGCGGAGCTGTGGGAACCGCTCTCGCAGGGGTACCAGGTGTTGCTCAATAAAGACTTTCTCGCGGTCGAAGAT
>CAWUKV010000177.1:0-11493 GCA_963923025.1 uncultured bacterium
CAGGCGATTGGCGTAGCAAAAATTACGCTCTAGAACTTCTCATACAACCTCTTAGAGCTTGCCCTGATGCGTTTCCAGCAGGTCAATCAGGTTGACCTGTCCCTGCACCGGAATTAACTCTGAGAGGGGCAGCGTCCGTCGCCCCCCACCCAGCTTGACAGGGATATCTTGCAGGATCTGTACAACGGTGGTTTCAGTTAAGTCGCCGTCTACGATGATGGGGTAAAACTTCTCGGCCAATGTCATGTGGAGATTGGCATCACGCAGGTACAAATGCCATTTAGCAATATCTATATAGATGTTGTCGCCAATGTCAGCGGCCAGTGCTTCAATGATTTCTGCTGAGTCTCCGTAGGCCATTGGGGGCGTCCTCTGTGTTGCTCGAATGCTCTTACCTTAAGGAGTTTCCACAGATTTTGTCGTATTTCTTAAGACGAATTCACAGCATTCTCAGATCGTTAAGCTGATAACGCTGACCCCCTTGAAAATCTATGTCTGAGGGGAGTTTACCCAGGGAAACAAGATGGGCCAGATGAACCTTTGGCATCTCGCGTAGAGAATGGGCCGCAATCAAGGTCACGATACGGTAGCAACGCATACTGATATTCGGCGCTATCGGGTTATACCGCCAGATGTCTCACTCACGGACCTATTCGGAAGAAGAAGAACCCGATGTGGGCGTATCGTAGGACGCGATCGCAAACACATAGATCGCGTGTAAAGCCAGAATACCAACCCAAACCAGCGTAAACGTCTTAACCCACAGCAGCGTTCCCGGCCTCAGCTCATGCAAAAACCAAAGAATTGAATTAACCGCCAATACCGCTGCCACATGGACGGCAAAATTGATCCGATCTTCGAGCTTACGATAGGCCGGGTCGTTGCGGTCCGGCTGGCGGGGCCATTTGGGAGGCATAGCGTTTAGTTAATGCATTAGGGTGGATCGGCTCTCATTTTAATGGGTTTCGTTACCGACCACAGGGGGAATTCACACGGGTTCCAGCGCCGAGGCTGACTCAGACGGGCTCAGCCGTATACTCACCAGACTTGCCGCCCGTCTTGTGCAACAGTCGAATGTCTTCAATTTGCATAGACTTTTCCAACGCCTTAGCCATGTCGTAAATCGTCAAAGCAGTAACGCTAACGGCAGTAAGGGCCTCCATCTCCACACCGGTTTGGCCTGTGACCTTGACCGTTGCCTCAATTCGGTAACCCGGTCGGTCTTCGTCCAGCTCAATGTCAACCGCCACCTTTTTAATCGGCAGCGGGTGGCAGAGCGGAATCAGGTTAGACGTTTGTTTGGCCGCCATAATACCGGCAATGCGGGCAGTACTGAGAACGGCCCCCTTAGCGACATCGCCGTTTTGAATGGCAGTTAGGGTTGCTGGGGCCATGCGGACGTAGCCTTCGGCCACGGCCTGCCGCACCGTAACGGGCTTCTCTGAGACATCGACCATGCGGGCCTGACCCGCTTCATCAATGTGCGTCAGGGGAACGGTGTCTGAGGAACGTGTGTCAACGGGAGGTTGCGTGTCAATGGCGTCGGTAGCAGCAGACGGCGAAATGGACATGGGCAGTGCTATGGCAAAGATGCGTGTTTCGAAGACAAGATGTGTTAAGATTAAGAGCCGTTGAGGGCCTGTAGCTCAGTGGACAGAGCACCTGGCTACGGACCAGGGTGTCAGGGGTTCGAATCCCTTCAGGCCCGTTTTTGATCCTCAGCTGACAGATCCTTAGTCGGTGTCTGACAAGTCTGGTTCACAGATTTTGGAACACTGGTTAATCCTTAAGGCGTGTTGAAGCAGGGCAGTTGTCCCTTCGGCACGCCTTATTTTATGGCGGTGGTTCCCATGAGCTATTAGCTATTCAATGATCTACCAGAGATCCGGGCTGGTTGGATCGTCCCAGTCAGGAAGATGGAATCGCGTACACATCTCTGCCGCCAGCCAGGGCAAACCGGACCGAGTGGTGCAAATCTTTGCTGGAAGTGGTAATGAAAATGACCAGTCCCAATAGCGTCATCAGACCCGCGATCGCAAAAATATCTCGGTAGCTCGTCAGGTCGGCCACCCAGCCCATGACCGGACCCGATAGCGCAATTCCCACATCAAACCCGGTCAGGCACAGGCCAAACATCAGCCCCCGCTGGTCCGGCGTCGAGCGATCGGCCATCAGTGCCGCCACCATCGGAATCAGCATGCCGCCGCCAGCCCCCTGAATACCCCCAGCTAGCAGCACCATCGACTCGCTGGGGGCCCACCACAGCACCATCATCGACAGGGTATATAGCACTAAGCCCAACGAGATAAACCGTCCCCGGCCATAGCGATCCGACGCTCGACCAACCAGTAGGCGAATGGCAAAACTGGCCATGGCCGATGAGGTGTAAATCAGGCCTACATTGATCGCCAGATTGCTTTCTCGGGCGTACAGCGGAATAAACGTAGCCAACGACCCAAACGCCAGTCCGACCAGTAGCAGCATGATGGCTGGCACACGAATGGACGGCAGCCACAGCAGCGACCAAAACTTGGCTCGGCCCAGCTTTTGCGTCGCCGACTGACTGGGGACCGCTCGACCAGGTTCAGTCGCCACCGAGGCACACAGCAGCCCCACTGCACCAATCCCAGCCATCGACAAAAACACCAGGGCAAAGCCGCTGCCGCTCTGGAGAAAGCCACCCAGGGCCGGTCCCAGAGCCATGCCAATGGGATTCACCAAACTCATGTAGCCAATCAGTTCGCCGCGCTGGTCCGGCGGGGCTAGGTCTGCAATTAGCGCGCTATAGCCGGTGACGAAGGCGGCTATGCTGAGCCCGTGCCCGGCGCGAAACAGCATCATCAACAGCAGCGGCGATCGCACCTGCCACGACCGTTCGCCCAGCTGTAGGGTCCAGGTAAATTCGGGAATCAGCTGCACAAGCAAATAGGCCAGCGGCGCGGCGGCGATCGCGCTCAGCCCGATAATCAAAGCAGGCTTGCGGCCCCAGGCATCCGTCAACCGAGCCATGGTCGGCCTAAGGGCAATCAGACCAATACCGAAGCTAGCCATTACCAGACCAATCTGCTGACCGTTGGCCCCAAACTGCTCGATGTACAGCGGCAAGCTGGGCAATAGCCCCGCCAACCCAGCCCAGAAGCAGAGCCCCGCAATGAAAAGGACCGTTAGATTCCAACGAAGCGCCGGACTAAACTGGGTAAATACGCGCAAGATGCCTCCTGATGAGTAAACGATGCAGCCGCAAGGGACGGTCTCTAGCCCCTCAGCGACCCTGGTGCCCTTTACCTATGTTAACGATTGTAAACGGCCCCGTAAGCTGCCCGCAGGATGAGTCTGCCAAACCTGCTGGGTGCCCCCTTAAGCCCCTGCCTGTACATGCCCGCCTGACGTCATGCCTGCGTTTCAAACCGACTCCATTCAGCGAACAGCGTCTTTTGACGTAACCGGGCAATATCGCTATTCACTGTCGCGTCATTGGCAGGCTAAGGGGCCGCACGCCGTCTTTGTCATGCTTAACCCAAGCCGAGCCGACGCCGAACGCGATGACCCTACCATTCGTGCCTGTATGCAGTTTGCCCAACGGTGGGGGTACGGTGGGTTAACGGTGGTCAATCTGTTTGGCTACCGAACGCCTGAGCCCAAGGTACTGACAACCGTTGACGACCCAATTGGCGCAGACTGCGATCGCACCCTTCTGGCCGCAGCGAGTACCGCTGACCGCATCATCCTGGCCTGGGGAAACTGGGGAACGCTGCTGGGGCGTGACCGAGCTGTGCTGGATTTACTACAGCCCTATGCCGACCGACTCTACTGCCTTGGCGTCAACCGCACCGCACAGCCCCGCCATCCGCTCTACATCAAGCGTACGACGGTACCGCAGCGGTGGTCTGTAGGGCTGCAAACTGTGCGCTAAGGGGGTAGCCACACTAGAAGGCTCAAGCAAAGGGCGATACAACGTCAGAGGGCCGTTCCGCGCTGTTGATATAGATCACTGTCGTGTTGCTGTGTCAATCACGCCACTGACTGACGGGCCGCAACACGAGGCTAAAAAAATATCACAGGCGTAAGCGAGTCTCAGTCACCCCCCCATCAGGAGACTTACGAGAAGATAAACACATCGAGACAGGGAACTGACTCTCGACTGAAACCATCCCCCAGCTGAATCGAAGATGCCATAGGCGTCAGCGGTTCTATCAGGAATAGTTGCTATAAGCCTGTAGTAACTATTGAACGGCAATCATCACTCGCCCAAGGAGACTGACCCCCATGACTCCCGAACAAGTTCAAGGACTGTGGATCTGCCTAATTCTGACACTGTCAATGGCAGCCGTTTGTCCAATGCTATGCCTAACGCTTCGCGATCGCACCGCATAAACCACGTCGAAGTTGAAACCGGTAGCTTTCCCCACTGGAAAAACTCCAGTTCTGGACGTGACCAAGGTTTAGCACCCGCACAGGGTTGACACACATTGACAAAACTCTCACACCTTCCTCCTCTCTGAGACAACAAATCCTCATAGCCTCGGCCAACGGTCGAGGCTTTTCTTTGGTCTAGCCTATTCTCTTCAGCGGGATGCTATCGAGGATTATTTTTCTGCCTTCTGCCTCAACCAAACCGCGTCAAAGACCAATCCCGAATCAGCGGATTCACCAACTCTGGCCGATCATCGTGAGGACAGTGCCCGGCATCGAGAAAGTGTTCTTCAATATCGTCGTAATACTTTCGGAACAGACGGCTGCGGTCCTGACAGTCCATCCACGGGTCTTTAGTCCCCCACAGCAGTAGTAGCGGCCGCTGTAGCTGTTTTAACAGCACGTCGACCCGTTCGCCCCGCTCAGCTTTAAACAAGGCCGCAAAGGCCGCAGGCGCATCGGGCTCGGTGGCGGGGCGATAGATATTCTCAATCAGTTCTTCGGTCACAGCATCCTGGTTGACGTAGACCTGCTGTAGGGTCTTGCGAATGTACGACTTGTTGCGAACAAACTGAAAAATAATCCAGCTGGGGACCGGGCTAAGAACAATCTCTTTGATAATTTTTCCAACCGCTTCTTTAAAGGGGTTAGTTTCCGTCTCTTGCACCTGATCGGTAAACGACCCAACGCCGTTGAGCAGCACTGCTCCCACGACAGACTCCGGCTTCGTGGCAGCGGTAAACAAGCACGCATAGCCCCCGATCGAGTTACCCGCCAGCACCGCCGGTCGCCCTATTACCTGCTGAACAAACTCGTGCAGCTGGTCTCGCCACAGGTCAGAACTGTAGCCGCTGCTGGGCTTCGACGAGCGGCCAAAGCCAATCAGATCAATAGCCCAGACTTCAAAGTCGTGCTGCAGCTCTGCAATGTTGTGTAGCCAATGGTCCGTAGACGCGCCAAAACCGTGAACCAGCAGTAGCGGCGGGCGGTCCATTCTCTGCTCACCATTGCGCGTGTAGTAGACCTGAAACCCACGCCAGTGCCAGTGGGTACCCAGCTGAGTCGGAGCCGTAGCAGTCGTCATAGGAACGCCGTTAAGAAACGTTAAGTTACTTGCTTAAGTCTACCGTGGGTTTCTATTCCTGTGCTGCGTCGATGGTTAGGCTAGAAACGATGTGTTGTGTGAAATGGCATGACTTTGGCTCGTCCCCCGGTTCCGGCTAAGCGTCCGTCACGCCGTCGTCGGTTATCTAACTGGTTCGAAAAGACGATGGCGCTGATTGCAGCGGTCAACCTGGGGCTCGTGGCCTTCGACCTCAGCTACATCCCGTTTCGCGACACCTACCTACGATTTCTCCCAGAGTTTACCCGTTGGTATGGCGCAACCTTTAAAGGCATTGAGCCAGAGCGGTTTACTGAAGCCTACTTGAGTCTGGTGGACGATCTGCAAGACCAGGTAGCGGCGACGGGGCTAGACTCTGCGGCAACCGAGACGCTGCTGGCGCAGGTGCGCGATCGCAGCGTCGAGATGATCGATACCAACCCGTTTGAGGTTGCGGGTAAGTCCGGCACGCTCGAGCAGATTAAGGATGAGTTTCGAGATCGCATGGACGAGGACTCCTCCCGCGCCGCACTCAACGAATTTTGGGATGCCGACTACCTCAGCCAGGCCGGATGGCTGCAGGAAACCGAGTTTTTTAACGACGAGATTCGCCCGCTGATCGAGACCAACTACTGGCGCGGCATCGACTTTAATGGCCTGCCCATCGACCGCTTCATCCTGATAGACATCGGGTTTATGGCGCTGTTTGGCGCAGAGTTTTTAGCCCGTACCTACGTCCTCAGCCGACGGCATGAGGGCACCAACTGGTTTGACGCCATGCTCTGGCGGCTGGCCGATGTCCCGATGTTTTTGCCCTTCTGGCGCTGGCTACGGGTCATCCCCGTCGTTACGCGGCTGGACCAGTCTCATCTGGTCAACCTGGAGCCGGTGTACAGCCGTCTTAATCGGGTATTGCTAAGCCAGGTGGCCGTCGAGCTGACAGAGGTGGTATTGCTGCGGGTGGTTGACCAGACCCAGAATCTCATTAAAGAAGGCCAGGTTTCCCGCTGGCTAGTCGAGGCCACCAGCCAGAACCGCTACATCGACCTCAACGGCGTGGACGAGGTCAAAATTATTTCCGAGCGGCTGAGTAGCCTGGTGGTTTACCAGGTGCTGCCCAAGATCAAGCCTGAACTCGACGCGCTGCTGGCCCACAGCGTCAATGGAGCCGTTTCTCAGACACCGGGGCTGAAACTTTTACCCGGCTTTACCGATCTTACGCAGCAGCTCACCCAGCAAATCTCTGCAGAGGTCTCCCGCAATCTCTACGGTGCCATTCGACAGGCCCTGTCTGACGAAAAAGGCGGCGAACTAACCGGTGAGCTGATCAGCAGCTTCGGCACACACTTTAGAGAAGAAATTCAAAAAGACAACACGTTGCGAGAGCTTCAGAGTCTTGTCAACGCCCTACTAGAAGAAGTCAAGGTCAATTACGTCCAGCGAATCGACCAGCAAGACACCGACCGCCTTCAGGAGCAGACCTATCGGCTTTACAGCACCACCCAGAAAAAGCGCTGACGGGTTGCGGTAAGTCGTCATGCCACAATGGCAAAAGCTATAGTACATTTGTGCGTAATTCATCCAGCCGAGCCCAACTATGGCAATCGTCTCCTCAAAACAGCCCAGCGATGAGTCTGCAAAAGATGCTCGGGCAAAAGCAGCTAAATCTTCGGCCCAACCCGCTGAGAAGTCTGCCGAAGCTAAGCCTAAAAATCAGCTGCTGGAGGGTGAGGCCCGCGCCGACGAACTGTCGCGCAATGACGACGGCATTCGGCCCCAGTCCCTGGCGGACTACATTGGGCAAAAGGCACTGAAAGAGGTCTTGGGAATTGCGATCTCGGCCACCAAGTCTCGTAAAGAACCCCTCGACCATCTGCTGCTTTACGGCCCCCCCGGCCTGGGCAAGACCACAATGGCCCTGATCTTGGCCCAAGAAATGCAGGTCGATTGCAAAATCACCACCGCCCCAGCCCTAGAGCGCCCCCGCGACATTGCCGGACTGCTAGTCAACCTGAAAGCAGGCGACATTCTATTCATCGACGAAATCCACCGACTCTCCCGCGTCACCGAAGAAATCCTCTACCCGGCCATGGAGGACTCGCGGCTGGACATTACCATTGGCAAGGGCCAAAGCGCCCGTACCCGCAGCATTCCCCTCCAGCCGTTTACGCTGATCGGTGCCACTACCAAAGTCGGTGCCCTGTCCTCTCCATTGCGCGATCGCTTTGGCCTAATCCAGCGCCTGCGCTTCTACGAATTGGACGAGCTGACTCAGATTGTCCTCCGCACTGCTGGCGTACTGAATACCGAAGTCGAAGACGCCGGAGCCACCGAAATTGCCCGCCGCGCCCGAGGCACCCCGCGTATCGCCAATCGCCTACTGCGCCGCGTGCGCGACTATGTGCAAGTGAAAGCCTCCGGTCCCATTACCGAAAGTATTGCCGCAGAAGCGTTAGAGCTGTTTAACGTAGACCCCTGCGGTCTCGACTGGACCGACCGTCGCCTACTGACCGTCATGATTGAAAACTTCAACGGTGGCCCCGTTGGCCTAGACACCATGGCCGCCTCCACTGGGGAAGACGCCCAGACCATCGAAGAAGTCTATGAACCCTACCTGCTACAAATTGGCTACCTGCAACGCACCCCCCGGGGCCGCATCGCCACGCCTGCCGCTTGGAAACATTTGGGCTACGAGGTGCCGGAGCGCCCGTCATTGGTAGTGACTCGCACCACCAATGACGACGAGAGCGGTGAACAAATGTCGCTAATGTAGTGTGGGGTATATCCAATAGCGTCCTATGGTTCAGTCAATTCCTGCTAAAACAGTCGAACTCAGCGATCTAGAAGACCGTTTCGGTTTGCGTTGGGTGGAAGCGGGTAACTTTTTTACGGAATGGAAAGGTGAGCTGCCAAAACTGTCCACTCTAGAACAACAGACCCTAGATCAGGTTCGGACTAACTATCGCTACTTGCTGAAATATCGTCTAGCGGAAAGCATCGTCAAAATGGTGGTGCTTTCGCCACTACTTAACGTTGCAGGCTTCTACGGTCCACCCTACAGAGTGTCAGGAGAAGTTGGCGTTGCCATCGAAGCCCGTGAAGGTGACGACATTATTAAAGGCAGTATTGATGTGCTAGTTGTACAAGACCAGCTATGGACAACTGTGATTGAAGCGAAAAATTCCCGCTTTTCTATCGCAGAGGCGATTCCCCAAACATTGGCCTATATGTTAGCCAGTCCAAAACCGCAGCAGGCTGCCTTTGGTCTGATCACCAACGGTAGTGAGTTTTTGTTCCTTAAGGTCACTCAGAAGAACACAGCCCAGTACGCAACGTCAAACATCTTTTCCATCTGGAACGAGGACAACGAGCTATGCAAGGTGGCGCAAGTCCTGAAGCGGTTAGGTGAACTCATCGCTTCAGGGTAATCCCAGATTTAGCCTGTGTAAGGTTTTGAAACGGCTGGTAACGGCAGCGGATTTATTTTTTGACTGGTCAATAAAATAGCGGTAACGGCCTCTCACAGTTGTCCTATGCCGCTTACCCCTGAACAGACCCAAGACATTGCTCGCCTGCGCGATCTCAACCTCTCCCCCAAGCAAATTGCCCGCAAGCTAAACCTGCGTCCGGCTGAGGTGACAAAAGTAGTGCGTAACCAGGCAGCTGCTTCAGAAGCAGAGCGCATTCAGCATTTGGGTGCCCAAAACATTGACGATGGTAGCCTACCGCCCCTAGTGCAGTGCGTCGTGAATCAAAAGGCCGCTGAAGAACTGTTGAGCATAGGGGTCCCCTCATCCACGTCAGCCATTCCCGCAGAGGATCCCGCAGCGCTGGTGAACGATGAAGATACTCCTGTCTCCGGCTTAGCCAGCGTTATCCTAGCCCGAGCAAAAGCGGGGCAATACATTGTCACTAGCTATCTGATTGACTGCTGGTGCCTAGGGGTAAAAAACGTGATTGGTCCAAATCTAATGGGCATCAGCCAGTACAAAGATCTGCTGGAGCAGGCCCAAGGGATGTTTCAGCAGCCCTTCGTCGATATCACCCTGAAGCAGGCCCAGGCGATTGTGTTTGGCGCGGTGGACTACGCCCACGATCTTGGACTATCGCCCCACCACGACTTTGAAACTGGCCAGGTTCAGCTCGGTTCCCGCTGCGACACGCTCATGGACATCCCCTTTGGACGCAATGGGAAACCCTTTTATATGGGCGGCCCCTACGACGATTCCAGAAAAATCCTCAAAGTCCTACGCAACACGGTAGGAGAGAACAACTTTGATTTTGTGATTCCGCCTCGATAAGGGTTCAGACGGTCTGTTGTAGGCTTGCTCTACGGCGGGCTACTGGCCTAAAGATAGCCCTCTAAATAGGGGATCCACACCAGGAAAGGGAGACGGCATTGAGTGTTTCGTGGCTCAACTGTTTGCATCTTATGCCAGCTGTCTTAGCCCGTGCGCTCTAGCCCAAACTGGACTAGCTGATCGACCAGCTCATCAAATTCGATGCCAGCGGCTTGCCACAGCATCGGGTACATGCTGGTCGCCGTAAAGCCAGGCAGCGTGTTGATCTCGTTGATGAAAATGTCGCCTGTGTCTTCAACGTAGAAAAAGTCCACCCGCGATAGCCCAGCGCCATCAACAGCCTGGAACGCTTGCACAGCCATTTCGCGAATCTGCTCTGCCACAGCCTCAGGGAGCGGTGCCGGAATAAACAGGTCGGCCTGGCCTTGGGTGTATTTGGTCTCGTAGTCGTAAAAGTCGCTGTTAAAGCGAATTTCGCCAATCACAGAGGCTTTGGGGCTGTCGTTGCCCAGCACGGCGCATTCCACCTCACGGGCAGTCACCCCGGCTTCGACGATAATGCGACGGTCGTAGCTAGCGGCGCTGTCTAGGGCGGCTTCTAGCTCCTGACGGTCCTTGGCCTTGGCAATGCCCACCGAGGAGCCTAGGTTGGCAGGCTTAACAAAGCAGGGGTAGCCCAGCGTGGCTTCAATGTCATCGCACAGTTTTGGAAAGATACAAGGGTTGGAGTAGATCTGCGATCGCGTCACCCCCAAATACTTCACCTGAGGCAGCCCCGCCTGCCCAAAGGCACTTTTCATCGCCAGCTTGTCCATACCCACCGATGATGCCAGTACCCCACAGCCCACATAGGGCATCTGCATCAGCTGCAGCAGGCCCTGAATAGTCCCGTCTTCTCCGTTGGGGCCGTGCAGCACTGGAAACCACACATCAATACTCGCAGTCTCGCCCATCGTCGGCAATCGCTCTGTCAGGGGGCTGGATGCCGGGTCGGCCTCATCACTCGATAGCGCCAGGGGCTCACCCGCCGCCAACACCGCCTGGGCCGCGTTGCCCATCAGCCAACGACCGCTTTTCTCAATGTGGACCGGCAGTACGTCATATTTGTCAGCGTTCTTGCCCGTCTGTAGGGCCTGGGCAATGGCTTGGGCCGACCGAATTGAGACCTCATGTTCCCCTGAGCGTCCGCCAAATAACAGCCCTACCCGCGTTTTAGCCATAACCTTGCCCGCATGTTTTGTGTATACACCTTGAGCGTTAGCCTATCACGCCTGTTTGCTGTCCTACAGCCCATCTACGGCAGGGTAGCCGCCTTCACACTGGCCTGACACCGCCCCCAGCAACGCAACCAATGGCAAAGCAAAAAAAACGCCTGAACTCCAGAGGAATTCAAGCGTAATATCAGGGTGCATCTACCAGCTAACTGTTCGCTGATACGGGCTGGTATTCCGGACCGTTTAGAAAAAAGTTCCCGGTTGAGGACGATCCCATCTCAGGGTCGCGGGCTCCTGAATCAGGCGATGGCAGACCAACACGGGGTTAGACGGCGGCAACCAAATCTTGTAACGAAATGTACAAAAATCGAGCGACCGGGATAGTATGGTCCTGACGATTTGCTGACGACCCCGCAACGTGAAGTATTTTTTCCTGTCTGACGGTTGGACTACAGACAGAGTT
>CAWUKV010000178.1:0-11489 GCA_963923025.1 uncultured bacterium
ATGGTACTCCTCGACGAATGCCCGAGATAATGGCCCGCAGCATGGGTCGCCAGTCGAGCACGAGGGGAGAGCCTGCTGCGACTGGCAGGAGATAGGGGTCTGCATTGGAAACGCGAGCAGCCAAAAACTCAACTGCCATCGCCGCCTGCCCTTCGAAGCTGATTTGAGTATGTTGGCCTAACAGGGCGGCTACCCCGTCAAAGAGCCGTCCAACGCTTGTTGTTGGGGGGGTATTGATAGTGCGAGTGAGCATCTGCCGTAAGACCGTCAGCTGAGACGGCGAAAAGGCCTGAAGTGGGGCCAGATCGTGCATCTCAAAGGCAGCATCACCATAGCAGGCATAGAGCAGCCCCAGGGCCGAGCGACGGGGCTCTCGGCTGCAGGCATCTCCACCGGGTAGGGGAAAGGGCAGCCAGTGGGCAACGCGATCGCACCCCGATTCGGCTACCTGCAAAAACTCTCCTCCCCAGATGGTCCCATCAGCACCGTAGCCCGTACCGTCCCAGGCCACTCCTAGTACGGGGCCTTCAATCCCATGCTCTGTCATGCCCGACAGAACGTGGGCATAGTGGTGCTGAACCGGAATCAGCGGCACATTCCAGCGTTCAGCCAGGGATCGGGCAAGACGGGTAGAAGCGTAATCTGGGTGCAGGTCACAGGCAATGGCGCTGGGCTGGCAACGAGACAACGAGAGAACATCATCAACGGTCTGCTCTAGGCGCTGCTGAGTGGGAGCGGTGTCTAAATCGCCTATGTACTGACTGAGGGTAACCTGGCGGCCTTGAGACAGGGCAATCGCACTTTTCAAATGCGCCCCTAGCGCTAAAATGCACATCTCCTCCGGCATCGATGCGGTCAGCAGAAAGGTCTGAGGCGCATATCCCCTAGCATGACGTAACACCTGCGGCTGGTGGTTTACCAACTGCACAACAGAATCGTCCACAGGTCGCTGGATGGGACGGTTGTGAGCGAGAAAGGCATCTGAGATCGCGCCAAGATGATCCCGTGCCGCTTGTACCTCGATGCAGATGGGCTCGCCCGATAGATTGCCGCTAGTTGCCACAACCGGCCCGCGCATCTGTTGCAACAGCAGATGGTGCAGTGGCGTAGTCGGCAGCATTACACCCAGATAAGGGGTCTCAGGGGCAATGTTCCGGGCCAATGAAGAGGACACAGTCTGCTTAAGGAGAACAATCGGGGCCTGGGCCGAAGAAAGCAGAGCCGCAGCAGTTTCGGAAACTTGGCAGTAACGACGCACCTGGGCCAGGCTGGCACACATCATGGCCAACGGCTTATTGGGGCGGCCCTTACGCAGGCGCAGACGGTCAACGGCGGTTGGGTTGCCAGCATCGACCAGTAGCTGAAAACCGCCTAACCCTTGGAGTGCGAGAATTTTGCCCTGCTGGAGGGTTGCGATCGCGCTGGCCAAGGGTCCCTCAATTGAGGCCGCACTATCGCTCCAAAACGCGAGTTGCGGACCACACGCCGGGCAGGCGTTGGGCTGGGCGTGAAACCGGCGATTGGTTGGGTCCTCGTATTCCGCTTCGCAGGCAGGGCACATCTGAAACACCGCCATCGTGGTGTGCGGTCGGTCGTAGGGCAGGGACCGAATAATGCTGAAACGCGGTCCGCAGTGGGTACAGTTGGTGAAAGGATAGTCCTCGCGGCGATTCCCCGCTGTTAGCACGTCCCTTAGACAGGCCGGACACATCGCCAGGTCGGGCAAGATTTGAGCAGTTGTTGTTCCGCCACCGGCGCTGGACGGCAGAATTTGAAAAGTGGTGAGTCCTTGATAGTGCTGCTGCTGTTGTTCAATAGCTTGAACCGTCGCATGGGGTGGCAGTTCTTCGGTTAGGCGCTGGAGAAACGTTGCGATCGCACCTTCAGACCCCTCAATCTCGATCACAACGCCCTGGTCGGTATTCTTAATCCCACCCGTCAGCGTCAACTCCGTAGCCAGTCGATAAACAAAGGGACGAAAGCCGACCCCCTGAACGATACCTCGAACGGTTAGACGACTGTGTAGTAGCGGGGAACGAGTCGCAATCATAGGCTTAGTCTGAGTTAAAGCTTGTAGCCAATTTGTCGCAAAAACTGATGGCGTTCGGTAACGGCCTGTGGCCCTTCGACACCCACTGGCGAATAGCCGTCAATCACGCCCAAAATGCCGTTACCCTGGTCGCTGGTCGCCACCACCACCTGCACCGGATTGGCCGTCGCACAGTAAATGCGGCAAACCTCAGGACACTGTTTAATCGCGTTGAGTACGTTAACCGGAAAACCTTGCTGCATCAGAATCACAAAACTGTGACCTGCTGCTACCGTTTTGGCATTCTCAACAGCGGCGGCCTCCAACTCAGGGGCATTACCTGCCGTCCGAATCAGTCGCGGTCCCGATGCTTCACAAAAGGCCAACCCAAACTGAATATGCGCTGAGGTGTTCACCATGATCTCGTAGAGGTCTTCAACTGTCTTGATGAAGTGACTCTGTCCTAATATCAGGTTGCTATCAGGTGGAATCGTTAAATTGACCAGTTGCAGTTCCATATCTTTTTCCTATTTGTTCTTATTTCCTTCGTTCTCACTTCAAGTTCTCACTTCAACGATAAATCTGATGAACAACCTGCCCAGCTGTATTGATTAACTGCACCTGTAGGGGCATTTTTCCAGCCGCATGGGTAGAACAGCTGAGACAGGGATCAAAGGCGCGAATGCCTGCTTCGACCCGATTAAGCATCGGTTCTGGAATCGTCTCACCGTGAATGTAATGACGAGCAATCTGGGCGACGGTGCGGTTCATGGCCAGGTTGTTTTGCCCGGTGGCGATAATCAGGTTGACGTAGGTGAGTAGACCCGACGGATCAATTTTGTAGTGGTGAAAGAGCGTCCCTCGTGGGGCCTCGCTAACGCCAATGGCCTCTTGCTGGTTGACGTCGGCTCTGGCCCGCAGCTGATCGCTTTGCAGCTCGGGATCATCTAACGCAGCTTCCAAGCGTTCAATGCAGGTCAGAATTTCGATCAGGCGAGCATAGTGATAGAAGAAAGAGCTGTTCACCGTACCGTCTTGGCGAAACGTCTCTAGCTCTTTTTCAGCAAGGGGGGTGCCAATGCGATCGCAAATGTTCAGTCTCGCTAGCGGCCCCACCCGGTAGAGGCCGCTCTCTAACCGACACAGCTGAGTCTGATTCGGGTAACCCAAGGGCTTGTAGTAGGGTGACTTGAGGTAAGAGTCGGGCTGGACTGCCTCAGCGATAAATTCTTGATAGCCGCGGGCGTCAAGCCGATCGGCAATCACATTTCCGCCACTGTCTACAAAGCGCAGCTGACCGCCATAGTGCTCCCAGGTGCCGTCAGCGGCAACCAGCCCCATGAATAGGCTAGGAAAGTTGCCAAAGATATGGGCCTCTTCTTTCAGGTCTTCGAGCCGTTGCTTGAACCGGATCAGCGTGGAGAGAATGGTCGCTTTGGCCTCGGGAAGCTGATCGGCGATCTGATCGCGGGTTTCGGATGTGAGGCGCGATCGCACCCCACCGGGAACAGCCCAGGCCGGATGAACCTTGCGCCCACCCAGCCCCTCAATAATGCGCTGACCAAACTGACGTAGACGAATGCCACCTCTGGCCAGTTCAGGTTCTGCCGCAATCAGACCAAACACGTTGCGCTGGGCCGGGTCACTATCCCAACCTAGCAAGAGATCTGGACTGCTAAGGTGAAAGAAGCTCAGCGCGTGGGACTGGATGATCTGTCCCAGGTTCATGAGCCGCCGCAGCTTTTCGGCTGCCGAAGGGATCTGTACAGCCAGCAGCTGATCACCTACCTTTGCCGAGGCCAATAGGTGGCTCACCGGACAGATGCCACAGATCCGTGCGGTAATCCCCGGCATCTCCCAGAAGGGACGACCTTCGCAAAACTTCTCGAAACCTCGAAATTCAGTCACGTGAAATCGGGCATCAGAGACTTCACCCTGATCATTCAGGTAAATCGAAATTTTGGCATGCCCCTCAATACGCGTCACCGGATCGATGACGATTCTGTTCTTTCCCACAATGGCTATTCCCTATCGCTATCGGGCACGGGGACCGACCTTCTGGCGCATGTCCTCTAAAATTTCCCAGGCAATATTGCATTCCTGCTGGGCCTGGGCCTCTTCATCGTCCAGAATTCGCGCATGCTGCAAAGCTTCCTGAAGTCTCTCGGACAGCTCATCACGGGGCCGACCACTGGGATGACCCTTGACCAGAATGTCTGTGACTGAGACGATCCCTATCAGCTGGTCATTCTCAATCACAGGGGCCCGGTGGACACTTGCATCAGCCAGAATCTGCGAAGCTTCTTGGAGATTCGCATCGGGCGGGACAACGATACAGGGCTGCCACATAATGTCCTTTACCCGAACAAAATGGGGATTGTCCCCTGGGGCAATCACGTCGTATACGATGTCTTTTTCAGTAATAATGCCATAGGGGCCGCGCTGGTAGCCTTCTTCGACGATGAGCGACCTTACCCGGTTGGCCCGCATTAGCCAAATGGCATTTTCCACCGTAGCCGAGCTGCGAATGACCACGACAGGTCGGGTCATAATGTCTCGAACGGTTAGCATAATCACCCTCCTTGCTAAGCAGCCGGTTCCTAATGAGGAGCCCTACACCTTATTTTTAGGGCCTAAGCCTGAGGAACTTGTGAAGACGCTAATTAACCCCGTGTAATGTTGTCATCTTCGATTTCTGGAAGTTTCACGAATTCTTGACTCAATTTGATCTTATCGCTACCGCAAGACTCAAATACAGATAGTCAACAAAAACAGATGGTTAGTCAGCTTGCCGCGTTTCACGCCCGCTGAGTCTCCCTCTCACTATCCAAACTTAATTAGCTCAGATCCTGCCAGAGACGGTGTTTTACCCGCCAGTAAATCTTCTAAAACAGTTTTGATCCGATTAGCGTCTGGAGGGCAGCCCGGCAGATAACAATCGACGTCCACCACCTGATGCACGGGCATTACCCGATCAACTAACATTGGGACCAGATCACTCTGGGGATGCTGGGGCAAGGTATCCGCGTCTAAGTAGGCACGGTCCAAGACAGATTTGGGCCCTCCCAACGGGTTGCGTAGGGCCGTGACGTTGCCCGTCACGGCGCAGTCTCCAAAGGAAATGAGAAATCGGGTGCGATCGCGAACCTGACGAATCAGGTCTAGATGATCCTGATTTGCGATCGCACCTTCCACCAGGGCCACATCAACCCCTTCTGGATAGGTTTTAATATCGGCAATGGGGCTGTACACCAGCTCTACCTGACTCGCCAGATCAAACAGCCAATCGTCCAAATCGAGAAACGACATATGACAGCCCGAGCAGCCCCCAAGCCAAACCGTTGCAAGTCTGATACTCATATTCCTCCTCTGGGGACGAAACCGTTATCGCCCTTTATAGTGGGCGCATCTGCCAACCGCACTCTACGCAAAAAGTATGAGGATCTTGGAAAGAGAACGACTATTGACGAAGCCACTGTTTCTGTTGGCGCGCAGCGGTAATGAAGCTCAGCTGGTCCCTGTCGTGAACCATTTCGCCTGCTGTCGAGCCCCGATGAAAGAGGGCACCCGTTGGGCAAGCATTCACGCACTTCCCACAGGCGGTACAGCTGTTAGCCTCTCCCCAAGGCTGATTAAGATCGCTGATGATGTGAGAATTTTTGCCCCGGTTAGCCATGTCCCAAGTGTGGGCACCCTCAATCTCATCGCAGACCCGAACACATCGGGTACAGAGCACACAGCGATTGTGGTCGAGCCCAAACCGCGCGTGGGAAACATCGACTGATCGAGCGGGAAACTGGTACGCCAGGTTGACATGATCAACCCCTAGCTCAACGGCGAGATCCTGTAGCTCACAGTTGCCGTTGGACACGCAGACCGCGCAGACATGATTCCCTTCCGCCAGTAACAGTTCTATGATGGTGCGCCGGTAGGCCTGTAATCGGTCAGACTGGGTGCGCACGACCATGCCCTCTTCCGCCGCCGTAACGCAGGCGGGCAGAAGCTTCGACGTTCCTTCGACCTCGACCAGGCAAAGCCGACAGGCCCCGACCGTAGATACGCCCTCCAAATAACACAGGGTTGGAATGCGAATGCCTGCGTCGGCTGCAGCATCTAACAGTGTTTCTCCCTGACGGGCACTTACCAGCTGATCGTCAATAGTCAACGTGTGTACAGGCATTGCTCTCGAACTCAATAATGGCTGATAGTTGAACTACAACAGAAAATCTGGTGCCCGATCTCGAATGTAGCCGACCATCATGGGGCTAATGGTGGTCAACATCGTAATAAACAAAACAATCGTCAGCTGGCTTGGCGTGAGCCGCGTTAGTACCCACCCCAAATCAACGACAGGCCCTAGCTCGAACTGTCCCAGTGCAATATAGGTCGCGTTGCAGGTCAGCGATGTCCAAAAGTCAAATGCGATCGCAAGTACCCAGGCCATCCTCAGCAAATAAATTTCTATGTGTTTAATCCGTCTGCGCTCCCAGATAGACTTGGTCGAGAAATTGAACGCCCCTGCCATTAGCGTCCCCACAAGGCTTAGGCCCAGCGGAATAAAGCCACGGCTACCAAGAATAATCAGCGTACCCAGGAACGTTGTAAACAAGTCCCAAACCATGCTGAGGCGAAACGCGCTGATCAGTACCAGCTGTCGCATACTGGTTTCCATCGATCTAGGCTTCACATCGCGTCGCATCAGATAGTGTTCTCCCACGAAGCGTCAGTCCAGATAACTCACTGGCTCAGCCCTCAGGATAGTTGTTAAGTTTGAGGAACTCATGAAGACCGTCGTCACTCTCGGAGTTTTAGTTTTTTATAGCAAGGACTAAGCGAGGGAGTACCTACTTGATTGCTGGCCCGAGCAAAATACCGATTCAAGAGGCAGGTGCGATCGCATAAGGTTTATTGCTTATCCATATTTCTGACCCAGCTTGTGGCAGGCTCTAAGCAGGTGTCAATCGACCGATTATGGTTGATTCAGCCATGACCTACTCTGCCTCACCCGGCCAAAGTTATCCTCTCGGCGCAACCGTAACCCCAAATGGCGTTAATTTCGCTCTCTTTTCTCAGTACGCCGAAAAAATTGAGCTGCTTCTCTTTGCTGCCGCTACGGATGCGTGTCCCCGCCAAACCCTGGTGCTGGACCCCCAGCGTCATCGAACTTACCACTACTGGCATATCTTTGTACCTGGGCTGACCGCTGGTCAGGTCTACGCCTATCGTGTCTATGGTCCCCATCAGCCCGGGCAGGGACTCCGCTTTGACCCCAGTAAGGTACTGGTAGACCCTTACGCTAAGGCTGTCGTTGGCCAGTCTATCTACAGCCGCCAAGCAGCCTGCATTTACGGAGAAGACAACTGCGCTCACGCCCTAAGAAGCGTTGTGGTGGATTTGAGTACCTACGACTGGGAAGGGGATCATCCTCTCCGCATTCCTTACGCCACCAGCGTCATCTACGAGATGCATGTCGGTGGCTTCACCCACCATGCTAGCTCAGGCGTCCAGCCAGCTCGGAGAGGTACCTTTGCCGGACTGGTCGAAAAAATCCCCTATCTCAAAAACTTGGGCATAACAGCGGTGGAGCTACTGCCCGTCCATTACTTTGATCCAGAAGCCGCCCCCGCTGGGCTAAACAACTACTGGGGGTACAACACCGTCAACTTTTTTTCCCCGCATCCAGACTACAGTGCTGACAAAACCTTGCTGGGTCCGCTCAATGAGTTTAGGGATATGGTCAAATCCCTGCATAGAGCAGGGATTGAGGTCATTCTAGATGTGGTTTTTAATCACACAGCTGAAGATGACGAAACCGGCCCCACGCTGTCATTTCGCGGCCTCGACAATCCTAATTACTACATTCTAGATGCTGAAACCCCGGCGTCTTATCTCAATTACAGTGGCTGTGGTAACACGTTTAAGGGCAACCATCCAATTGGCAGTCAGCTCATTCTAGATGCTTTGCGCTATTGGGTGACAGAGATGCAT
Organism: uncultured bacterium; assembly: GCA_963923025.1. Classification (GTDB taxonomy): domain Bacteria; phylum Cyanobacteriota; class Cyanobacteriia; order Phormidesmidales; family Phormidesmidaceae; genus CAWUKV01. The sequence continues at coordinate 8,018 of CAWUKV010000178.1, forward strand.
GTCGACGGCTTCCGCTTTGACTTAGCCGCTGCATTAGGCCGAGGTGCGGATGGGCGGCCCATTTTTGCGCCAGGGGCCATGAGCATTCTCTGGTCAATCGAGTCAGACGCAGCCCTGGCTGGCACGAAGCTCATTGCCGAAGCCTGGGATGCGGCGGGGCTCTATACCGTTGGTGGTTTTGTCGAATTTGGCGACTGGTTTGCCGAGTGGAACGGTCCGTTTCGAGACGATGTTCGTCGGTTTGTCAGAGGCGACGCCGGAATGGTGAGAACACTGGCCGCTAGGGTTATGGGTAGCCCAGACATATATCAGCGGCAAGATACCGATATTAACCGCAGCATCAACTTCATCACCTGCCACGATGGGTTTACCCTCAACGATCTGGTCTCTTATAACCACAAACACAACACAGCCAATTTAGAAGATAATCGCGACGGCAGTGACGATAACTTCAGCTGGAACTGCGGAGAAGAAGGATTAACCAGCCAACCCTGCATAGAGGCCCGACGACTACGGCAAATTAAAAATCTGCTGACCATATTATTTATGTCACAGGGCACACCGATGATTTTGATGGGGGACGAGGTCCGTCGCACCCAGCAGGGCAACAACAACGCCTACTGCCAAGACAATGCACTCAGCTGGTTCAACTGGGATCAGGTCGATCAGCAATTCGATCTGTGGTGCTTTGTTCGGCGTCTCATCGATTTTACTCAAAATCTAGAAATCTTTCGGCAGGAGACGCGGCTGCAGGTTTCCTACGCCACCCATACGCCCCATATCAGCTGGCACGGTGTCAGGCTGGGGCAACCTGACTGGGGACATGAGTCTCGCAGCCTGGCCTTTTCTCTGCGTCATCCAAAGGCAGGTGAGTATCTGCACGTCATGTTCAATGTCTACTGGGAGGGGCTAGCGTTTGAGCTACCCCTGTTAGGGCAGGGTGAACAGTGGCACCGGGTTGTGAATACTGCGCTTTCCCTGCCGAATTCCTTCTGCGAACTCGGGGCATCATCACCCCATGAGCAGGACACCTATCAGGTAGAGGCCCGTTCGTGCGTAGTGCTCATCGCGCAGGTGGCATCTGAGGCTGTTTGAGGTTTAAAGTTTGTTCCTATTCTCAAGCTTCGCAAATCTGCCTGTCAGATGGAATATTGTCTCTCTTCCAGTTTCAATCTGTTACGCTAACGATTCAACATCCTGAATAAGAGCGATAATATAGGTGTAAAGGATAAATCGTTCATCTCTTGAAGGTGTGCCAAAGAAACACCTTTAAAGAGACGGAAGTAGGGAGGTTGTCCCGAAGGAACGCGCCTCTATCGCTACAGCAGTAAAAGGAGGCGACCATATGAAACTCACCTATCGCGGCATTGACTACAACTATGTCCCCCCTGTTGTTGGGACACACAAAACTGGTCTAACCGGCAAGTATCGAGGTGCTGACGTTAACTTCACAGCAGCCGACCCGATTCTGTATGGCTACAGTGCTGACCTCAAGTATCGGGGAATTGCCTATGCCGTTGGTAACGCTGCACCTGTAGAGGTCACACCAGAAGGAACCGCTAATGCCGTTCCGCCCCTTCCTCTCTCGCTTGACGAGCGGATGCGTCGTCTGGTTGTACGGCATCTCGACAACATCCGTCGTCGTGAGCAATCGATGCTCACCCGTGCCGAAAAAGATGTCGGTCTGACCACTGACGAGACGGCTACCAACTACGAAAGCCGCATCCAAGGCAAAGTTCCCCACGACTTTGGTGGCTACGACCGGAGTAGCTCGGCCATGAGCTAAACGGTGCTTAGTCTGGTGAACGGCGTGACTGCCGTTTGAGTCAGGGCAAGCCCAGTGCAAAAGCGCTGGGCTTTTTTGTTTCTAGCACCTGTTTCTAGTAAGTTTCTGGTTCTATAGCTTTGGGCCCTTCGCTTCAGCCTACGAGTACGGCTATTCCCCTGGGCACAGAGCACTCCGTGACTCGTAATCCGACTCAATCTTTTCGCGAATTGCTACCTAAAGGCCGCGATGTACTCATCGCGAAAGTAGCGCAGCGTGCTCAAGACAGGATTGGGCGCTGCCTGACCTAGACCGCAGAGGCTGGTGTGCTTGACCATGTCGCACAGGTCTTCGAGCTGCTGCAAGTCGGCTGGAGTTGCGGTGTGGTGTTTGAACTTGTCCAGCAGCTGGTAGAGCTGCACTGTCCCTGCTCGGCAAGGGATGCATTTACCGCAGGATTCATCCATGCAGAATTTCATGAAATATTGAGCCACATCCACCATATAGGTATGCTCGTCCATCACAATCATGCCGCCGGATCCCATAATTGATCCCAACGTTTTGAGCGATTCATAGTCCACTGAGGTGTCAAAGGCTACCGAAGGAATACAGCCACCGGACGGCCCTCCGGTCTGTACCGCTTTAACCGGAATTTGATGGGGGGCTCCCTGCCCCATCTCCTCAATAATTTCGCGCAAGGTAATGCCCATGGGCACCTCAATTAGCCCCGCATTCTGCACCTTACCTGTCAGAGAAAAGACTTTGGTGCCTTTACTCTTTTCAGTCCCCATCGCGGCAAACCAGTCCGCGCCATTACGGATGATCGGGGCAATGTTGGCATAGGTCTCGACATTGTTGATTAGGGTAGGGCAGCCCCATAGCCCCGATTCTGCCGGGTAGGGGGGACGCGGCCGGGGGATGCCGCGCTTACCCTCAATCGAGGCCATTAGGGCTGTTTCTTCACCACAGACAAACGCGCCGGCTCCAATTCTAAGATCGATGCGAAAGTCAAAGGGAGAGTCAAAGATTTGACTGCCCAGCAGACCATAGCGTTTGGCCTGACGGATGGCGGTTTGTAAGTGATTGATAGCTAGAGGATATTCGCCCCGGACATAGATATAACCCTGATTAGCGCCGACGGCATAGGCTGCGATCGCAAGTCCTTCGAGTACTCGGTGGGGGTCACTCTCTAGCACGCTGCGGTCCATGTAGGCACCGGGATCACCCTCGTCGGCATTGCAGACCACATACTTCTGCCCAGGGGGCATTTTGGCCACCGTGGCCCACTTGAGTCCTGTCGGGTAGCCCGCCCCCCCGCGTCCCCGCAGGCCGCTGCGGGTCACCCTATCGACCACCGCTTCTGGCTGCAGGTCTCTTAGACAGTGGTGCAGTGCCTCGTAGCCACGAGCAGTAATGTAGTCCTCAATTTTCTCCGGATCAATCCGACCGCTGTTTTCTAACACAACCCGTCGCTGCCGGGTAAAAAATGGTGCTTTGAGAGAGTGGGTTGTAAACGGGTTACTTTGGGGAGAGCGAGATCTGCTTTCTGATATCGACGACGAGTGCTTGTCTAACGCTTCATCAACCAGCGTATTAACAATGGCCGGAGCCTGTTCAGGTTTTTTTTTAATGTTAAGGGTATCAGCGTGATCTACACGCACCAACGGTCCCTGGCTACAGAGGCCCATGCAGCCAACCCCCGTGACC
>CAWUKV010000179.1:0-11457 GCA_963923025.1 uncultured bacterium
AATGTCATCGACAATTTTAGTTGTGGATGATGTCCCAGAAAATCTTCGTTTGCTTTCAGCGGCCTTGACTGATGCGGGCTATGAGGTCCGTAGTGCCATTAGTGGTGCGGTTGCGCTGATGAGTGCGGGGATCGAGCCACCGGATTTAATTCTGTTAGATGTCACCATGCCCAAGATGGATGGCTTTGAGGTGTGCCGTCGTCTAAAGGCAGACCCCTCAACAGCTCAGATTCCAGTGATCTTTATCAGTGCCTTGGGCGAGGTGATGGATAAAGTGACTGCCTTTGAGGTAGGCGGTGTGGACTATGTTACGAAGCCCTTTCAGTCTGACGAAGTGCTGGCGCGGGTCAACGCTCAGTTAGAGCTGAGTTGCCTTCGGCAACAGCTGCAACTACAGAATCAGCAGCTACAAAATAGCCTCCTGGAACAGCAGCGCGCAGAGGCCCAGGTACGCCAACTCAACCTGCAACTGGAAGACCGGGTGGCGGAACGGACACAGCAGCTGCGCATGACCAATGAGACTTTGACGGTAGAAATTCAGGAGCGCCAGCAGGCCCAGACAGAACTGCTGCGTCTGGCGATGTATGACCCGTTGACGGGGTTAGCCAGTCGGACGCTGTTCCTAGAGCAACTAGAACAGGCACTTAAGCCGGTTGGGCAGCCACAAAAGGTGGCGGTGGTGGTACTGGACTGTGCTCGTTTCGAGACCATTACTGACACGCTAGGGCACCGCCAAGGGGATCAGCTCCTGATTAAAATTGCCCACCGTCTTGCAACTGTGGTGTCAGAGAGCAATCTGGTTGCACGCCTAAGGGGAGATGAGTTTGCTATTTTGCTGACTGCTCCGCCAAGCCTTGAAAGCTTTGTAGACGTTACCCAAGATGTGCTCTCTGCGCCGATTCAGCTCGGCGAATACAAGATCTTCATTAGCCCCCGTATGGGCATTGCTGTTTCTGACGATGACACCCAAGTGGCTGAGCATCTGCTGAGAGATGCCTATCAGGCGATGGCCTGGGCCAATCAGCAGGCTACGGTCAGCTGGCGGCTGTTTGAACCTGACATGCATCATCAGGCCCTGCATCGCTTGGCGCTAGAAGGTAAATTGCGCGAAGCCATTCAAGACAGCCAGTTTCGACTACATTATCAACCCATCGTAGAACTCGCAGACACCTCAGACGGCAATGCTGTGGTGGGCTTTGAGGCGTTGGCACGCTGGCCGTCCGATTCGGCATCAAAATTTATTCCCCCTGGAGAGTTTATTCCTCTGGCAGAAGAAACCGGGTTGATTCTACCCTTGGGAGATTGGATTTTTGAAACGGCCTGTCGCCAGATTCGAGTGTGGAATCAGGGCCGATCTGCTGAAGACGAACTGTTTATGAGTGTTAACTTTTCGGTTCATCAGTTGAACCGGCCGCAGGTGGCTCAACACATCAGATCGATCATCGATAAGACAGATATTCAGCCCCATTGGATCAAGCTTGAGATCACTGAGAGTGTCCTGATGGAAAATCCTAAGGCTGTGTTAGAAGCGTTGAAGCAGCTCAGGGATCAAGGGCTGCAGGTGAGTATTGATGATTTTGGAACAGGATATTCTTCGCTGAACTATCTTCGCAATTTGCCCGTTGATATTCTCAAAATAGACCGTGCTTTCATTAAGGATATCCAGTCTGTCGAAGATGACGTTCGGATCTTGGAAACGATTCTAAGCCTGTCTCGCGCATTAGACCTGGACGTTGTTGCTGAAGGGATTGAGACGCAGCAGCAGGCGGACTGTTTAGCCCGGTTAGGGAGCCGATACGGTCAGGGGTATCAATTCTCTAGACCGTTGGACAGTGCGGCTGCCAGTGCCTTACTTCAGATGACGGCACAGTCGTGACCGCACGGTCATGACTGTAGACCTTTGGGTTTATTCCCCAACAGGTTCATCGACAGCAGACCGCTGGTACTTGGGCTGCCAGTTGGGAATCACGCGTCGTTCTCCGCGTGTCACGATTAGGCTACCGTCTTCCACATCTTTGGTGACTACGGCCCCGGCCCCGGTGGACACATTTTTGCCGAGGTTGACTGGCGCGACCAGGACCGTATTTGAGCCGGTCTTACTGCCGTCTCCAATAGTGGTGGGGTGCTTCTTGAACCCGTCGTAGTTGGCGGTGATAGTGCCCGCCCCAATATTGACCTTGTCGCCTAGGGTGGCGTTGCCCAGGTAGGAGAGGTGGGCGGCGTTGGTTTTTTGGCCCAGGGTGGAGGCTTTGACTTCAACAAAGTTGCCAATGCGGCAGCCTTCGCCAATGTGGGCTTCGCCCCGCAGATGGGCATAGGGGCCAACCCGCGCCCGGGCGGCGACGGTGCTGTCGCTGACGACAGAAAATCGAACGGTGCTGTTAGCTGCGATCGCACTGTTCTCAATCAGGCTGCCTGGTCCGATCACACAGCCCGCCTCAATTACGGTTTTGCCTCGCAGGTGGGTCTGCGGTTCGATCACGACATCTGGCGCAACCTGAACTGTGGCGTCGATGGTAATGCTCTCGGGATTGCGTAGGGTGACGCCCGACAGCATTAGCTCGTCGCGAATGCGCTGGTGCAAAACGCTTTCCGCTTCTGCCAACTGTTTACGGTTGTTGATGCCAGAAATCTCTTCAGGGTCGGCTACGTCAATGGCCATGACCGGGGAGAGGTCTTTGACCACATCGGTCAGGTAGTACTCGTTTTGGTCATTATCTGAGCTGAGGTGGGGCAGCACCGTCATCAGCGCTTGCCAGTCGAAGCAGTAGATACCGGCGTTGATGCGGACATTCTGCCGCTGCTCGGGGGTGCAGTCGCGGTGTTCAATAATCTCCTGCACAATCAGATTCTCGTCGCAAAAGACCCGACCGTATCCGGTGGGGTCCGGCATTTGGGCGGTGAGGATAGTGGCCGCGTTGCCCTTGGACTGGTGGAGCGACAGCATTTGCTCGATGGTTTCAGGGCGCAGCAGTGGCACGTCGCCGTTGAGTACCAGCAAACTGCCCTCGAAGCCCGCCATCGCGGGGATGACCTGCTGTACGGCGTGGCCCGTCCCCAGCTGCTCGGTCTGTTCGACAAACTCTAGATTGTCCAGGTGTCCCAGGGCTTGAGTCACCGCTTCGGCTTGGTAACCCACGACTACAATCTGGCGCTCGGGTTTGACGCTTTCGGCACTGGCCAACACGTTTTCGACCAGGGTACGACCACCCAGCGTGTGCAGTACCTTGGGCAGGCTGGAGCGCATACGGGTGCCCTTGCCTGCTGCTAAAACCGCGATCGCAAGTGAGCCGGTCATACCTTGAACTTTCCCTGTGCTAAAGAACCACAAATACTCGGACGGCAGCGACAGCGCCACGTTCCGCGCAGCCAGATTCTACCGTACAGGGGCGGTTCCCCACCAAAGTACGGACAGGCGTTTTCCTAAATGCCTAGGGAGGTCATCCGGCCGGTCTCACCTCAGCAGGGCTAACGATTAGGGGCCGCAGTTAATCAGGGTACCGACCGCAGCCCCCTTTTCCCCTTGCCCCTTAACCTGACCGATCAAAGATAGTATCTTAACGCCGAGCCCTTAGCGGGTCAGTACTGGATTCTGCCCACTTTGAACCGGCTTCTTTGTTGCTCGGCTGCTCTGACGATTTCGGACAAACATTTCGAACTTGCGGACCAGTTCCGGATTGCGCCAACCCCTAGCGGCTTCTTCCTGAATCATGCGTAGCGAGTCTTCTGGACTGTAGGCCGGTTTGTAAGGTCGCTCGTGGGTGAGGGCGTCGTAAATATCTACGATCTGAAAAATCTGGGCCAGAAAGGGAATAGCGTCTCCCTTCAGCTGGTCGGGATAGCCCGACCCATCCCAGCGTTCGTGGTGATGGCGGATGATGGGCAGCACGCCTCGCACGGCCCGTAGCGGTTTACAAATTTCTTCGCCAATGAGCACGTGCCGCTTCATCACCTGCCATTCTTGATCGGTAAACTTGCTATTTTTCAGCAAGACCGCGTCGGGGATGCCGACTTTGCCAATATCGTGCAGGTAGCCGCCCCATACCAAATCGCGGAGCTGCTGGGGCGAGAGCTTAAGAAATTCGCCAAACTCTCGGCAGGTCTTGGCCAGACGCTCGCAGTGGTTGCCAGTGTTCGGATCGCGGCTTTCCACGGTTCTAGCAATGGAGAACAGCATCTGCTCGGCGTGATCGAGGTCTTCGTTCAACCGTTTTTGTCGAACCAATGACTTGACACGGGCAGATAGTTCCAGTTGGTCAAACGGTTTGGTGAGGAAGTCATCACCACCGGCTTCAATCCCTTTGAGTCGTGCCCGTCGGTCGTCCAGGGCGGTCAGAAAAACAATAGGAATCAGGCGAGTGTTTTCCGTCTGTTTGAGTCGTCGACAAACCTCAAAGCCATCCATTCCCGGCATCATGACGTCTAGCAAAATGAGATCGGGGGGCTGCTCGGTGACGACAGCTAAAGCCTTGGTGCCGCTGTCTGCCTCTAGCACTTCGTAGCCTTCGACGGATAACAGCGCAACGGCAGTCATTCGGCTAGACGGATGGTCGTCTACTACCAGGACTTTTGCAGGTGCAGTATCAATAGAATTCACAGGCCGTGTTGAGATGAGGATGACAGAATAGTGGGTCTAGTGGCGCGATTTGGGCGGCGTGATTTGGGCAAGATAGGGCGCTGAGGTTGCTGGATGTCGTGACTGTTTGGTGCTGTGACCGTCTGATATCAAGACAATACGTGAGATTAACAGGTCTGAGCCTGGACCTGTGGTCGTCGATACTCAGCATTTAGTCCTAGTTTTGCCGTTTGGTGGATCCTCGGTTGGTTTAAGTCTGCCCGCCTGTCCTGGTTAGATCAACGCAGTTGGGTCTTGAGGTTGCCAATGTTCACGCTGGGAGCGGGAGCCCCACTTTTCCCAGGATGAGTAGCTGTTTTAACAGACGTTTGCCGTGGTTCAGAAGTTCTTACTTATTCTGTGAAGATCGGAATAAATCCGTAAACTTTGACAGCCGTTGATGTGTCAATTGTCGTGTCATTACGGATGTTGGAACATTGCCGCGGTGGCTGCTTGATCGTTTCTTAGGGTAACCACTGCCGTCGCCATTGCCCGGTAGGACGCAAAGGAGACTGCTGCTGCCGCTGAGCCCGTTCTGCTTGAATGACGGATGCAGAGGCTTGCAGGGTGGGGTCTCGGTAGGGCACGGCGGCTCGGGTTTGCAGATGAGCCTGTTCTCGTGGAGAGAGGGGGGTAAAGACCTCGGTGAAGCTAGCCACGGTGCCGGGCCACTGTCGGCCAGCCGCCGTTGTCGCGCCGATATTGAGGCCCAGCGCCAGCAGGGCGGCCCGTACGGCTGCGGCACAAGAGTAGGTGGCCAGGCGTCCGGTAGGTTTGAGCCGCGCTACCACCTGCTGTAAAAATTCAACCGTCCAAAGCTGAGGGCAGCGGGTGGGCGAGAACGGGTCTAGGAAAATGGCGTCGGCCTGCCAGGTTGGCAGTTCTAGCAGCCGCTGACGGGCATCACCGATCAGCAGTTGAGCATCGAGATGAGCCGCGTGCTGTTGGTGAGCTGTGGCCAGCGCTGCCAGGGTTTGCTGAACGGGCAGCGGCCAGGGATCTGTTAGATGTTGCGCGATCGCGGCTTTGGGTACCGCTGCATCGATCTCCAGTGCCCGCAGCGTTACCTGACAGTTGGGGTTAACCCGCCAGATAGCGGCTAGCGCAGCGGCGCTGTTGTACCCCAGCCCATAGCAGACGTCCAGAATGGCAACCGACCCCCGCTCAGCCCGCTCGGCCAACCGCGTCACCTGCACGTAGGTTTGTTCGGCCTCGGCAATGGCTCCCTCTCGGCTATGGAACCATTCGCCAAACTCATCGGAAAAAAACGTGCTGGACCCGTCACCCGTGGGGACAGGGGCAAAGGACGGTGAAGTCATGAACCTATAATCGAGAGGCTGAGTTGCCGTCAGGACCGTGCCCCATTCTACAGACTATTTAGTTGAGGCCGACTGGCTGGCTGAGCATCTGGACCAGGTGGTGGTATTTGACTGTCGGTTTGCTTTGGCGGAGCCGGACTGGGGGCAACGACAGTATCAGCAGGGTCACATTCCTGGGGCCTACTACATGGACCTCAACCGAGATTTGTCGGGTGCGGTGCTGGTCCGCGGGGGGCGACATCCGCTGCCCCATTGGCCTAGCTTTGTTGACCGGCTGAATCTGACGGGCATTCAATCGCAGCCGCAAACCCAAGTGGTGATCTACGACGATGCTCGCTTTGCCTTTGCCGCACGGCTGTGGTGGATGCTGCGCTACCTCGGTCACGACCGGGTGGCGTTGCTGAATGGGGGCTGGTCAGCCTGGCGGCAGAAATTTCCGATAGAAACGGCAGTGCCGTCGCCCCAAGTGGGCCGATTTGTGCCCCGTCCTGCCCCTGGCTGGACTGTTGATATTGATATGGTTCGGCAGCAGCAGACCCAGCTGGGCACGCTGCTGATTGATTCGCGCGCACCGGAACGCTACCGGGGTGAGCAGGAACCGATTGACCCAATTGCTGGGGCTATCCCTGGGGCGGTGAATGCCTTTTGGAAAAACGTCACGGATGAGGCTGGGTATCTAAAATCCCAGGCGGCGCTGGCGCAGCACTGGTCTGCGGTGGACGATGCTGAAGAGGTCGTGGTGTACTGCGGCTCGGGGGTGACCGCCTGCGTCAACCTGTTCTCGATGGTGGCGGCAGGGAAGCCCTTGGGCAAGCTCTACCCCGGCGGCTGGAGTGACTGGTGTAGTTATCTGGCTGAAAATTAGGCGGGTAGCAAGATGAGCATTCGCATTTACGGCAACCGAGAGCTGAAGACTCTGCCCGGTCAGCAGACGCGACCCACGGCGGCGCGGGTGCGGGAGGCGGTGTTTAACATTTGGCGATCGCGCCTACCCAACAGCCACTGGCTGGACCTTTGCGCCGGTAGCGGTGCCATGGGGGCCGAAGCCCTTTGTCGTGGGGCCGCTCGGGTGACGGGCATTGAGCAGTCTGGGGCTGCCTGCCGCATCATCCAGCAAAATTGGCAAAAGGTGGCCCGTCCCGATCAGACATTTCAGCTCTGGCGCGGCGATGTGCGTCAGCAGCTCCGCCGGGTGACGGAGCCCGTCAACCTGGTCTACTTTGACCCGCCCTACGCGAGCGACCTGTACGAGCCGGTACTGACAGCACTGGCAGCGCATCCGATGATGACCCACGCAGAGATTGCCGTAGAGTACACGCCCGAACACTGGACGGGGCAGCCGGTATCTGGCTTACAGCTGATTCAGCCAAAACGCTACGGTGCCACGCAGCTCAGCTTTTTTCAGGTTAATCACTAGACCTGGGTGGCTAGTGAGGGGGGATTAGGTCGATCACTTGGCTTGAGTCTGCTACCGATTTAAGGCCGTTGACTCCAATGATTTTGACCCCATTGATTACAGACTTGCTGATGACGGACCTGCTACAGTCCCACCGCCAAGGCCCGTTCGGTAAACCACAGGCCGCCTAGCACCACCATACCTAGGGAGCATGCCCAGACAGCGGTCCTGACTTGGCGCTGTAACCGTTCTCCCATCAAGCTTTGTAGCAGTCTTGTACCTATCAACACCAGCAGCACAATCATACATTGTCCTAGGACGATGCCCAGGTTAAAGCTGGTCAGCTGCAAAATTGGGTAGCGCTGGTGCCCGATTAAGTCTTGCAGCATATTGGCAAACCCGAGGCCGTGGATCAGGCCAAACACCGGGGTGATCGCCCAGCGAAACTGGGACGGTTGGCGAACAAGATTCTCGACGGCAATGTAAATGATGGAGAGTGCGATCGCACTTTCAACCAGCATAGTTGGCAGACCTACTACCCCCAGCGTGCCCAATGCCAGGGTTGCAGAATAGCCCAGGGTAAAGATGGACACCCGTCTGAGCTGATGCACCAGCCTGCCACCAGGCAGTAGCAGGGCTAAGAGAAACAACACATGATCGTAACCGGTAAACATGTGCTCAGCGCCCAGTTTTGCAAAGTTGAGAAACTGCTGAGCAGGCTGTTGGGTTGGGGTTAGGGTTGCGATCTCATCGCCAGGACGAAAAATAACTGTCTGCGTTGCCCCTTGCCAGGCCACTGTCACCAAACACTGGGCATCCGCGGACGCTGAGGGAAACAGGTCATAGCGCATCTGCAGTGCTTCAATGGGTGCCGCCCAGCGATATTGCACAAAGAAAGTACTGTGGGAAGCTGCCTGTTCAGCGTTAGGCAGTGTTTGTAGATCAATAGACATCTCGCCGCTGGACTGGCTGCTATCAACCAGCGAGACCGTATCCTGAAGTAGGGTGAGCAGCGCTGACCGCTGTGTCAAAAATTCATCCGGAGAGATCTTTCCATTACCATCTGCATCAGCAAAATCAACAACATTGGTGGGAACCGTCAGCGTCATCTGTGCCGTTGTCTCACCCACCACCACATCAGCCACGGATAAATCGGCCCAATGCGCTGCCGCAAAAGGACTGTGCAGGCCAATAACGACCAGCGCCGCTATCAGAGACAGGACGCACGGGCGAAGGTGACGGGAGAGGCGTTTAGAAAAATGAGTCATGGGTCTTAGAAAATAGGGCGTGGGAAAGGGGAAAGGCCTACAGGCCCCACAGTTGGCGATCGATATTGTTGAAGGTGGGGTCGATCGCTTGAGCTTGCTGGGTGTAGTGGCTGGCTTGGTCAGGAGCATCCAGGGCGGTGGCGACGAGGGCAGCTCGATGATAGATGCGGGCGTTTTGAACACCAGTGTCCAGTGCTTCTGTCAAAGTGGCCTGGGCCGCTTGATATTGGCCGAGTCGGGTGAGCACCCAGGCGTAGGTGTCTAAGGTTTCAGCGTCTCGTCGGATTTGCAAGTCTGCTTCCATCAGCGATAGAGCTTCCGGCAGATCGGTCTCTTGTCCACGGGCCAGTAGCAGACGGGCTAACTCGCGGCGGTGACCAAAGGTGTTGAGGTCTTCATGCTGCCGGAACAGGGTTTCGGCCTGTTGCCACAGCTGATTCGCAGCGGTGGTATCTCCGCGCAGCTGTTTTACGCTGGCGAGTCCCTGTAGCGCCACGTGGTCCCAAACGTTGGGATAATCCTGGGAAATAAACACCTGGTTGTACAAGCGTTCGGCAGCTCGATAGCGACCGGCGCGAACCGCTAACTGAGCCTGATAAATCAGCGGCTGCGGGGAACGCGGTAGCAGGGCTAGGGCCTCTTTGTAGAGCTGCTGGGCCAAGGCAGGCTCCCCCCGCTCGGCATAGAACCGACCCAGTAGCGTTCGAGTCCGGGCAGAGCTACCCACCTCACCGGGTTCTTCGACCGCCAGGGCACTTTGGAAGCTCGTAACTGCCTGGTTGTCTTGCCCCTGAGCAACGTGGACAAGGGCCTGGAGCGTATGGGCATTTTGGGTGGGCACCCGACTGACGAGCTGTTGAACCAGGTCATCAGCCTCTGGCAAATTTCCCTTAGCTAAATGGGCCGTGCCCAAAATGGCTAATGCCTCTTCCTGCTGTGGACTCACGGTTAAAATCTGTTGCCCCAGCTCAATGGCCCGATCAAAATCGTGACGGGCTTCAGCAATCTTGGCTTGGGTCAGCAGTGCCCCCGTATTGTTGTATGGCAGATTGGCTAAGGACTGCTGTGCTGCCTGCTCTGCGAGCAGGTACCAATTATCTGACCCCGTCGCTCTAGCCAGCCGCAGGTAGGTTGTCGCAAGGGCTGCATGGTGCAGCCCATCCTCCGGTGATTGTTGAATCCGTGACTTATAAAAGTCAGCCTCTTGAGTCAGTTGGGCAGTAATGCTGGCCTTACCATCCGGAGAGAACGGATAACGATAGGGCCTCGGCGTCAGTCGCTCAATAAACTGTGGTGCTAGAACGATTCCGGTCACCAAACAGGCTGAAACTGCCCACAGACTAGACTGCTGACGCAAAAATAGAGAAAGAGACGTCATTGTTTAATCTCACGCAAGATCATCTAAAAGAGAAGAGGGGGTGAGTTGTTCAATTCACACATTGGACCTGGTAGGGCAATGAACTGCTATGACCCACCCCTAGATGGGCACAGCATCGCTGCGCCCATTGCTGTGTGTTCCTTTAGTTCGGCAGCGCCAGGTAAGGAAACGCGGATTCTAACGGGTCGTGCCCCTGGGACGGATTTCCGGGTGTGCCCTCGTAGGAGACGTTGTCCGAGGGAATCGCACCGTCAGTCAAAACGCTCAGAGTAATGTCCACCACGTCGTCTTCTAGCAGGCGACCGCGCACGGGGCTGCCTTTAGCGTTGAGGTCGTTGGCATAGCCGCTGGGACCGCTAGTGTCGATCCGCATGACATCGGGCAGAAACGCACCCAGTAGCGCATTGGCCCGCTCTTCACTGTTGCCAACCGCCAGTAGGGTCTGCTTTGCCTGGGCAACAATTGGCCCAGCAATGTCCGCTGCAGGCTGCTGACCAGCCAATGCCGCTGCCTCAAAGTCAGGCCCTACACTGTTGAGGGCGTTAAGGAAATCATTGGTGAGAATCAACCCTTCGTTGATGGCGGGACGTGCCAGGCGCTCTACCTGGACATACTCCCCATCGGCATTGGGCACTGACACCGTCGTCCACACGTCAAACACATCGCTATGTCCTTCGGCTTGGAGTAGCGCCTTTGGCACGCGAATAGCAATGGCGTTCACGTTGTACCCAGTGGTAAAGTCCACAGCTTTTTCAGGTTCACGGAACCCAACGGCAGGCCCGAGTCCAGCTGCCCCAGCCCGCACTCGGAAAAACTGTTCCACATCAAAAAAGAAGGGATCTTCCCGCAGGCCACTAAACACTTCGACAGACTGTCCGCCTAAGGAGACTTGCGAGAGATTGGGGGTCACATCGTTGATCGGAGTGGTCACCGCTGTTGCCGTTTCAGCTTTGCCGTTACGCAGGGCCGTAATCGTTACTGACTGCTCCTGTTGACCATTGGGTGCACCGAACTCAAAGCGTAGGGTGGTATCTGCCATCCCCGTCACAGCAGCATCTTTGTCCGACACCTGATCAATATGAAACTCGTAACGGGCGTTGGTGCTAAAGAAATACTGCTGTCTGGCGACGGAACGGGGATTGGTGTTCATAATCAGAACCAAATCGTCGCTGGAGGCGTGGGGATTTTGATCGCCCTCGCGGAAGACGTATAAGTCGGTGAGGTTGAGATTGCGGCCCTTAGTATCCACTTCGCCGTCGTCATGGTCAGAGGCGCGCAGCAGGGCACTGCCGCTGCCTAGTAGTAGGGCCGCACCCAGGGCAACACTACCCAACCGCATCCAGCCGCGCTGGGAGGCAAACAGTTTGAAAAGGTTAAGGGACTTGCTCATGGACTTGCTCATTGTCTATTTCTCCTGAAAAATGAAAAGGAATGGCCCCTGGAATTGAGTTCTTGGGGGCAAGTTGCGATCGCAATCACAG
>CAWUKV010000180.1:0-11341 GCA_963923025.1 uncultured bacterium
TGATGCAGGGCTTTCCGGGTAAGGTGCGGCGGGTCGGCTGGGTAGGCCAGCGGCTGATAGCGGCCTGCACCGATGGCATTACAGTATGGCGACGCCAGGGTGCAGACTGGCAAAGCCAGGTATTGCAGGGGCATGGGGATACGGTAGTTGCGATCGCACCTCACCCCACCCAAGCTCTACTTGCCTCTGCCGCCCAGGACGGTCGCCTTTGCCTATGGGAAAACGCAGCCAAGCTTCAGCAAACCCTATCGGGGTCTGCCCCGTTCTCTACCTTGACCTGGCATCCACAGGGCACCTACCTGGCTGCTGGCGACCAGCAGGGGACACTCACCGTCTGGCGTAGTCCCCTGCGCGGCAAAGGTTTTCAGGCATCTTGAGTGGGCGTTGGCCCATCGGCATCCCTCACCCAAATTCCCTACTCGGGCGAGTTAATCAGTCCAGGATGGTCATCGGGTCGGGGGCCGGGCGCGTCCCAAAAAAAGCGACGGTCGGCTTCGGCAATGGGACGATCGTTGATGCTGGCTTCTCGTCGCCGCATGAGACCATCTTCGTCGAACTCCCAGTTTTCGTTCCCGTAGGCGCGGTACCACTGTCCGGCATCGTCGTGCCATTCGTACTGAAAGCGGACAGCAATCCGATTTTCGCCAAAGGCCCACATCTCTTTGGTCAGGCGATAGTCCAGCTCTTTATCCCACTTGCGCCGTAGGAATTCGCGAATGGCTTCACGGCCTTGAAAAATCTCGGCGCGATTGCGCCAATGGCTGTTTTCGCTGTAAGCCATCGCAACCCGGTCCGGGTCTCGGCTATTCCAAGCATTTTCGGCCATGCGAACTTTTTGTGCCGCAATCTCGTAGGTGAACGGCGGAACCAGCTTGGGGGCTGACATAGTTCAACGTCTCCGTAGACAAATGCTGTGCAGAGCGTAGCGGCTTGGTAAAAGTTTTTGTGATTGATTTTTGTAATTTGCGCGCTGAGGAGATCCAGTAAGGGGATCTAGCGGGTTTGTAAGAGGGTGATCTCACCACCTATCTCCGCAGTTTCGCGAGAATATCTAGTGAAACATACCCGTTGTTGCACTAAGAGATCAGGATATTCTTTTGGAAAGTCGGCACTTTATTTGTATCTTTTATGGCGTGGTTTGAGGATAATGGCGAATAGAAAGCGCTTTGGCAGATCAAAGGCTCAGAAAGCCTCAGCGTTTGTTGACATGCTTTTCCACTCCCCAGAGATTTCTTGTACTTTTAAAGCAGGCTTATTTATACCTTAAGCCCAACAACAATTCTTTTTCTATCTGGACTCTGTCATGGCTGACGCAACGACGCTAACAAACCAGGTATCGGCCCCACTGACGGCGATTCCGAAGGACGGCCTGTCGGAGTTAGCCGCTAAGAACAAAGCCAACCCTGCCGATAAGACGCTTAAGGTCAAAACGGTCTGTACGGGAAAGTTTCGCAGCCTCAACTATGCCCGAGACCTAGATGCATTCGTCATTGATGAGCCGCCGGTTCTATTGGGTGACAATACTGCGCCTAACCCCTCAGAGATCGTGCTGGGAGCGCTAGGCTCCTGTCTAGTGGTCGGCATTCAAGCCAATGCAGCCGCTAAAGGCATCACCCTAACTAAGCTGGAAATTTTTCTAGAGGGCGACATCAATATCGTTAGCACTTGGGGAACCGGAGAACTCGCGAACCCCCAAATTGGCTTCACGGACGTGCGCGTCAAGGTAGATATCGACGGTGATGCCGACAAGGCGGTGCTGGAAGATATGGTCAGCCACGCCAATACCTGGTCTCCCGTCTCTGCAACCCTAAGCAATCCGATGCCGGTTTCCGTTTCGGTGGTTTAGCCCGCCAATCTGGACAACCGAGAGGCAGCCCACTGTAGCGGAGACAATTCTCAACCCTTAAGACAATCGTTAAACCCAGTTAATATGCCGACGCTTTCTAGCCCAGTTATCGAACCCAAACCCAGCAGCCCTCAGGCAGTCGCCGCTGATCCTTTTGCCGAGCTAAACCGCGTCGTCAAGCATGTCCTGGCCCCCAAAGTTCAAGATATTGACCTGAAGGGAGAGTACCCCGCGCAGATCATGCACGAGCTGGGTGGTGCAGATGCCTTTGCCCATGCGGTAGGGCAGGGCTATGGCGGGTCCGGCCTGGGCCTGCCTGCTGCGGTAAAGAGCATTGAGGAAATCTCTAAGGAGTGCCTGTCAACCGGCTTTATTAGCTGGTGTCAGGTGGCCTGTACCTGGTATTTGCACAATACCGAGAATGTGTCACTGAGAGAGGCGTTGCTACCTGCGATCGCAACCGGGCAGAAGCTGGCTGGCACCGGACTGTCTAACCCGATGAAGCATTTTGCCGACATCGAGAAGATTGCGCTAACGGCCAAGCGGGTCGCAGGGGGCTATCGTGTGCAGGGGCTGCTGCCGTGGGTGTCTAACCTGGGGCCAGGGCATGCCTTTGGCATCGCCGCCAAAATGGCCGGCTCCGATGAGTACATGATGGCCATTGTCTCAGACGAGCTGGAGGGGATGTCGCTCCGGTGCAATGCCCACTTTATTGCCCTAGAGGGAACGGGCACCTACAGCTGTCTGTTCCGGGATGCCTTTATTCCGGATGAATGGGTGCTAGCGGCCCCCTGCGAAGACTATGTGGCACGCATTCGTCCTGGGTTTATGCTCACGCAGGTGGGCATGGGACTGGGGCTAACCGCGAGCTGCATTGATCAGATGCGCCGCTCTAACCGACGCCTGGGCCACGTTAACCAGTATTTGGACGACCAAGCCGACGACATTGAGGCCGATTTACAGATCGCCCAACAGAAAACTTACCGTGCCGCTGAGGCCCTGGATGCCTGTACCGGCGTGGCCGATGCAGCCCTCACGAGAGAAATCATCGAAGCGCGCATTGCTGCATCTGAGCTTTCTCTCAGGTCCTCCCAGGCCGCCATGCTCCACGCCGGGGCTCGGGCCTACGTCCACGGCAGCACACCGGAGAGAAAGTTAAGAGAGGCGTACTTTGTCGCCATCGTGACACCCGCGCTCAAGCATTTGAAGAAGATGCTGGCAGGGATGAGTTAGGGGCTGGCCACGCGTAGAGTCATTACTGACAGCCGCAATTCTTTCCCTGGGGAAAGAATTGCGGCTGTCACAGTATTTGATGACAACTCCATTTGATGACAACTCCGTTTCACTAAAAAGAATCAAACGGTAGTCTTATTCACAGCAGACTGCGGAGAGAGCGCCTCTAATAGAATAACAATCTTTATTGCTGAGTATCGCCATGCTAGGTTCTGCACCGTCTCGCTCGTGGGCAAATCTTACCTGTCAGCAGGGCACGGTCGATACGTTAGCGCTGCGCTGTGTCATCTGTGGGCGCTTCCATACCACCGAAGAGCACTGGCGTTTGATGGCGGAGATGCCGCAAACCCCAGCGGCGCTGATTGATGATTTGGTGAAAATGCGGTTTTACCGGCCCGAAGCCATCGCCACAGCCGATGCGATTAGTCAGGCCGAGCTGCGAACGGCGTTGTTTATTAGCATGACTGCCAACGGCAACCCCAAGCGGGAGCGCGTGGTGCGCGACCTGATTAAGCTAGCGGGCGGGTTAGATCAGGCCTTTAGCGCCGCCTTTGGACCCAAAGCAGGCGAATTCTTTACCGATGCCCAGCGGGTGAGCCAGGTGACGCGTCGGAAATTCTTGCAGAACATTGCCGTGGGGGCGGCGCTGGTGACCCTGGCCAACTGTCAGGCAACCCCAGAGGCCACAGAAGACATTGCCGAAGCAACAGCAGCCGGAGGCGACTCGACCCCCGCTGAACTCGAGAAAACAGATCTGAAGGTGGCATTTCTGCCGATTACCTGTGCCACACCGATCATTATGTCGAAGCCGCTGGGCTTCTATGAGAAGTACGGGCTGAATGTGGAGCTGATGAAGTATGCCAGCTGGTCGGTAGTGCGAGACGCCGCGATCGCGGGTGAACTAGACGCTTATCATATGCTGGCCCCGATGCCGATTACCATGTCTCTGGGGCTGGGCTCGACGCCGTTCTCGGTCAAGCTGGCTAGCATTGAGAACAACAACGGCCAGGGCATCGCGGTTGCTAAAAAGCACCTGGGCAGCGTCAACGGCCCAGCAGACTTCAAGGGTATGACCATTGGCATTCCCTACGACTACTCCAACCACAATCTGCTGCTGCGCTACTACCTGGCTTCGGGCGGGCTCGACCCAGACAACGACGTCAAGCTGCTGGTGCTGCCACCCCCGGACGCCATTGCCAAGATGTCCACCGGCCAAATTGACGCGTTCATCTTGCCGGACAACTTCACCCAGCGTGTCGTCAACGATGACATTGGCTTTATTCACCTACTGACGAAAGATCTGTGGGCAGGCCACCCCTGCTGTGCCTTTGTCGCTGCACAGAACTGGATTGACGACAATCCCAATACCTTCCGCGCCTTGAACAAGGCCATTATCGACGGGGCGACCTATGCCAACGACCCGGCCAACCGTAAAGAAATTGCCGCCGCGATCGCACCGCGCGAGTACCTCAACCAGCCCGTACCGGTGCTAGAGGCCGTCATGACCGGCCAGTTTGATGACGGTCAGGGCAACAGTTTCGACATCCCTGACCGCATCTACTTTGACCCCTACCCGTGGAAGAGCTTTGCCAGCTGGATCACAACTCAGCTGGTCCGGTGGGACTATATGGACGCCGAAAATGCCGACTATGAGGGCGTGGGCAACGACATCTTTTTGACGAACCTGGCCCGTGAGCTAGCCGAAGAGCTGGGCGTCGATGCCCCCGCAGACCTAACCCGCGTTGAGACCATGCAGTTGGGTGACTTTGACCCGGCCCAGCCAGAAGACTATTTACAGAAACAGATCGAGCAGTTTGGGGCCTAGTCGTTGTGGCCTAATCATACCGACCCCAGCCACCCCACTCATCAAATCCCCTAATCAAATTCCTGGGGGGACAGCGGTAGCCGCACCCGGAAGGTTGTCCCTTGGCCGAGCTGACTGCTAACCTGCACTGTTCCCCCCTGAAATTCGACAAACTGCTTCACAATGCTGAGCCCTAGTCCTGTACCGGGGATATTGCTGACGTTGCGACCCCGGTGAAAGGGTTCGAACAGGTGGGGATAGTCCTCAGCAGGAATGCCCAGCCCTTCGTCTTTGACCTGAAAGACCGCCTGGTCTTTGTGGCAGGCCAAGGAAAGGTGAATAGGCTTTGGGTCTGGCGTGTAGCGGATGGCGTTCGACAGAATGTTCGTCAGAATAGACCGCAACAGGGTCTGGTCAATTTGGGCCGTCAAGGGACGATGCCGTCCTGTAAACACAACCTGCCCGGTGGCAGGCTGTAGCTCTGACAGCAGCGTATGGCAGAAGGCAACCAAATCCAGAGGCTGGGGGCGCAGCGGCAGGTGACGGGCCTCTAGCTTACCGAGCACCAAAATATCGTCAATCATCTGGGTCATTCTCTCGACGTTGGCCTTCACGTCAAGCAAGTACTGATGCTTCTGCGCTGATGACAGCTGACTGTCGTAGCGGTTCAGCGAAGAGATGGACAGAGCAATGTTATTGAGCGGATTACGAAACTCGTGGCAGACCATAGAGACAAATCGAGATTTGAGACTGCTGAGTTCTCGTAATCGCTGATTCACCGTATGTAGCTCTGCGGTCCGCTCCCGTACGCTGGTTTCTAGCTCTTCGTTGGTGCGCTGAAGTACGGCCTCTGCCCAGCGCCGCTGACTGATATCGCGAAAGGTAACCACAGCCCCAATCAGCTGCCCCGTCTCATCGTGCATGGGCGTGCTGATGTATTCCACCGGAAAGCTGGTGCCGTCTTTTCGCCAAAACACCTCATCGGTGACCCGACGCACGCTGCCGTCCTGAAAGGCCGCATAGATGGGACAGGTTTCCCTGGCATAGTGGCTACCGTCTACGTGAGAATGATGCAGGACTCGGTGCATCGATTGACCAATGAGTTCATCAATCTCCCAATCGATCATGGCAGCAGCAGCCGGATTCACAAAGGTCACGTTGCCGTCCAGATCTAATCCATAGACCCCTTCACCAACGGCGTTGAGAATGAGCTGGTGCTGTCGCCGTAGCGTTTCTAATTCCCGAAGTTTCGGGTCTTCCGGGAGACCGGACACATCTCGGGTATGACGGTTCATAAAGTTCGCAAGTATTGTAGTGAATTACACTACAGCCTCTGGTTAAACCTTCTTAGATATCTAAAGTATCGCAAGTTATTGCCGCAGAATTTACGAACTCAGGTTACAGATTCAAGGTTAACAAAACAAGTTTAGACCAGCGCCCAGCTGCTAAGGGGTTAATGTACCTTTCTCAAAGAGAAAATACCCTTAGCTCTTTTGACGATCAGGGCGAAACCTAATCAAATCGGGCTGCTTAGCATCTCGCTACCACGGTTCTGGGAGGTGTCCTTCACTAAAATGCGCCGAAACATTCTTGAGTATGGACAGGTGGGCTTTCAGTTACAGCTCAGCCGCTGGGTTACAGTGACTTCAAACCCATGAATCAAAAAATTCTCGTTATCGAAGACGAGGCTCAGACCCGAAATCTGTTCTTACGTTGTCTTGCCTTCGAAGAATTTACTGGGATTGGAGCTGAAAACGGTAGCGAGGGTATTCGGCTAGCTGCCCAATGTCAACCCGATCTGATTGTTTGTGACATTATGATGCCGGATGTTGACGGCTATGAGGTGCTGTCAACGCTGCGTCGTCAGAAACAGACAGCAGCCATCCCTTTTATCTTCTTGACGGCCAAAGTGACCATGTCAGAGCTGCGCCAGGGCATGACGCTGGGCGCAGACGACTATCTCACCAAACCCTGCACCGTTGAGGAGTTTTTAGCCGCGATCGCGGCTCGGCTCAAGCGCCATGAAGACCTCAAGTACGATGCCCAGGGGAGTCTGCCATCAGCCCAGCTGTCTGAAGCTGACGACACCATTTTCCCAGACTGTCCCCGTTTAGCGCCTGTTTTTGAGTTCATTGAGGCCCACTACCGTGAGCCCATTAACCTCACAGACGTGGCCCAAGCCGTTGGCTATTCCCCGGCCTATTTGACTAATCTTTCTCAGGGTCAGACAGGGCGGACGGTCAAAGCTTGGATTATCGAACGGCGAATGACGCATGCCCGCCAGCTCCTGGCAGCATCGACTCAGTCAATCCGCCAAATTGCAGGGGCAGTCGGCTATGCCGATGCCGCCTACTTTACCCGTCAGTTTAAAAAGCACCACGGCACGACGCCTCAAAAGTGGCGATCGAAAAAGCCTTGATCGACAACGCATTTAAATGTGTGGAGACGAACGTGTAGAGATGAATTTCCAGGGGTGAATATTTTGCAGGCGCGAGTTTAACAAGAGAATTTTTATCGGCGTATTTTTTAGCTAATTCGTAGCCAATGCAACAGAATTACCACTGTCTAACAAAAGAGATTTGGAAAAGTCCTGATTTTTCAAAAACTTGTCCGGTGTAACCCCCCTGCGTGATTGATATAAGTACTGCAAAGTACTTGATTTCAGCGCTTGATTGCAGCCGCCCATCGCGCCACTACCCGCAGCGGCCCGCCTGTCAGCCCGTCCGGCGAATCTTTCTCAGCCTTCTTACAGCAGCTAGTGAACGGAGACCCAATGTCATACACCTCGACCGATCCTAAGTGGGGCAACCTCAACTGCGATCGCGGCAACCTGACCGACTTCGAGATGGCCTGCATCATCTGTGGCGGTGCCCACATGAGTCGCGACCACTGGTCCTTTATGCAGACGATGCCCTCGGACCCGGTCGACATGATTGATGACCTGGTCAAGATGGGGCTCTACAAAGACCAGCAGTTGCGGGCAGCAGACACCGTCAATGCCTACGAGCTGCGCAAGACGCTGATGCTCAAGGCCGCTGGCAAGGGCGACCCCAAGCGCGAAAAGCTGGTAATGGCCCTCATCAAGCAGGCGGGCGGATTGGACAATGCCTTCGCGGCTGCGTTTGGCCCCCAGGCCGGGCTTTTCTTCTCCGACTCCATTCGCAACAGCAGCTTCACCCGACGAGAATTCCTCAAGAATTTGGCGATTGGTGCCGCCCTGGTCACCCTCAGTAACTGCGGTCCCCGTGGGTCTCAACCGGCGGCAGACGTGGCCGACGATGCTGAGCCGGTCGACACCTCAAACCTAGAGAAAACCGACCTGAAGATTGGGTTTATCCCCATCACCTGCGCATCGCCCATCATTATGTCGGAGCCGCTGGGCTTCTATGAGAAGTACGGCTTTAACGCTGAAGTGGTGAAAATGCCCAGCTGGGGTGCGGTGCGTGACTCGGCGATCGCGGGCGAGCTAGATGCCTACCACATGCTGGCCCCGATGCCGATTGCCATGACCCTGGGCTTGGGTTCGGCCTCCTTCGGCGTCAAACTTGCCAGCATCGAGAACATCAACGGTCAGGCCATCACCGTCGCCGAGAAGTACAAGGGTCAGATTAACGGCCCCGCCGACTTCAAGGGCTTTACCATTGGCGTGCCCTTCCCTTACTCGATGCACAACCTGCTGATGCGCTATTACCTGGCGACCGGCGGCATTGACCCAGATGTAGATGTGAAGATTCGCCCGGTTCCCCCACCGGACAGCATCGCTCAGCTGGTGGCAGGCGACATCGACGCTTACCTGATGCCCGATCCGTTCAATCAGCGGGCCGTGTACGAAGGGGCAGGCTTCATCTTCAAGCTCACCAAAGACCTATGGCCCGGTCACCCCTGCTGCGCCTTCGCCGCCAGCGACCAGTGGATTGACGCCAACCCCAACACCTTCCGCGCCCTGAACAAGTCCATTATTGAAGCGGCGGGCTACGCCAGCGACCCGGCCAACCGTAGCGAGATTGCCGCTGCGATTTCTGAGCGGGCCTTCTTAAATCAGCCCGTTGAGGTGGTTGAAGCTGTGCTGACCGGCAGCTTCGAAGATGGTCAGGGCAACAACTTGGAGGTACCCGACCGCATCGACTTTGACCCCTACCCCTGGCAGAGCTTCGCCAACTGGATCTCTTCTCAGCTGGTGCGCTGGGACTTGCAGGGTGATGGCAAGGCCGCAGAGGTGATCACTGACGGCACCTATGACCAGGTAGGCCAGGATATTTTCCTAACAGACCTAGCCCGCGAACTGGCAGAAGAGGTTGGGCTGAATCCGCCAGCAGAGATCTACCGAAGTGAGACGCTGGAGTTTGACACCTTTGATCCAGCAGCGCCTGGCGACTACATCAAAGAGCAAATCGATAAGAACGGGGTGTAACCCTTTGACCGGCCCAAACCTGATGCTTTCCTCAGGGAGCAGACGTTTGGGCCGGTCAGATTAGGTCTGCACGACTCAACAGGAGCGGTGCAGCAAAGAATAAACCCGTCAGGTTCAGCACGGATAGTTTTCTAGAGTCGCGTTTTCAACTTGACACGGTTTAGATGCAGTGGAGGTATAACAATCGATGGCGTTGAGTAAGCCCGCCCCCAGAAAATTTAAGGGGATTGATGGCGATAGCCCCTGGCTTAATGACAACGTTAAGGCGGTTGGGTTATTTATCGTCTCGTTGGCCCTCTTCCTTATCGTTTGGGAAGTGGGTGCTAACCTGAAACTCTTTGCAAAGGGGATGCCAACCGCCTCGGCAACTTTAAAGGAGCTGTGGTGGTGGGTGACCCATCCCTTTTTCGATAATGGCCCGAATGATTTGGGCATTGGCTGGAATCTACTGATTAGCCTGCGACGGGTCGCCATCGGCTATGTCTTAGCCTCGCTGATTGCAGTCCCCCTCGGTATCTTGATTGGTATTTCGCCTATCGCCTATAAGGCGTTCAATCCCTACGTTCAGCTCCTCAAGCCGGTGTCTCCTCTGGCTTGGTTGCCACTGGGGCTCTACATCTTCCGAGATTCAGAGAAAACGGGCGTTTTTATCATTCTCATTTCCAGCATCTGGCCGACGCTCATCAATACAGCATTTGGTGTAGCTAACGTCTCACCTGAATATCTGGATGTCTCGAAAACGCTGGGTGCATCGCGACTGCGAACAATTTTCAAAGTTGTGATTCCTGCCGCGTTGCCCAACATTGTTTCGGGTTTGCGTATCAGCATGGGCATCGCCTGGCTGGTCATCGTTGCGGCTGAAATGCTATTGGGAACGGGGCTGGGCTACTTCATTTGGAATGAGTGGAACAACCTCTATATCCCTAACATTCTGGTTGCCATTTTCATTATTGGTCTAGTTGGGCTGCTACTAGATAGCATTTTTGCTGCCCTTGAGAAGTTTGTTGCATTTGGTCGTAAGGCGTGAGTATTGCTTCAGTGGACCCCCTTTCTAACAACACAGGCTCTGACTGCATGGGCTCATCCGAATCGGTGTCCCCATCTGCACAATTGTCCGTTCGTAACGTCACTAAAGTCTTTGCGGGTAAACAAGGGCTGTTTGATCGCTTAGCCAGAAAAACGACCCACGATTTTGTCGCCATCGAAGACATTAGCCTAGATATCGAGCCCAACACATTTGTCTCGATTATTGGCCCATCCGGCTGTGGCAAATCGACGCTGCTCAACATGGTAGCGGGCCTATCGGATGTGACCAGCGGTGAAATTTTACTCAACGGTCGCCCTATTCAGGGTCCAGGACCAGACCGGGGCATGGTTTTTCAGAACTATGCGCTGATGCCTTGGATGACGGTCGAAGAAAACATTCGGTATGCGGTAGAGACGGTTTATCCGAAACGATCACCCAAGGAAACCACCCGCACCATTACCGAACAGATTCAGCTCGTTGGCCTCACGGGTGCCGAAAAGAAGCATCCCCACGAACTGTCCGGCGGCATGCGCCAGCGGGTGGGCATCGCCCGAGCCCTGGCGATCAACCCTCAAATTTTGCTGATGGATGAGCCCTTCGGCGCGCTTGACGCGCTGACGCGAGGGTTCTTGCAGAGCGAAGTTGAGCGGATTTGGGAACAGCAGCGCAAAACGGTCATCATGATTACCCACAGCATCGAGGAGGCGCTGCTGCTCTCTGACCGCATTGTGATGATGACGCGGGGACCCGCTGCTCGAGTAGACGAGATTCTGGAGGTGCCTTTCCCGAGACCGCGCGATCGCGAAACCATTGACCAACATCCTGCTTACCACGAGCTCAAAGCCGAGATGGAAAGTCACCTCTTCCGTGAAACTCGTGCCGTAGAAGAGTCTCGAATTAAGGTTTGACCATAACGTTTGATGGGGTTCTAGCCGCTTGCCCCCGCATTTGATTGCTCCATTTATCGATTTCTCAAGAGGTAAATACAATGCCGATTTCTGACGTAACCACTAAGCTGCT
>CAWUKV010000181.1:0-11180 GCA_963923025.1 uncultured bacterium
AAAAACCCCAACCCCCCACCCGGGCCGCGGGCCCGCGCAGTTAACCGGGTTTGTTCTCCTGGCCCCGGGGGGGGGGGGGGGGTGGGGAGGCTTGCTGTTGGGCGGGGATGTCGCTCTGAACCAGATGGGGTTGCCTACTGAACTGACTAGCGCGCTTGTGGTGTTTGGTGGTGTGCTCCTTACGGGTGGACTACACGTGGACGGCGTGATGGATACCGCCGATGGGCTGGCCGTGATGGAGCCGGAACGACGGCTTACGGTGATGGCCGATAGCCGTACTGGAGCCTTTGGGGCGATGGCCGCGATCGCACTCTTCACGCTCAAAATTTTGGCCCTGGCTTCACTGCAAGGACCAGTCCGGGGGCTAGCGCTGCTGGCCGCCGCCGCCTGGGGACGATGGGGTCAACAGTGGGCCATTGCCAGCTACCCCTACTTGAAAGCCACGGGCAAAGGCAGCCTGCACCAACAGGCCCTGCGACACCGCTGGGACACGCTACCCGGCTTGGGGCTATTGGTTGGGCTGACGGGGTTAGCTGTGGGCAGCGGCTGGGTGACTTGGCCGATGGGGTTAACGGCGATGGTCGCTGGGTTTGGGGCTGGGTTGGGCCTATCGGCTTGGTTAGCTGCGCGACTGGGGGGCCATACCGGCGATACCTACGGGGCCGTGGTGGAGTGGACTGAAGTCGCGGTGCTGATCGCCTTGTCGAGGTTTTAGGCCTGTAAGTTTGGGTCTGTAAGTTTGGGTCTGTAAGTTTTAAATCCCTTACCCGGTCTGCCCAGCGCGATCGCGCTAGGGTATGTCGTGGTTTATCCTCCCCGCATCATGCCGGTTTACTTCTTTTGGGGTGCGGACGAATTTCGTCTGAAGCAGGCCGCCCAATCCCTCTGCGATCGCGTCCTAGACCCCACCTGGGCCAGCTTTAACTTCAACAAAATTCCGCCGGAGCAGCCCGATGCTGTTGTCCAGGCGCTGAACCAGGCGATGACGCCCCCGTTCGGCCAGGGCCAGCGGCTAGTGTGGTTGCAGGACACCACCATTGGCCAGCGCTGCTCGGCGACGGTCTTAGACGAACTCCAGCGCACCCTGCCTGCGGTCCCGGAAAGTACGGTACTGCTGCTGACCAGCGCCCAAAAGCCAGACGGTCGGCTAAAGTCGACCAAGCTGCTGCAAAAGCATGCCGAGGTGCGAGAGTTTGCCGCGATCGCCCCCTGGAAGACCGATCAAATTGTGGAGCAGATTTACCGCGTAGCCCAAGACGTGGGCCTGCGGCTGCGCCGTCCCACAGCGGACCTTTTGGCAGAAGCGATTGGCCCCGACACGCGCAGACTCTATAACGAGCTGACCAAGCTGAAGCTGTATTGGAATAATGACGCTGAGCCGCTGCCGCCCGAAGCGGTTTCAGATCTGGTGATGACCCACACTCAAACCAGCATGCAGCTGGCTAACGCCCTGCGAGAGGGCCAAACCGACCGCGCCCTGACCCTAGCCCACGGGCTATTGGGGCGTAACGAACCGGCCCTGCGGATTGTGGCAACGCTCGTGGGGCAGTTCCGTACGTGGCTATGGGTCAAGCTGATGGCCGAAGCCGGTGAGCGAGACAATCGCACCATTGCCCAGGCTGCCGACATTGGCAATCCTAAACGTGTGTTTTTCTTGCAGAAGGAAGTCCGGCAGCTGAGTGTTCGCCAGCTGAAGCAGACCCTGTCTCACTTGTTGGAACTGGAGGCTGCCCTGAAGCTGGGCACACCCGAGACCGTGGCGCTACCGACAAAGATTGTCGAAGTTGCACATTGCTTTACCCGAACAGACGGTCTAACATGATGCGGATTATGTGCGATCGCACCGCCGCTATTCCGATCAGGTTTAACTATCGTCATGCTGTTGACTTCTCGTTGGTATCGTCATCGTCGCCCGTGGCAGCTCGGACTATTGGCTGTAGGTATTATTGTTAGCGGCACGATCGTTCATCTGCCGGCAGCCCAGGCCCAAACGGTCACCAACGAAGAGGTGACTAACTATGCCGAGGCCGTACTCACCATGGATGCCGACCGGCAAGCCGCCTACGCTCAAATCAGCGACATTATGGTTAGCGCCGAGCTCGATGTCTCAGACTATTCCCTGACCTGCCCCAATGCCCAGACCCTGAGCGATGTGCCCAACTCGGTCCGGCCCCGAGTCAAGACCATTCTGATTGAGTACTGCAACAGCGCCAGCACCATTGTTGAAGAAAGCGGCCTCACCGTCCGGCGCTTCAACGCTATTACCGAAGCCCATCGCAGCGACAGTGAACTGGCCCAGCGCATTCGCGACGAAATTGTGTCGCTACAGCAGTAGCGACGACGGACACAGCGCTTCAAAGCGTTCCACGAGCGATTGTGATCATCCCCAATTCCCTCTACCCAAATCTCGTTGCTAGAATAAGGAGCTTGTGGCTGGTTGCCAGCCCTACACCAGTGACGGGGATAGCCCATGCAGTTTATTGATCAGGCAGAAGTTGAGGTTGCAGGCGGCAACGGCGGCGACGGTATGGCGTCGTTTCGCCGCGAAAAGTACGTCCCCACTGGGGGGCCGTCTGGTGGCAATGGCGGCAACGGCGGCGACGTAATCCTCGTGGCCGATGCCAATTTACAGACGCTGCTTGACTTCCGCTATGCCCATCGCTTTGCTGCCGAGAACGGTCAACGGGGCGGTTCCAAGAACAAAACCGGGGCGGCCGGAGCCGACCGCCAAGTCGAGGTGCCCTGCGGCACGCTAGTTTACGATGCCGACACGGGTGAACTGCTGGGCGACCTAATCACGCCGGGGCAAACCCTGTGCGTGGCAGCTGGCGGGCAGGGTGGCCTGGGCAACAAGCATTTTCTCAGCAACCGCAACCGCGCCCCCGAGCTGTCTCTGCCTGGACTACCCGGCGAAACCCGCCGCATTCGCCTAGAGCTGAAGCTGCTGGCTGAGGTGGGCATCGTCGGCTTGCCCAATGCTGGCAAATCAACCCTAATTGCGTCGCTCTCTGCCGCCCGACCCAAGATTGCCGACTATCCCTTCACAACGCTGATTCCCAACCTAGGCGTTGTCCGAAAGCCCACCGGAGACGGCACCGTCTTTGCCGATATTCCTGGCCTGATCGAAGGGGCGCACACCGGGGCTGGGCTGGGCCACGATTTTCTCCGCCATGTTGAACGCACCCGACTGCTGATCCATCTGGTAGACATTACTGCTACCGACCCAGTGGCGGACTATCACACCATTCAGCAGGAGCTAACGGCCTACAGCGAAACCCTGGCACAGCGACCGCAAATTTTGGCCCTAAATAAAATTGACGCGGTTCCCACGGACGAGCAAGATGTGGTAGCTGAGGAGCTCATGGCCCGCAGCGGTCACGACCAAATTTTCTTAGTTTCAGCAGTAAGCCAACAGGGGTTGGATGCCCTGATGCAGCAGGTCTGGCAGCAGCTGGATACGCTACGTCAGGCAGACGAAGACGCGCGTTCTGATGTGCCGGATGGGTTAGAGCCAGCAGCGTCGTTGGTCATAGCAGACGCCCAGCCCCTCAGAGACAGCCTGTAGCTCGTTGCCTGCCTCCAGTTGGATTGAAACGGGTTGCTTATTTGTCAGCCTTTTGATCGGTCTTTTTAATCGGCCTGTCACAGCCATGCTGACGCAGCGCCGTCTGAAGCTGGTCTAGGCTAGGTTTCTCGGCCAGAGTCAACGCTGTTTTGGCAACGCGCTGTAGCAGGTCTCCGGTCATCGGCATCTGAGCTAGACGCTGCCAGTGGTGAGCCCGCGCCGCCTTGAGCCCGTTGGGTAGTGCCTGCTGCCACAGCTGCTGCCGCTGTTCGGCATTCGGTTGGGAGAAGATAAAACTACCGTCAAAGCGCTGTCGCCAACGGGCCGAAACCGTGTGGCTGTAGTGGGTCGTAAACAGGGTTAGCGATGGTACCGCCGTCCGCTGATGCCACCACTGCTGTAGGACAGCCGAGTCCACAGCTGCCCGCCGTCCCAGCCAACGCTGTGCCCCGCAAACCATCAGCAGGGGGTAGCGCTCGGCGGTGAGCTGCTGGAGAAGCAGCGGCCACTGGTCCATCGGCTGCTGCGTCAGGTCCACTTTGTAAAAGCGCTCCCCTAGCTCCGACGA
Organism: uncultured bacterium; assembly: GCA_963923025.1. GTDB lineage: Bacteria > Cyanobacteriota > Cyanobacteriia > Phormidesmidales > Phormidesmidaceae > CAWUKV01. The sequence goes on from CAWUKV010000181.1 coordinate 4,134, forward strand.
TAGGGCACCCACTGCAGTGGTTTTACCCGTACTGGCTTCACCGACCAGTACCGCCGTCACCCCTGGCTGACGCTGTTCAAAAATGGTTTCAACCTGCTGGGCTAACGCCTGGAGCGATCGCACCTGCGCGGCATCCAACACCAGCCTCGACCAGTCGACCGAGGGAACTGCCTTTAGCGGTGGTGGTACGAGCGGCGGTATTGGCGTTTCGGCCAGGTCTGGGGCGGGTCCGGGCTGATCGGCCAGCAGGTAGCGGGCCCAATCTGGCGTCACTTGCAGGTAGCTGCCCAGCAGCGTTTGAGGCGAAGGCGTCACCGATTGCAGCACCCGCCGCTGAATCAGCGATTGGGAGCTACTTAGCAGCTTCAGAGCCAGCCGTCGCTCTGCCTCGTTTCGACACAGCAGCTGTAGCATCAGATCAACCGTGGGCAGGGTACCCAGCTGGTTTTCTTCGCCGGTTTGCAGGAAGTGATACAGGCGGCTGTAGCGGAGGTTGACTTCTGAAGCCAGCGCCATCAGCAGGGCGTTCTTCTCAAACAAACTTAGCCGCAACTGCGATCGCAGCTGCGGCAAAGCTAGTGTGATGTTCTGGGAGCGACTGGCGCGAATGCGCAGCTCTAGCTGCTTTTGATAGCCTAGGGACTTATCTGCCGAAGCTTTTTGGGGTGGGCCTTCGTCGTAGGCTCGGGGCGATACGCTAATCAGGCCCTGCCACCAGTGGCTGGTCACCTTGTCACCCCGATTGTGGGCCACGCGGCCAATGTCCTTCAGTTCTTTGCGCTTGCGGGTCACCGCCAGCATCAAGAGCCGTTCCAGCCAGCTCAGCTCCACTTTGAGGTAGGCCCAGTTATTTGCAAATGGAACGGGAGCCTTACTCATTCACCGACCGTCCTCAACCAAAGGCAAACATCGTGTGGGTCGCTACAGGTCAAACTGCCACCAACGCGAGCCGGTGTGGACCTAGCTAACGGGCCCTAGCGTAGCAGTCAACCTGGCACCCCTCAGTCGGCGGGCGGGGCCAGACGTCGCAGAAACTCTAGCGGCAACCCATCGGCATCTGCAATAAAGGTTACCTCATAGACCTGATTCCCTATCATCTGCTGCTGCGGCTCCAGCAAAATGTTGAGCGACGGGATGCTATCGGGCTGATGCTCAGCTGCCTGTGCGAAGGACTGCTTTAGGTTGGCTAACCAGCTTGGTAGGCTGTCTGTTGCCTGGGTCAGATCAAAGGAGAGGTGATAGTAGCCCGTGTAGTGTTCGTCGCCAAAGGCATCTGCGGCAGGGTGCGGCTCCGGGATCTGGATTAGCTCAATGCGCCCGCCGACATCGCCCATGCCCTCCATCCAGCAGGCTAGGGTCATGCCCGTTGTAAATCGCTCTATGACAGTGAAGCCCAAGCGTTCGTAGAATGCGATCGCGCGATGAATATCAGCCGTCCGAATCGACACATGGTGCATCGTGCCCTACCGCCATACTTCAAAAAACTTACTCAAAAAACTTGAGATATCGATGATGGGTGGGTACGCCGGGCTCTTTTTCTAGGTCAAAGTTGATCACTTCCCACTGCGGTTCTGCCTCCGGGGACGGGCTAAAGGCTACCGGCAGGCCGTAGAGTCGGGGCGTAGCGGCATCAACCTGACCTCGCCAGGGAGAGCTGTGCTCCAGGTAAGCGTGAACCAAATCTTTGTAGCGTTCGGCAATGATCACGCGAGTGGCCCGATAGCCCTGGGTGTAGAGCCGATCTAGCGCCTCATGAATCTCAAAGCGAATGCCGTCAGGATGGGTATGCTGACGGTACCAGGCGTCATTCCACTGCCGCCAGTTGCGACCGGACTGGACGTGGACCAATGTACGAGACTCCGGGTCGGCCTCAAACGCACCGTGGCGAGAACACAGATAGCTGTCGGTTAACGTGAGAGCGGGAATCACCTGACGACAGTGCGGACACTGAATCTCGGGGCCAAAGATTGGATATTGCGAGGCAGAGTTGAGCATGTCTAACATGTCAGGCCGGTCGTCTCCAGTAAGGGGGTCCAGTAAGGGAAGATGTCTTAGGGGTTGACCGTCCGTGCCGGTGATGGCCTAAAACGACAGTCTAATCGGGCAGTCTAGGAGCGCAGCCGTACAGCAAGCGCATCTGAAAAAGGTACGATCATTATACTCTGGACAAAAATAGACAGGCCGATTGTTACGGATTTCCTTGGTTTTCCCGTTCAGCATTTCTTGAAATTTTCACTATGCCTTCAGACCCGCAACCGCTCCTGACTGCACCGAGCCAGTTCTGGCCTGCACCAGACCTCTCCCAGGCAGCGTTTATTGCCCCCAACGCCACGGTGATTGGCGATGTGCGCCTGGGTAAAGGGGCCAGCGTCTGGTACGGCGCTGTAGTGCGTGGGGATGTCGATGTTGTGGAAATCGGCAAAAGCAGCAACATCCAGGATGGGGCTGTTCTCCACGGCGATCCGCACCTGCCTACCGTCCTGGAAGACTACGTGACGGTGGGGCATCGGGCCGTGATTCACAGTGCCCACATCGAACGGGGATGCCTGATCGGCATTGGGGCAATTATTCTCAACAAGGTCCGGATCGGTGCAGGCAGCATGGTAGGGGCTGGAGCCGTCGTCAACCGCAATGTGCCACCGGGCTCCCTGGTTGTTGGCATCCCTGGCAAAATCTTTCGCCCCCTATCCGAGGCAGAATCCGCAGACCTGATTGAACACGCCAAAAAGTACGAGCAGCTGGCCAGAGTCCATGCAGGTACCGGTACCGATTTGGGTTTTGTCTAGGCAGGCTAGGCAGCCTTGGTCTAAGGGGCTTCGTGGGAGTATGGCATAATCCTACGGTTGCGCTCCTAACCCTGCCCGTGACCTCTCTGTTCTTCCAGGCCGATACCGATCTACAAGCCAAGCTAGACACGGTTCTAGACGCTGCCTGGGCAAAATTTCCTAACCTGGCCAATAACCAGATTGCGGTGACCTGGGTGTGCTACCCGGCCCCTTTTGCCATCAACACTGGCGGCGCGCTAAACCCAACAACGTTCTGGGAGCAGCGTCCTCCTGGTGCCAGTTACCGAGGCGTCGAGCGCATCTACCCGGCCAGTGTCGTCAAATTGTTTTATCTGGTGGCCCTACAGGAGTGGCTAGAGCGCGGCATGCTCCAGCCCAGTGCTGAGCTAGAGCGGGCTATGACCGACATGATCGTCGACTCTAGCAACGACGCGACCAGCTACGTTGTCGATGCGCTAACCGGCACGACCAGCGGGCCTGAGCTGCCGACCGGCCCCTTTGAAACCTGGAAACAGCAGCGGGACCTAGTCAATCGCTACATTGCCTCCCTCCAGTGGCCGGAACTCAGCACCATCAACGTTAACCAAAAGACTTGGTGCGATGGCCCCTACGGACGAGAGCGGGAGTTTTTAGGCCCGTCCTACGACAATCGCAACATGCTGACCACCAATGCCGTGGCTCGATTGATTCACAGTATTGTGGGGGGCGTCTCAGTGACGGCGGAGCGATCGCAGACCATGATGCGTCTGATGAATAGGGACCTGACGGATAAAGCCCTACGCGACGAGGCCGAAAACCCGATTACCCGCTTCTTAGGCGCGACTTTACCCAGCTCCGCCAACCTGTGGTCCAAGGCTGGATGGACCAGCCGTGTCCATCACGATGCCGCCTACATCGAGTGTGACGGCCATTTGCCCTATCTACTGGTGGTGTTCACAGAAGGGCAATCCCCCCAAGACAAGACTCAGATTCTGCCGTTCATCTCTGAGCAGATTCTGAACGCGGTGCCTGCGATTGCCGAATCGGCATAGTCCAGCTCACTGGTTTCTATGCCCTTTGTCATCCCATTCTGTAGACATCCATCACCCAACGTCCGGCCATTGTGCGCTAATGCATCCGATTCAGTGATGATTTATATCTCTAGGTGGAATAAGTGAGTGCTAGAATCGCTGACGATAATTGGGATAAACGGTGGCCATTGGCTAGCGCAAAACCCTGTTTGAGGAGTGAAACACCAATGATTAAGCAATTTGCCGGGGTCTCTAGTCTGGCTCTACTCGTCGGCCTGAGCTTGCAGCTACCGGTTGCAGCTCAAGAAACTTCAGTAGACGCATCTGCAACTGAGACATTGACTGAGATGCCGACTGAGATGCCCGCTGCCATTGCCGCAGAGGAACTGGGCACAGAACCGATTGAATTGGCCCAGCGCCGTCGCGGGGACGGTGTCCGCGTTGCCCCGCATTTCGTTGGTCTAGGCGGCAACATTGGCTTCAACGATAACGAGAATGCCGTTGGCGACTTTGGCTTTGCCGTGATCAGCAAGTACTCGTTTACCGAGAACCTGTCCATCCGTCCGTCTGCCATCTTTTCAGATACCACTGCCATCCTTATTCCGGTGACCTACAACTTCAACAGCACCAGTGTTGATGTGGGTCCGACAACGCTAGTCCCCTATGTGGGCGGCGGCGTTACTGTCTCTACTGGTGACGATTCGGACCTTAGCGGACTGATTAGTGCGGGGGTTGACCTGCCCATTTCGCGTCAGTTTACTATCAACGGCCAGGCCAACCTGAGCATCTTTAACGACTCTGCCTTTGGCATTCAGCTGGGGCTGGGCTACAACCTCGGCGGACGCTAAACGCTACCGACCCAACGTATCAACAGAACAAAGTTTTTCTATGTAGAGACACTCAGTCAGAGTGTCTCTTTTTTTACGGGCACAATAACCCTAACTACGGGAAATTGTGTATGGTTGCCAGTGCCCCGCCCGCCTGGGCAAAAGTTGAAGCCACCTTTCGGAAAATCTGGGGCTACGACACCTTTAGGCCACCGCAAGACACGATCATTCAATCCATCTTGAATCAGCGGGACCTGTTGGCGATTTTGCCGACTGGTGCGGGTAAATCCCTTTGCTTTCAGCTGCCCGCGCTGCTCCAGTCGGGCACCACCCTGGTGGTCTCGCCGCTGGTTGCTCTCATGGAGAATCAGGTAGCCGAGCTGCGAGAGCGAGACCTGCCCGCAGCGGTAATCCACGGCGACTTAGACCGTTTTCAGAAACGGCGTACGCTGCAAGCAGTGGCGCAGAATCGGCTGCGGCTGCTGTACCTATCACCCGAAACGTTGTTAAGTCCTTCAGTGTGGGAGGTCCTGTGCCAGCCGCAGGTGAAACTAAACGGTCTGATTTTAGATGAGGCACACTGCCTGGTGCAGTGGGGAGAAACCTTTCGTCCCGCTTACCGGCGGCTCGGAGCCGTTCGTTCGGCACTGCTGCAACGCAAGCCACCCGGCACCCGGCTACCCGTCGCTGCGTTTACCGCAACTGCCAACCCCGCTGCACAACAGACGTTGAGCACGGTACTGGGCCTGTCAGATCCGCTTCGGGTGTGCCTGAGCCCCTACCGAAGTAACCTACACCTGGCCGTCAAAACGGTATGGACACCGAGAGGGCGGCAGCGGGCACTGGTGCAGTTCATTCAGCGCTTTCCGCGGCAGTCTGGTCTGGTTTACGTGCGCACCCGTCAAGTTGCAGAAACGCTGGCGGCAGATCTGACGCGACTGGGGCATCAAAGCTTGGCCTACCATGCCGGGCTAGTTGCAGCCCAGCGACGACGAATCGAAACCGATTGGATAGCCGGGAAAACGCCCATCGTTGTCTGTACCAGCGCCTTTGGCATGGGCATCAACAAGCCAGACGTTCGCTTTGTGGTCCACTACCAGGCCCCAGGACTGTTGAGTGAATACATTCAAGAGGTGGGTCGGGGTGGACGAGATGGCAAGCGGGCCGATGCACTGACGCTGGTGAGTGAGAGAACCGGCTGGTTTGATGCGTCAGATCGCCAGCGGCAACAGTTTTTTGTCCAGCGACAACAGCAACAAATCCGTCAGGCCCGGCAGTTTATGCGGCAGCTCCCTGAGCAGGGAAACATTTTAGACATCGCCAAACAGCATCGTCAGGCTCCAACAGCCTTAGCCATCTTGCACGCTTCAGGGCAGCTGGACTGGACCGATCCGTTCAACTATCGAATCGATAAGAAAGGTAGACAGGCCAAGGATTCAGGCGATACACAGGCACAGAAGGAGATGGCTCGTTTTTTGTATGGCAAGGGCTGCCGGTGGCAGGGGCTGCTGCGGGCGTTTGGCTGTGAGGCAGAGGCAGAGCAGATGGGCGGATGTGGGCACTGCGATCGCTGCCAGGCAAAGTAAACAAGCAGGTGCGATCTTGACTGCCTGGATCATTGATGGGCAAGGTTTTGGAGATGCAGCGGATGAGCGTAATAGCGTACTGACCCTAGAGCGATCTGATATCAAGATAGAGCAAAAAACTGTAAAGGCCCAGGTGATAGAGCTACTAAACGTCTTACCAGAAGATTTGTTATCGAGGCTAAGGAACCTGAAAAATTCCTATAGCAGAAGCATACAGAGGCGACTAACTAAAACGCTGATATTATTCCTTTGTGAGTACGGTGAGCCGTGGTGAAGGGATTGAATGGCAGTCGGACTTTAGAGGATGTCTTAAACGGTGACGTAAGTCTTCATGGTTGATTTACGACCGTTATTCCATAGACTAACGTAACACATCGTAGTACAAAAATCAGGCGACCAACTCGTGCTGTGAACAGTGCGGAAAGCAGCGTCGTTGATTGAAGGAATTGCCAAAGGTATGTATCTGTTGCACTTGGCATGGTGAAGGGCTGGGAGAGGCGGGAGTGTTCAAATTTTTGTGCATTTTAGACATCAGAAAAATTAGCAAAGACCGTCAGGATTCCCGTAGGATGGCCATCTTGGCCGCCCTTTCACCGGGCGGGCGAGACGCTCACCCCACAGATTGCTGGACACTTCCGAGAGGCTTATCCCTAACGGTGAATACTTATAACGATGCGTTTGTAACCAAATCCGTTCATGCATTCGGACCGTGCTGTATGCGTTGTATCAAAGAGCCCACATTCTTGAAGTTTCAGGATTGACCACTGAAATAAGCAATAAACAAATCAAAATGATAAGTAGCTAGCCATAATTAAACGGAACCATGCATGCCCAGGGC
>CAWUKV010000182.1:0-11162 GCA_963923025.1 uncultured bacterium
ATCGAGGTTTCAAAGGTCAGGTGCTTGTCGGATGGGCTGCTGGTGATGTTGCCCTGGTGGGCGTTTAACTTTCGGGCTGCCCTCTCCTACGCGTTGTTCTCTGGTAACTATGTTGATCATTCGTTAGGTCCTAGAACGGACCCTGTGACCTGGCTCAATTGGCTGTATATGCTCTACCAAACGGTGCTGGGTCCGGCAATGTTTTGCTTTGTAGTTGCTGTGGTGATCAGCGCCCTGTTACACCGTCGCCTACGGCAACACCGCGTTCCGCTTCTATCGTCTAGCCAGTCCAGTGCCCTTTGGGTCTGCTGGGTGGGGGCGCTGGCAACCCCAGCATTGTCTTGGGTGGGCAGCAATCACAATCCACGACTGATCACTGGTTCGATGATTCCGTTTGTTGTCGCCATTGGGGTGTTGGCAGCAGCAACGGGCTGGACCACACGTCGCTGGCTGATGCTGAGTGCTGTAGCCCTAGTTGGGTTTCAGAGCTGGGTGCTGGTGATGCCTGACCTTGGTAACCCGCTCTACAAGACCGGTGATGCTGCCTCAGTAGCGCTGAACTGGGGTAACCCCACCTCTGTGATGCGCCGTAGCGACCTGTGGAACTGGTCCTCGCTGAAGGAGCTAGCTGACGAGCAAGGGTTGATGCGCCCCAGCATTGTGTACCTGGGGGGTGGGGGGAGCCTAACCCCAACTCAGATTCGGTTCCCTTGGGTGAAAGCCGGTGAAAATGTCACGGTCGAACCGCTCTGGCAGTTTTCGAGTGAGACCCGTACGACCGATGACCTGATCTCGGCAGCGGTAGAGCAAGATATCGTCATCACTGTTCCTACCTGGGACCACGACAACAATGCCCTAAATGCCGCCTTCGCTGAGGGAGCAGCGACTGCTCTGTCCGATTGGCGAGCCCATGACCTGTCGCTTGGCCAGCAGACCCCAACAACGGTTCGAGTTTGGTTGCGTCCTGGTGCCAGTGCAGATGCTGATCGTCTACTACACCCAAGTACTTATCCCATTGCCCGTATCTACACCCACGAGGAGATGTAACTGTGCTGCCGACCTACTCTCTGATTGTTCCGATCTACAACGAAGAGCAGACGCTGCCCGAGCTCTATCGACGGCTGTGCGGTGTCATGGCTGACTTGGCTGAGCCGGTCGAGCTGATTTTGGTTAACGATGGTAGCCACGATCGCTCCTTGGACATAATGCGAGACCTGGCCCAGCGCGATGCCCGGATTTGTTACCTCAGTTTGGCCCGTAATTTTGGTCATCAGGTGGCGGTGACCGCAGGCCTAAATTTTGCCAGGGGGCAGGCGGTGGCGGTTCTGGATGCCGACTTGCAGGACCCGCCCGAGCTGATTCTGGATATGGTGAAGCAGTGGCAGGCGGGCTATCAGGTGGTCTATGCCCAGCGAGTCCGTCGCCGTAAAGAAAGTTGGTTCAAGCGTTCCTGTGCCTACCTGTTCTACCGTGTGCTGAACCGGCTGGCCGATGTGGACATCCCCAACGATACCGGTGACTTTTGCCTGATGGATCGGAAAATTGTCGACTTGCTCAACCGCATGCCCGAGCGAAACCGCTATATTCGTGGTCTGCGAGCTTGGTTAGGTTTCCGCCAAACGGCAATCCCCTTCGAGCGAGACCCGAGGTTTGCGGGGGATGTCAAATATACCTTTCGCAAGTCGCTGGCGTTGGCCATCAATAGCTTGATAGCCTTCTCTCGAGTGCCCCTCCAGCTGTCGATGTATGTGGGGCTATTTTCTGCGGTCGCGGCCTTACTGATGGCCGTGCTGGTGCTTTACTGGCGTTTGGCCCAGCCAAACTCTCCAGTCACGGGCTTTACCGTTATTTTGATGGCGGTGTTCTTCCTCGGTGCTGTGCAGCTTGTCAGCGTGGGCATTCTAGGCGAATACATTGGGCGTATCTACGAAGAGGTCAAAAACCGACCCCTGTATACCCTGTCAGAGGTGGGCGGTGCTGCGTCCACTCAGAATCTCCAGCCTTCCCAAGGCGTAATTCCCCAGGGGATAGGTCAAATCCCACTGACGCAGGACTTGCTGCGTCAGCCCGTCTCGTCATCATCTGTCCCGAGTACGGCACCATCTGCCGATCCGTTACTCTCAAATTCGGTAGGACCCCATTGATATGCCGTTGGTCTCAGTTGTTATCCCGGTTTACAACGGCGAATCTACTCTACAGGCCACGCTGGATTCGGTTCTAACTCAAACGCTGACAAATTTTGAACTTATTGTGGTTAATGACGGGTCCACGGACGGCACCGCCGATTTGTTGGCGACTGTTCAAGACGACCGCCTCCACGTCCACCACTACCCTAATAAGGGTTTGGCCGCTAGCCGGAACCGGGGGATGCGGCTGGCGACTGGAACTTACATTAGCTTTTTAGATGCTGATGACCTTTGGACCTCGGATAAGCTGGCTCGGCAGGTCGCGGCCCTGGAGCAGTTACCGACTGCGGCAGTGGCCTACAGCTGGACCGACTATATTGATGCGGACGGTGAGTTTCTTCAGTCGGGTACCCACGTTAGCGCGACGGGGCAGGTTTTCTCGGAGTTGCTAACGCTAAATTTTATCGAAAGCGGATCCAACGTCCTGATCCGTCGAGAGGCATTGGAACAGGTTGGTGGGTTTGACGAAACATTAACCGCTGCCGAAGACTGGGATATGTGGCTACGACTGGCACAGCAGTACGAGTTTGTACCCGTGCCAGCGGCGCAGGTGCTGTATCGTCGGGTGAATTCCATGTCGTCCAATGTTATTCGGCAGGAGCGAGAATGCCGGAAGGTTTTGGATCGTGCTTTTGCCGCTGCGCCTGCTGCCCTACAGCCGCTACGTCGTAAAAGTCTGGCCCGGCTCTACAAATACCTTACCTTTAAGGCATTGGAAGGACCAAAGGGGCCGGCCCAGGGTTGGCAGACAGCAAGATGCCTTACCCGTGCTATTCGGTACGATCCCACGTTGCTAGCCCAAAGCCGCGTCATACTGTCGGTGTTGTTGAAGATCTCAAAAACTGTTGTCAGTCCCGTCGGCTAGACTGATGGGATGTCAATGCATAGGAGACTCTCATGGTCTAGGGAAAACGTATAAGCGTTCTATGAAGTTTTGAGATACATACAACAAGATTGTTCCAAACGTCACCTCTCTTCATTGTGATACATCTGTAGGACCATACAATCTTTCCTAATAAGCGGCTTTTTTTGAGAAAGTGGGGACGATATGGCTAGTGCCATATCGGTTAGGACACCGAGTAAGGCTATCCTGCTCAGCACACAACCATAGGTTGTCGTAGCCTTGTCCTAAGGTCACTGGCGGCTGCTATACGTCTCCGCGCGGATTCTACGAAAAACGACATGAACCTAAGGAAACTGGTAGCCCTGTCCTGAGGGATCTAAGGCTGCTGTGGGTTGAAGCATGGAGTTTTCTTTAGGAGGCGCTCTAGTTCTAGATGCAGTCAAGGACTAGTCGCAACAAAGATTGCTTTACCGATATCCCACAGTCAGATCTGACTAATCTTCTATTAAAAATCTCGGCGGTCTTCTCCTAACCGCCGCTAGTGGTGTGTTTCTATGAAAAGACTAACGGCTTACCCCCTGCGAGGGGTAATTTTTGCTGCGCTGCTGCTCTGTCTGGTCTTGCGATTCAGTCACCTGGATACAAAACCTTTCTGGTATGACGAGACCATGGGCGCACTCCGGATATCTGGTTATCTGGAAGAGGAAGTCGCTGAAACGACAACCTTTGAGCAGCCGACAACCGTGGCTGAGTTATCACGTTTTCAGACGACAAAGGCAGACTCGACTATGGCCGATACGGTTCGGGCATTAGTGGTCAACAATCCTCAGCACCCGCCGCTCTATTATGGGCTTAATCAGGTTTGGTCCGCTAGTTTCGGTGACAGCGTGGCCGCTCGGCGGGGGTTTTCTGCCATGCTCAGTTTGCTTAGTCTGCCATTTTTGTACGGTCTTTGTCGGGCACTATTTCCAACGCCAGCAGTGGGCCTATGGGCGATCCTGCTAACGGCAGCATCGCCGCTACAGATGCTCTATGCCCAGGAAGCAAGGCAGTACAGCTTGTTTTTTCTTTTGTCGGTGGCCGCCAGTATGTTTTTGGTCCGAGCACAGCAGTCGCGCCGTCGGAGTGATTGGACGTTGTACAGCGTGTTCTTAACTTTAGGGCTGTATACCCATCTCTTCTTTGGGTTTGTTCTGGTTGCTCATCTGCTGTACATTATCGTCTTGCGCCGGGGTTGGCGGGCCTATAGTTTGGCGCTGACTGCTAGCTTAATTGGATTTTCACCCTGGCTATGGACCCTAGCTCAGGGATGGGGTGTTGTGCAGACTACGACAAGTCATACCGCTGGAGATAGCTTGCCGCTGAGCTACATGGCCAAGTCCTGGCTGCTTAACCTGAGCCGCTGCTTTATTGACTTTAACGCCAGTCTAGGTGAGCGCAATCAGCTGATTGCGCTGGTCCCGCTATACGGCATGGTGGTGATCTGCGCTTTTGGCATTGCCTATCGGCGGTTGCCTCGACGGGTGTTTGTCTTTCTGACCCTGTTAGCGAGCGTCAACATTGCTGCGCTGGTGATCCCCGATCTGCTTTTGGGGGGGCAGCGATCGCTCGTGGCCCGCTATTTTATGCCCAGCTACCTTGCCGTTACCATGGTTATGGCTTACTGGCTAGCTACCTGGATTCAAGCTAGGCGTATCTGGCAGCGGCGCATGGGTATTGGGCTGGCAGTTTGGTTGATCTGCGGCGCGGTGGGGTCTAATGTTGCCATTGCCGCTGCTCCCAGCTGGTGGAACAAAAGCAGCGGTTATTACGATCCCCAAGTGGCTCAGATTGTTAATCAAAGTCAGCAGCCTGTCGTCATCAGTGATGCCATTTCGGGGATGATTTTAGCGCTGTGCCATCAGCTTAAGGGTGATGTCCAGCTTTGGGTGCAACCTAAGTGCCGCACCTGCCGCCAGGCTGTTGAGGTCAGAGCCAATCTTCCGTTAGAAAAACTGCCCCAGGCAGGCACGCTTTTTCTGTATCGACCGTCGGATGCGCTTGTCGCCCATGTGTCTCAGCGCTACGACCTTGAACTTCGGTTTATGCCAGAGCGATCGCCCTACCAGCCCAAGCTTTGGCAGCTGGTACCAAAGCCATCGCTAGGTTAATGTCGATCCTGAATGGCGCATTGCCTGCCAAAGCTCGTCGCGGCAGACCTGATAAAAGTACAGGCTGATATTCAAAATGCCGAGTAGTTTAGTGCCGTCTTCCATCAGGATGGGGGTTCCGCTGCCGGGTAGGTGAACCACATCGGCAAGGGCAGATACTACCAGTAACCCAACAGCGACTAGCAGCAGCGGATAGGGCGTTTGAGCTAGTGTCTTGCGAAAGCAGAGGGCGTAAGTCAGGGTCGCTGTACCGTACAGGCTGTACATGACTAGTTTGGGAATGTGAGCTAGTAGGGCCAGAATCAGGGTTAGGCGGAAGACATCGTCTAGCAAAAACAGGCTGAGTAATACTGCTGAAAACAGCAGGTAGGCCCGCAGGGGATGCTGCAAGGGCCTGAGCAGCAGATAGGTCAGCCAACAGGTGACCGCTGCTGTACACCATAGAATGTCAGAAACGCTGGCTAACAGTCCCAGGTAGGGCTGACTGGGTAAAAAACTTTCTTCGAACAGACGGCTTAGCAACTCGACTCGGACATGGTGATGGGTTGTATCAAACAGACCCGCAGACTTAATGTAGAGTGCGATCGCACCTAGAAAGCCAATGCAGACGGCGTTGAGCAACAATGTCCAGCGACCGCTGGACGACTGGCCAAATCTGCTGGTGGAAAATTTCAGCACTATTTCACGATACTCAGTTTCACGGCACTTAGTTTTATTAGTTTTATTTGTGGCGATAGCTCACCTAAGTGACCACACCCTAGCGTCCCGATCAGGAACCTAGGGTAAGGCTTACACAAGCTTCACAACAGGATGTGAAAATCTAGAACCTCTTCAAAACATTTACGAGAATCTACGGGGACAGCCGCAAAAGAAAGAGGGTTACTATTACTCAGAACCCTGAAAGTGCGTAGGCTCAATCCTTAACCTCTGTTCATAACGTTTCGTACCATTATTGCAGCGGAGATGCTACGGCAGTGAATGCCAAAGAAATGTCAAAACAACAGATACAGCGCCTCGGACATGGGCGAAACAGCTGCTGAAACAGCGAAGTTTGTACCTGCTGTTAGCCGTTCTACCTATCTTATTATGCTGTCTTTTTCGGCTCCAAGGTCTAGGGACTAAGTATGATTGGAATGACAAGGTAAGATTTATACTACGCTTTGCGTTCTTGGGTTTTACACACACGATTTGTTCTAGATGCTTTATGCTGACAACATTATCTCAGTCAGTGATATTACGCAGTATGTTCGGCGATAGAGTACCCCTAATCTCTGGATGATGCTCAAGGGGCCAGCCCTAGAGGAACTTCAGCATATGCCCGCGTACTTTTTGCTAACAAAGCTTTGGGTCTCGCTGGCAGACATTTTGTCAGCGCCTACGGAGTGTCACCCCTTAGACTTCTCAGTATTTATCATATGGAGGAGGATTCACCAAACCTTTACGCTTGTTTGTCAATCTATCGAATGTGCCACCTCAAAGCGACGTTCAGCACTGCGGATGTATTAGATTTTGAGAGCTACTTTAAGAATCGGAAATTCTTCAGGCTCTACCTCCGAGCGTTATCGGTCAGCCCCAACCCTGTTTAGCTCAAATCAATCTCTTATTGTCAGAGTCGTATTACGATCTGATCCATCGCAATCAGCGCTTTCCGTAAACAACTTGTAGGTTCAATTACCGCGCTCCACGGCTGATGCTTTTGATTGGTCCCGTGAGCATAAAATCGTTACGCCCAGATGCACCCTGCCTGACAGGCTCTCTTCGAGGAAACCTACGGCTACTCACCCTATCGGGCTAGTGCCAGAGTTGTTCTTTGTGGTCAAGTAACAAATGAAACTAGGCAACGAATTGTGATGTCCTACATCTGGCTGTTTGTTATCTGGACGCTAGCAATGTGCTCTCTGTTCCGACTGTATTGACCTAAACCACGCCGTTATCTGTTCCAAACTCCTTATATTTTTCTTTGCTTATGCCTGCTCCTTCTATGACAACAGTAGCCGTCCCTCAAACGGTTAAGACAGTTAAGGCCGTCCATGCAGTTGCCCGCTATTTTCCTGAGGACTGTGGCGGCATTCAAATGCGGTTGAGTGAGCTGTTACCTCTCCTCAAACAGCACGGTATCAGCAGTCAAATTGCCGCAGCCTGGACTCAGCCCCATGCTGACAACTACCCCTACCAAGGCACCCAGGTTTTCCGCTATCCGGTGCCTCCGTCTTTTCCTCAAGAGCCCAACCACGGTGCGTTTACTCATCCAGGCTTTGACCAATTTGCTCAGTGGCTAGAGGGCCAATCCGCTGATATTTACCATCAGCACCAGTGGTCGCCCGGTTGTGGATTGCCGCATTTGCGCTATGCCAAGCAGCTGGGCCTGAAAACGCTTGTGTCTATCCGGTTGCCTCAGGCGCTGTGCCAGCGGCAAACACTGATGCGAAACAACGAAATACCCTGTGACGGCAAGATCGATGTAGTGCGGTGTACACGCTGCTGCGAAGCTAACGCTGGCTCAGTGCCCGGTGCAGCCCTGAAGGCACTGGGTCAGGTACCGGCCTCAGTTTGGGCCAAGCTGCCGCTGCCTGCGTCTGTGTACCAGCCCACCGCCGTCCCTGGACAAAAAACGGCTCCGGTTCGAGCCACCACTACCCCTAGCTTCATCGAGGCCCGTCGCCGCAGCCTGCTAGATATGGCCGAACAGGCTGACCGAATTGTGATGCTCAGCGAGCTGCTGTACAGCATGTTTGTTGACAACGGCGTCCCTAAAGACAAGCTGGTGATGCTGCGAACTGGGCTACCCGAATATTTCCCCCAGGCTCCAGCTGTGCCGCACCGGACTGACGGTCCTCTCAAAATTGTCTTTTTGGGCCGCTGGAATCGTGCTAAGGGGATTCACATTCTGGTAGACGCGATCAACCGCTTGCCTGAGACAGTCCCTGTGGAGCTGACTATCCACGGCGTCCCCAACGACGAGCATTACGAACAGACCGTCCGGGATAGTATTCAAGACTCCTCGCGTATTCGGATTTTGCCCAAGCTAGAGCGGGGAGAACTGGCGGACCAGCTTTCTCAGTATGATGTGCTGGCTGCACCGGCCCAGTGGTTCGACGTGCGGCCGATGGTGGTGCTAGAGGCCCACGCCTGCCGTTTGCCTGTGCTGGGCTCCGATATGGGCGGCATTCCTGAGCTGATTCGCGATGGTAAAGATGGGCTCCTGATTGAACCAACGGACGTGCAAGCCTGGGCGGATGCGATCGCGAAACTTGCAACCAATCGCCCCTATCTAAATCAGCTCAAACAGGGCATTCAGCCTGTCCGCCGTATGCAGGCCGAAGCCGCAGATATGGCCGCGGTTTACCGGCAGCTGCTCGAAGCGTAACTTGACTGCAGGTCCATCGCCAGCAGCACCGACGGACCTGACTCGTTTTATCGATAACGTCTATCTATACCTATATCTGCACCCGCTATGGATACCACTTCAACACGTGCGTCCGTTCAAGTTCATAACCTGTTGTGTCACCGACATGTGGGTATTGCCAGTCGCTGCCTGGGGTCGCTACTGGCCTACTCAGAGCAGCCGATTGCCTTGGTTCTGCACGACGATGGTTCGCTGACGGCAGACGATGTGGAGACGTTGCAGACGAACCTCCCTGGCGCACGTGTGGTGCGCCGGGCCGAGGCCGACGAGCGGATGAATGCGTTGCTGAGTCAATATCCCCATGCGCGCCAGTACCGCTACGAACATCCCTTGGCCCTAAAGCTGCTGGACATTCCCGCCTTTAGCGATACGCACATCATCTACTGTGACAGCGATGTGCTGTTTATGAAGCCCGTTAGTCAGTTTTTCTCACTGCCCGACTCGCGAACGGCGGCACTGTTTATGGCCGACGGCGCGTCTTCCTATTCGGTGAGGCCGTGGCACTTAACCGGACACGACAAGATCTCGCTACCCAAGAAGATCAACACCGGGCTGATGGTCATTCAAAAGTCGGCCTACGACCTGGACTTTGTGGAGTGGTTCCTCAGTAAGGGACAGGGCTATCGCTACGTCGCGTCCTGGGCAGAACAAACCTGTTATGCCGCACTGGGTAAGCGCATCGGTTATCAGCTGTGGGATCCAAGCATGGTTGCTGTGGTCAACCGACCAGAACTGTTAACCCAAGATTTAGTAGCGGGACACTTTGTTGGGACTCGGCGTGATTTAATTGACCAGGTTAAACCGATCACCGCCACAGAAAGTATTACCCCAGTACAAGTGCCGATTCGACCTGCGATCGCAGACTGCACTCCACAGGAGCTGGCCGTTACTCACCTGCGCCGTACCCTAAGACTAGCACCCACACAAATTACTGAAGCGATCCGCCGCAGCCCCATTGCCAACATGAAGCGGGCCATGCAGCAACAGTTTTCTAGAACTTAAATGGGAGAAGGCAGGAGTGAGGAGTTAGAAGAGAGGAGTAAGGAGACAGAATTGAGGAGATAGAAGCCGGGAAAATTTTGCCTTCTGCTCTTCTCCTTCTATTTCCCTACTGCAAGTGAACCGGATCCAGCGTCGGATCGAGTGCCTGTGACGACGGGGTAAGCTGCTGGCGGGTCATTTGGTAAGTCTCAACAAGCTTGTCTTGAATGCGCTGACGCTGTAGGAAAAAGGTCTTCTGGTAGGCAGGCAGACGGCACCAGTTTTCGTAGGCGGGTTCAGCCACGTCAGACAGGAAGGTTTTCCAATCCTCAACAAGATTGGCTGTTTGGGTTGCTTCGGCACGCTGGTGGCCGTTTTTCACCATTGCAGTTCTTAGCTTGGGCTGCTGCTTGAGTTTTTCGAGGGCGGCTAGCGCTTCAAGCTGGGTTGAGAATTCGATGTAGTCGAGGTCGCTACACCGCTCGGCTTGGAAACCAGACTCTGCAGCTAGGACAGCGGGTACCCCAGCGTGCCAGGCGTTGATGAGCTTTGAGGGGGGTTTGTATAGGTAGCGACCGCTGTACTGAAAGCTGCGGGCAGACAGCACCGCGTCAGCTTGACTGTAATCGTGCCAGCTCTCGGGGGGGACGATGCGCCATTCGAGACCTAGTGCTCTGAGGGCTCGCGACCAGTCCGGTGACTTGAGCTCGTCTGCCAGACTCTCTTGTAGGCCAAAGTAGGCGACGGTCTTGAACAGGTTGCCTCGGTTGGGGTCGCGGGGGATTAGGTCGGGCTGACGCCAGAGCTTGATGTGGTAGCGTCCCCGTGCTAGAGGGCGTTGGCATACAACAGCCTGACTTTCGGAAGCGTCCTGCTCATTCTGGACAATATGGATTTGGGCATAGGGATGCCGCTGCCGGTCGGCCTGAATGCAGACGATGAGCTGTTGCAGGCTGGGCTGACGATAGGACGGCAGGAAGTCTCGATGGACAATCACAATGCCCGTGTCTGGGAAACTGCCGGTGAGCTCGCAAGGGACCCCAGCATCTTTGAGGTGGAGGTAGGCTTGCAGCGTCCAGTTGAAGCGACCGCGACGGTAGCGACCTTGGTGTGCGTTCTGCCAATGCCAGAACCCCTCAGCCGCTTTTGGTAGGGCGTTGGGTAGCTTGCTGCCCGGAATGTAGAAATAAACCTTGTTCAATGCGTCTAACCTGAGATGTCGTCGTGTGTCGTTGACTGATAGCGGGCTAAATCGACCCTTGGATGGGGCTCGGACTCATACTAATTAACCTGTCGGGAACTTTTTGTCGACTTTCCCTTCAGCCTTCCTAACAGTGTATTAACTGAGGCGTCAGTTCTATAAAGCCTCGACAAAATTTAGCCCGCTGGATGTGAAGCTCTGGCAGCGAACTTAGAACAACCCTATTAATGCCGATGCTGGGCTGTTGGTAGCAAAAGTGGCGAGAGTCTACGTATTCTTCAGATATACAAGCGCTTCATTAAGTTTGGGCTAGGGTTTCCGCGTTTACCCTGTTGTTGCAAGGCAGGTCGGGAATTGTACCTATACAAGAAGCCTCTATCTCAAAACTTGTCAT
>CAWUKV010000183.1:0-11148 GCA_963923025.1 uncultured bacterium
CCCTTCTCCTTTCCCCCTTCTCCTTTCTCCCTTCCCCGTGTCAAATATGAATACGCCTCTATTCTTCCTTCCCCGTGTCAAATATGAATACGCTTCCAGTGACGCTCCCTCACGCTTTCAGGCCCTCACGCCTTCAGAAAAGCCACGAGCTGCTCTAACTTTTCCCAGGCCGCTCCGCTTTTGAGAATCTCTTGGGCCTGGTTGAGGCCGTCCTGGCAGTGGGCTTGAAACGATTCGCCTTGTGTCCGTTCACCCACCTTGAACGCCAGCGCGGCGTTGAGTGCAACAGCATCCTGTTGGGCCTGGGTCCCCTTGCCTTGCAGGACATTGCGCATAATCGCAATATTCTCGTCAATGTCGCCGCCTTTGAGCGCGCTGACGTCGGCTTGCGCTAGCCCCAACGTGCTGGGAGCGAGGACTTCTGCCGATACCGTGCCGCCCGATAGGACGGCGATGTCGGTTTCTTTGTTGAGGCCCGCTTCGTCCAAGCGATCGCGGCCGTGCAGCACCATAGCCTGCTCAATGCCCAGCTGGTTGAGCGCTCCAGCCATCGTCATCAGCACCGCCGGGTCAAACACACCGATGACCTGACCCGTAGGCCGCAGCGGGTTGACTAGGGGACCGAGTAGGTTAAATACCGTTCGGACTTTGAGGGTGCCGCGAATCGGGGCAACGGCTTTCATGGCCGGATGCCAACCCCGGGCAAACAGGAACGTGACGCCCACTTCCTGCAAGGCCGCTTTTGCCTGTTCCGGTGGGGCGCTGAGGTTAACGCCCAACGCTTCCAACACATCGGCAGAGCCAACCTTACTGGAGGCAGAGCGATTGCCATGCTTGGCCACAGGAATACCTGCTGCAGCGGCGACAAAGGTAACAGCTGTAGAAATATTGAACGTGCCTGCGCCATCGCCACCGGTCCCGCAGGTGTCGATTCGGGGGGACGGCAGCGAGGCATCTGCCGTCATGCCACCTAGCGACTGCCCTTGCAGTACCCGAGCCATGCCCGCCAGCTCGTCGGCTGAGAAACCCTTGGACTGTAGCGCTGCCAGAATTGCGCCCGACAAGATTGGATCGATAGACTCAGTTAGCCAGCCCGTCATTAGCTGCTCGGCCTGCTGGCGGCTGAGGGACTGACGGTCAATCAGCTGCTGCAAGAAAGCGGGACCGTCAAAGGCAGGGGCATCGTTAGAAGGCATGATGACTGACCGCTCAGCGCGGCGAAACACGTCAGTTTCTCAACCTACTACAGGTCGGATTCTCCCGTGCTGTTTGTTTGCCCAAATGTAAGGTTTGCTGCGGGCCAGTCTAGTGAACGTCATTCTCAATCGACTCATCCGGTACCTGCTCAGAGGCAGCGCCCGGCGGTAAGTCAATGGCCGGTTCATCGAGTGCCAGTTCGGGTACCTCGTCGATGCCATCGACGTGAGGAGTGGCCTGGAGATTGGGCTGTTCCTGCTGGCTCAGTTGCCACGGCAGCAGCCGGTCGCTGACTACGCTGGTCAGACTGGTGACGAGTAAGGTGGTCGCTGTAAACGCGAGTGCCAGAGAGGCGGTGCGAAGTCGCCTGCGTTGGCAGGTTTGGAATAACGAATGTTGCCCTGGTCTAAGGGCAGCTGCCTGCTGCTCAACCGTGCGGTGTTCTGTATCGGCCTGGAGTGCTATTTCAGGTAACCCAGATGTCCCGTCTGGCATGAACTCAGCGGCTGCGGCCTGAACACTTGGCGAATGAGGTGCCAGACGTCCAGAGACCTGCGGTTTTGGATCTTGAGTGCCTGCCGTGCTGCTGGGAAGTGTCCGAAACGCCTGACGCAGTAGCAGTAGGCGACGATAGAGGTTTTGTACCTCAGGATCATGGGCGAGCCAGTTAGTGACCAATAGGCGCTCGGCTGGCGTCACCTCGCCATCTAAATAAGCGCTAATCAGCTCAAACCGATCTCGCTTGGTGACGTCTAACGCGTTTCCGTCCGATATCGGTCCGTTACCGTTGTGGCAAGATACCATCCTAAAACCCACGTACAAGATCAACTCAGGCAATACCGACGCTCAGGCATTCACCTGTACCAATTCCCATACCTTTGTCAGCTCCTGTGGCTGCTGTACAAAGTGCCCTCTGGACAAACACTCCAGCGGGGCCAACCTAGCAGCCAAACCGACATTAAGCGATCTATGCGGGGCAATCAACACAAATTTGTGATTTCCGCTACTGAATGATAGACGGTTTATCCCTGAAAAAGTATCCGCAAGATTCTAGAAAACGGATAGAAACTTTGGAAAGATTTTTGATTCCTTATGGCGGGAAGGCTCAGGTACGGATTGCGGACTGCGGTTCTGCTTCGAGATACCGCTTGAGTAACCGCTGTAGGCGGTGGCGGGCACGGGCAATTCTAGACTTGACCGTCCCGACTGAGACGTTGGTGGCTGCGGCAATTTCTTCGTAGGACAGCCCCTGCAATTCGCGCAGGACGATGGTCGTGCGAAAGATGGCGGGAAGTTCAGCGATCGCGATCCGTAGCCGCTCATAAAATTCTTGGGTGACCATCTGCTCAACGGGTCCCGGCTCATCTGCCGCAATGTCCCAATCGACCTGTCCTTCGCTCAGACGGCGAGGCGCATCCAGTGACACACTCACCTCGAACCGCTTGCGTTTGCGCAGCTCATCGTAGAACAGGTTGGTAATGATGCGGCTGAGCCAGGTTTTGAACTTGGCAGGCTCCTGTAGACGGCGAAGATTGCGATAGACGCGAATCCAGACCTCTTGGGATAGGTCAGCACGGTCTCGCCAATCGGGTGCCAGATAGTACAGCAGTCGATCAACATGATTTTGATACCGCCGAATCAGTTCGGCAAAGGCCAGTTGTCGAACTATGGCATTGTCCTGGCAGTAGCGGACAAGATCGGGGCTGGGCAGCTGCTGCATGGCCAGTTCAGGGGGGTGCTTAGCCCGGTCTAGACCGGGCCGGTCTAGATTGGTCGTATTGTGAGTAGCATTGGTGCGGCAAGGGGCGAGTTGAGACATAAAAAATTGTCAAACATCGACAAACCCCCACTGTGCCGGTCTAGAGAAAACCTGTTGGTGGTCAAACCTAGACAACTCAGCTCCGCTGGGATCAGCCCAACGGTCATCAGCGCAGTGGATGGCAGTGCATTGAATCTAAACGTCCAATGCAAGTCAGGTAAGCCGCCTCTAGTTGGGGCTTACGACAGTGAGCATTGTGGTGATTTAAAGCTTGTTCAGTGCAGTCTTGATCGGCTTGCGTTTAACGTTGGGCTGATCGTCGCCAACCAAACGTGTGCCCGTTGGGCAAGACAACATTTCAGGGAACTCGCGGCTCTGACATGGATAGATAAGGGAGCCGCCACAGTCATAAAGAAGTTTTTATCGGAGTAAGGGGACTCGTAGATTTGCGGGTGTGCCTTTCGAATTTTTGTCACAGGCCCTTACCGGGTTCTGCTACCGTTCGCTAAGGACGGGGTTGTGTCTGCGTCATCTTACGGGCTTTGTGCTTTGCCCGTGGGCCTTTCGCCATGCCCGTAATCTTGTCAATGTCAGCTAGAGGTGCTAACGGATAAGCTGAACTAACGGTATACTCTAGCTTTAACGTCCAAATTGCAGCGGCAAATGCAGCATCTGGCAAAGGTTTACAGAAAATCTTTACTTGGCGGAGCAAAGCTTCAGCTGATTGCGCGGCAAGCGTCGGAGGCGACCTGGGAGCTGGTCAAAGAAGACACGATCATTGACACGTCTCAGCCGATTCCCTTCAGCGAAGGCATCTTAGTATTGGTGACCCTAGATGACCAACAGCAGATTGTTGGTGTTGAGGAAGCAACCGACTGGGTGCTGGGTCTGGTCTCTCAATACCTCACTCAGGGATTCACGCCAGAGCTGCTACAGCAGGAAATTGAGCGGGCCGAGCAGTGGCGGCAGTCTCTGACGTTGCAAAGCCAGGAAGTGCGTCGGCGATCGCTCGAAACGGTAGCCCGCCGAGATGAAATTCAGGCTCTAGAGAAGCGCCTGCGGCTTGAACGCGAAGAGCTTGAACGCCGTGAATCAGAGCTGAAAGCTAAGCTGGAGGCTGTTGCAGACGCAGACGGTAATCCAGCGGCGGATTCTCCCACACTAGAAAGCCCGGCCTAGGACGTTCAGCCAGGATAATCGCGTCACCGAATCTAACGTCATTCATCCGCCCTTTATCGGCTGGCAAGATACCGCAGCCAAAACTTAATTTGTCCCTTAACCCCCCATTAACCTGTGGCAAAGGTGGCATCGTTATAGTAATCCTGGTTATCTGTGCAATCCGCGAAAAGGTTGAGCCGGATTGCGAGCCATGGCGCGCTCTGTACTAGTCGGAATAGCTGTACTGAGAGGCTCAAGCAAAGTGGCCACTACTATCTTGCGGACGAAAATATCACTCAGAGCGATATGGCAAAGGGCATTCGATGGATTGTTTTAGGGGTGCTGCTGCTGTCTGCCTGTAACTATCAGCTTGATACCCGCCAGATTGAAGCCGATATCAAAGCTGATATCGAGCGTCAGGGGCGTCGAGTGACGCTAAACGACGTCATTTGCCCCAATGGTGTTGCTAAGCAGGCTGAAGCCTATTTTCGCTGTGTAGGCGAACTGGCATCGGGAGAAATTTTCACCATCAATGTTATCCAGCAGGATGACGAGGGTGCGATCGCATGGGATGTCCCCAGCTCCAAGACACTGATCAATCTGGTGTCTCTAGAGGCAGAAATGCAGAAGAAGCTCAGTCAGCTGGCCGGCCAGCGGGTTGAGGTGAGCTGTGACGGAGCCTACCGGGTCAACGAACGTGGTGATGCCTTTGAGTGCGACATCGTGGGGCTGGTCGCCACAGGCACAGACCGGCTTGAGTCTGTTCTCGTCAGGGTTGGCGCAGAAGGCGATGTCAGCTGGCAGGAGGTTAGGCTGCCTGTGGCACCCAGTCCGGCCGAGGGCACAATTGTTCAGAGTGGCGGTACGGCTGCGCGCCCTGCGCCTAACGATGCTGTTGCGGCTAATCCCGTGGCCGAAAGTGCTACGACCAACGACACCCGTGAGGCTGACCCCCCAGCGGAAGATGACGGCTGATTTGGGGATGATTAAGCAGCCGTTAGCTGGGAGCGTCGCACGACCAGCAGATTTAGGAAGGCGGCTATCGGGCGCGGGTCGTCGTATCGCTTCAAACTATGCAAATCAGAAGTTTCGTTAGGCTGTTTGTTCTCGCAGGATTTTAAGATGTCAACCGTTTTTGACTTTCTCGCAAAAGGTGGCCCCGTCATGGTGCCGATTGTCGGTGCTTCGGTGCTGACCCTATCCTGTGCGCTGGAGCGGGCACTGTTCTGGTCAGATTTACTGCGGCGGCAGGGCAAGGTGATTCACGATGTGCTGGATGCTGCAACGCGGGATCTTGATGAGGCGGCCGCGATTGCCAACCAGCACCAAAGCAATCCGATGGGCCGCTTTCTGCTGGCTCCTCTCAGGCTCCGTAATGCCTCTCCCGAGACCTTTCGTCTGGCGATGGAGACAGCCGCCGACCGAGAATTTATCAAAATGCGTCGGGGCGACAAGCTGCTAGAGACCATTGTGGCGATTTCGCCCCTGCTGGGTTTGCTGGGTACGGTCACGGGTCTGATTGGCACGTTTTACAGCCTCGATATTGGCGGTGGCGGCGGCGAAGGCGCTGGCGAAGCGGCGGCGGGCATTGGCGAGGCGCTGATTACCACTGCTGCGGGCATGGTGGTGGCAATTTTGGCATTGGTGGTGCTGCGGACGATGGTAACCCTACAGAGTCAGCAGACCGATCAGTTTGCTGATGCAGGCAATGAGCTGGAACTGATTTACCGTCAGTACTGGTACGAGCCCGCGCTGCTAGCGGCGGAGGCTAATCAGGTGGTCGATGGCACCCGCATGCCCGAGCCGATTCTGCGGGGCAACGATCACCAGCGATAGGTCAGCTTACCGTTCGTTTTATCTTTGTCGGGGCACCAAGCCTGTATGCCATGCGTTTCAAACAGCAAAATCGCGATATTCCGACGATCGACCTCATTCCCATGCTGACGGTGATGATGGGGGTGTTGGCCTACTTTGTGGTGATTACGGTGTCGCTGGGTAGCGAAGACCTGATTGAGGTGGAGCTGCCGCCCGAGCAAACCGAGGCGGATGACACTCCGCAGGTGAGCTCGCTCGCCGATCTCTTCATCGTGGAAATGGACGACCAAGGGCAGACCCTGCTGAACGGTACCCCCGTCGGCGAAGACCAGCTGGCGCTGCGGATCGAGGCGTACCTGGCGAATAATCCCAAAGATACGGTGTATCTGGTTCCGGCTGAAGATTTACCCTACGAGAACGTGATGCAGTTTTTGGGGCGCATGCGCGAGGTGGGTGGTGACCGGGTGTCTTTAGCGCTGGAAGAATAGGGACGCTAGAAGATTGGTTATTTCATTCAGGGAGCCATAGAGAGACGTACACCATGCCACTACGCCGCCGTCAGGTTGAGTCTAAAATTCCTGAGGTCAATCTGGTCCCGATGATGGACGTGCTGATGACCGTGCTGGTCTTCTTCGTCATCATCTCCATGAGCCTCAGCGGTATTAAAATCTTCGGTGTTAATTTGCCGCAGTCCGTCTCCGGCGCGGACGAAGAGGTGGTGGACCGAGCCGAACCAATGGTGCTGGGCCTGCGACCCGACGGCAGCGTCGTGCTAGACAATACACCCGTTACCGACGACGAACTGGCCGATGCGATCGCAACTTACTTCACCGAAAACCCAGACGGCTTTCTCACTCTCCAGGCTGACCGCGAGCTGCCCTACAGCGATGTCTCAAGCATGCTGGCGAAGCTCCGCCGCATCGGTGGTAAGCGGGTATCGCTAGCGGTGGATTAGGCCGGTTTAATTGCAGTCCACCGTGACCAAAACTTTGACCTCGTAGGCCGCGATCGCGCCAGTGGCAGGATAGGCCTGCTCTTTTGCCAACACCAACACCTGCTCGTTCAGGACGTCGTAGCCTGTACTGCGCAAGGTCACAGGCTCTCCCTCCAGCACTCCGTCGGCGCTGACAACAACCCCAACTTCAACTTCAGTTGCGGGCAGGGGCGTGGGGCACAAGGGGGCATCCAGCACGATGGGCGGATCGGGATTGTGCTTTCCGGGGATTAAGCTGTGAGCCATGAAAACTTCACCGTACCAATCCGTAGAGGCACGCCTGTAAGCGTTCTCCTCGGTGGCGGTCTTAGCGTAGCTAACGTACTCCTCCGGATCGGCTAACCGCTGAGCCAAAGTTGGTGGCTCCGGGGCTGTCTCTGGCTCTATCTCTGGTTCCGGCGCTGTCTCCGGTTCTGGTTCAGTTTCGGTCTCGGGCTCAGTTTCTGGATCTATCTGCTCCTCTGGGGCAGGCGTCTCAGTAACCGGAGTTTCAATAACAGGGGCTGGCTCAACCACGGGCTGCGGTTGAACCGGTGGCGGCGTCACGGGCTGCGGGGGTGGGGCAGGGGTAACCGCAGGCGGTGCTTCAATATCGGCTGCCGCAGGCAGAGACGCTACCTCAGGCAGCTTCACCACCTCAATGACCTCAGGTTCGTCGGGTTCGACCACCTCTGCTTTTTCCACGTCGGGCATGGGGACCCGCAGCAGTAAGGCGTGCAGTCCAATCGACAGCACGACCAGCGGGCGAAACCACCAGGCGATGGATCGTTTGGGCTCAGGATGCTTTGGCAAAATCACAGGCTTAGACAGCGCAACGGATGTAGCGGGGCGGCTGTAGTGAACGAATCTAGGTTAGGGCTCATAGTCTAATATTCCTCAAACCCAACCGTTCGGTATCGTGGAACAGACGGTTATTGGACTGGCGGTCTGGGTACTCGCAGCATTCAGTGGCTTACGGAGGCGAGTTTAAATGTGATCCTCATGCTTGTAGACAACTGCGCGGGTTGCTACGGTCAGACAGGCTGCAAGCGGTGGCGTCACTTGACCCTGCTAGGACGTCGCCTGTCCCAGTGCCTCAGCCCCAATGCGCCAACCCCAACGCCTCAACCCCAATACTTCAACGTTGACTAAGGATGCTCTGACCCATGCGCCGATCAAGGGAATGGCCGCTGTTAGTGGCGGGACTGCTGTTTGGTCTACTGCTGGCGCTGTTCCTGTCAGGGCATCTGAACTGGTCGTCTTGGGCCAATATGGGGGCCAGTGTGGGGACGCGATTCTTTTCGGACAACGCGGTACCGACGCAGCCTGCGTCTTCGCAATCTACCCAGCTGACTGACATGCGCCCCAACATAGACCAACTGCTGACCGATCCGTTTCTGCAAAACCCCACCCCTGACGCTGTGAGTGTCGTTTGGTTTACCGAGTTTGCGGGTACAGCCCACACGGTGATCTACGGTGCCGTCGGGCAGACCACCAGCGTCATGGCAGAGACCACCCAGCTGACGCGCATGCGCGAGGACAAAGACTCTAAGCTGGCAGGGGATGCACTGGAAGAGACTGTTTTTCGTCCCATCTGGCGACACGAGGCCAGACTGTCTGGACTGGCGACGGGGGTGCGTCAGCCTTACCGAGTAATTAGTACTCGTGAAGACGGGGCGCTGATCAGTAGTGCAGCGTTCTCGCTGGCGCCCGCGCCTATTGCAGGCCAGGGTCTGAAAATTTTGCTGACTTCCGACCATCAGCTGATGCCAATGACCGCGGCCAACCTGCAAAAGGTGGCCGAGACCGTGGGGACCGTAGACGCCGTGTTTTTAGCGGGCGACCTGGTGAACGTGCCCGACCGCGCTTCAGAATGGTTTGACGATGCCCGAGGTGGGGCCTTTTTCCCCTGCTTGCAGGGGCGGGCTAGCTTTGATCTAGAGCGCCAGGGGCAAACAACAACCTACCAGGGTGCTCCGCTCATCCAGAATGCGCCCCTGTTTCCGGCGGTTGGCAACCATGAAGTCATGGGGCGCTATGCGGCGACAGCGCTGCTTAACGATCAGTTCAACGATCCTGTCCCTTGGGCCGCGGCTAACAAGCTCTACCAGGCCTACGCTGATACGTTTAACCCCGACGACGACCCGACAGTTAGACAACAGTGGCTGAAGAACAACTCCTTTAACATTGATACGTATGAGGAGATCTTTTCACTACCTGCGATAGAGCGCCCCGACGGTGGCAATACTCAGCGCTATTACGCAACAACCTTTGGCGATGTGCGGCTAGTGTCGCTATACGTCACGCAAATTTGGCGAGCCCCTGGCCTAGGGCAAAACACCCGTGGCCGCTACCGCGAAAAGCAATCTAGTAACAACAACCCCACCCAGTGGGGATACGGTCAACATATTTTTGAAGGCATTCATAGGGGCAGCCCCCAGTACGAATGGCTGCAAAAAGAGTTGGCGAGCGAAGCCTTCCAGCAGGCCAAATATAAAGTGGTGATGCTGCATCATCCGCCCCACACGCTCGGGGGGAATATTGTTCCGGCCTTTACCAACCCTGTTCGCATGTTTGACCGCGCGGCAGATGGTACCGTTACCGCTGTTCGTTACGAATACCCAAAAGAACAGGACTACATCATTCGTGACCTTGTTCCACTGTTAGAAGCGGCCCAGGCTAATCTGGTCTTTTACGGTCATTCTCATTTGTGGAATCGGTTTGTCGGTCCGACGGGACTGAACTTTCTGGAGTCTTCCAACGTGGGGAACAGCTACGGCGCTCACCTGTCAGACAACCCACGGCAGGTTCCTCAACAAATGGATAATCAGGCATTGGGGCTGTACCGAGAAGACTACGCCGCAGTAGGTGACCCTAACGGACTAGACCCGGTGATGCCATCGCTAGTTACCCCTAAGAATGACCAGGGACAGCCGATTCCCTACATTGCCAGCAATGACCTCACTGCGTTTAGCATTCTCGATACGACTAGCGGTACCGTCAGCAGCTACTACTTCGATACCTGCCAGCCCAAATCAAGCGTAATTAAGTTTGATGAGTTCAGCCTGTAGGGCGCGATCTCAGGGCCGCAACCATTAAGTTCTGTTGTTTTAGGCCTTAACCGTATCCAAAAGAGGCGTTTCTCCGACGGGGAGAGCAACAAGTTTTAACTTGAAAGCTGTCAAAATCCCCCTGTGGGCAAAAATTCACGGCCTGCCTAGCTCAATTTACTCAAACTTTACCTGGAAACCTCGCGACTCAAATCCTTTGCGGCTATGTTTGGGATGACATACCCGGATCGGTATTCCCACCTTAAGGTGGCCGTCATTGGCCCGCAATTGTTCGCTCGTGAGGGTACGAGCATCGTCATCTATTCAAGCTAAGAGGTGTCTGTGAACCGTTTAATCAAATCAGCGACTGCACTGTGGGCGTTTACTGCGGCTGTAGGTGTGGCTACTTCCGCCTCTGCCAGTACCTTCACGGCCAGCTATGACGTCGGCATCACGGGTAGTGTCGGCGTGGACAGCAGCATTAGCCCATTTCTGCCGCTACTAGGGCTAGATGTTCCAGAAACGGTTGACATTGCTGGCTCCAGTACGGGTAGCTTTAGCGTCGACAGTAGCCGATTTTTAGATGGTGATTTGACCTTTGGGCTGAGTGATCTAGAGCCAACGCTGGCTTCACTCGAAACGGCTTATCTAGATAGTTTTCTGGCAGGGCTAGGGCTCAGTAGTACGAGCAGCTTGGTTGCTCAACTCGATGATGTTTTTGACTACACCCTCAGTGGTACAGGAAGCTTTACCTCGGCTAGCGCTAACGAAACCTTTGCTATCAACTATGACAGCGACATCAACGAACTCACAGTGGACGGATTTGATGCGACCAGCTGTTTGACGGAGACCTGTTCGGGCAGCAGCGTTGTTGATTTTAGCCTCGAGGTAAACCTGGCTGCCTTCGGTACTTTTGTGGACAGTCTCTCGGGGCTGGCCCTACCCACCGATGTACAGGCAACCCTAACAACGGTACAGACCTATCTGCCGTTGCTGCCGTTTGAGGAGCTGACGCTGATTTCGGGTGAGCTGTCCTCTGACTTTACCTTCACGCCCATATCGCTGCTGCCCGGTGGCAATCCTGAAGACTATGCTCTGATCGTCGAGATGGGTGAGTTGAGCATCACTGAACCTGGGGCGGAGACGCCGCTAGTTGAGGTTGAGCTGTCGGAACCTGTTGCGTACGGTACACCATC
>CAWUKV010000184.1:0-11076 GCA_963923025.1 uncultured bacterium
GCTGCCCTGGCAGAGGCGGAGGATAGCGAAGACGATAGCCCGCGTCGGCGGACTGACGGTACCATTAGCCGCCTCACCCCAACTGACCGGCCCGCCCCCCAGGAAGTTACACAGCTGCTCCGAACCGAACGGGCGTTCGTTCAGGATATGGATCGCCTGATTTTGGCCTATAACCAGGAGGTGTCTTTGGAGGCTAGCCGCCTCAAACGCCTGGAACAGGGTCTGTTTTTGGTTACCCTGACCGTACTGTTGCTCGAAGGTGGCCTGATCTTCCGTCCGGCAACGCGCCAGATTCGCCAGAGCCTAGCGGCGCTAAATCAATCCTTAGAACAAACCCAGCAAACCGCTGACCAACTCGCGATAGAGCAACAGAAATCTGAAAACCTGCTGCTTAATATCTTGCCT
The DNA here is from genome assembly GCA_963923025.1 of uncultured bacterium. Lineage (GTDB taxonomy): Bacteria > Cyanobacteriota > Cyanobacteriia > Phormidesmidales > Phormidesmidaceae > CAWUKV01. The sequence goes on from CAWUKV010000184.1 coordinate 406, forward strand.
CGCTCCATTGCCCAACAGCTTAAGCAAGGCCCAAAACCCATTGCCGAAGGCTTTGCCGACGTCACGGTCCTATTTGCCGATATCGTTGGCTTTACCCAGCTCTCTACCCAAATTTCACCGGAAGATTTGGTTGCCCTACTCAACCGGATTTTCTCGGCGTTTGACCAGCTTGCTGAGCAACACGGCCTAGAGAAGATCAAAACCATTGGTGATGCTTACATGGCCGTTAGCGGCCTGCCGGAACCCTGCGCCGACCATGCGCAGGCCACCATCCAGTTTGCTCTAGATATGCAGGAAATTGTTGACAAGCTCAACTGGGAGACCGGCTACAGCCTAAGTCTACGCATTGGCATTAACTCTGGCCCGGTTGTCGCCGGGGTGATTGGCCTGAAAAAGTTTATCTACGATCTGTGGGGAGATACGGTCAACACCGCTAGCCGTATGGAATCTCACGGTACACCTGGCACCATTCAAATTACAGAAAGCACGTTTCAGCACATCCAAGGCCAATTTCGTACCGAACCTCTAGGCCCGATACAAGTCAAGGGCAAGGGATTCATGGTAACCTATCGCGTCTTAGGCCGACGCGAAGTGCAAGAGGCTGAGGGACTTTTCTCATAGCCCGTTTCTTAAGCTACAAGCCGGCTTCCCCTTATCGAGATCCTATGAGCGCTGTTAAAGGTCAGACTCACCATCATCCGCTGACGTGGGCAGTTCAATGATAAAGGTTGTTCCTTCGCCTGCCTGGGAATGACACTTCAGCTTGCCGCCGTGCTTGTCCACGATAATTTGGTAGCTGACCGAGAGCCCTAGCCCGGTGCCTAGCCCAACGGGCTTAGTGGTAAAAAATGGGTCAAATACCTTATTGAGAATGTCTTGGGGAATGCCAGGGCCGTTATCCACAATAGAGATTTCAACCCAATCTGCACTCATAGAACGCGTCTGTATACGGATTTCAGGCTTGTACGACTCGGGGGCCGTAGGGTTGCCGTTGTCAGCAAGGCTGGCCTGCTTCTCTGTCAGGGCATCGGCGGCGTTAGCGATAATATTCGTAAAGACCTGGTTGAGTTGTCCAGACAGGCAGGTGATTTCCGGACAGTCACTGTAGGCTTTGACCACGCGGATAGACTTCAGCTTAGAGCCCAAAATCAGTAACGTACTTTCTATGCCGTCATGGATATCGACGGCCTTTTTCTCGGCCTCGTCTAGACGAGAGAAGGTGCGTAGCGCTTGAACAATCTCGTGAAGGCGCTTGGCCCCAATCCGTAGTGATTTGATTAGCTTTTTGAAGTCTTCGGCTAGAAAATCTAAGTCGATGTCGTCTAGTACTGTTTGAATTGTGTTAGCGGGATGGGGATACTCCTGCTGATAAATGGCAATGAGATCCAGCAGCTCCTGGGCATACTGTTCGGCAGGTTTAAGGTTGCCGTAAATAAAATTAACCGGATTGTTGATTTCGTGGGCAACACCTGCCACGAGCTGTCCTAACCCGGCCATTTTCTCTTCTTGAATGAGCTGTGCTTGGGTCAGTTTCAGACGCTCTAGAGCGGACTCAAGCTCAGTCGTCCGTTCGGTAACGCGCCGTTCTAATTCGTGATTGTAGGCTAGGGTAGCTTCGGCCTCTTGGCGCTTGAGCAGGTTGCCATAGGCAGCAGAGTGATAGCGTAGACGAGCGACAAATTCGATCGGGTCAGGAATCTTGACCAGATAGTCATTGGCCCCGGTCGCAAAAGCCTCGGCCTTGACTGTTGATTCGTCACGATTGGAGAGAACAATAATGGGAATGTGATGGGTGGCAGGTTCAGTCCGTAAAAACTTGACCAGCATCAGACCATCGGTTTCTGGCATCACCAGATCTTGCAAAATCACCGTGGGTTGGAGGTCAATGGCGCTGGAGATGGCCTGTTGAGCATTACTACAGTAGTGCAGCTCGATATCGGTTTCGCTGGCGAGTAGACGGCGAATGGATTCAGCCACAATGGGCTGATCGTCAATGAGTAGCACCCTAACAACAACATTGAGGTCATCCAAGGGCGCGGTGGATGCTGGGATGGCGGCGGTCAGATTGAAGTCTGTCTTGACGGGGGCAGCTGGCGTTTGTTGAGATAAAACCTGGGTCATGGATGGCGTATTCGATAGTTAAGCTGCCGCGCAAAATCTACGCATTCTGCATGCAGGGTCAGTCCCTGGTGCTAGGGTACCCATCAGCACTGCCGGGATTGGGGTGAATTGGGATGCCATAGTCCTACATCTATAGTCCTACATCTATAGTTCTATATCTATGAGTTCTACATCTGGGGCCCTCCTCGAACAGGGGCTAACCATGCCGCAATTTGAGAGAGGGGCAGGACGTGGGCTGCGGCATTTTGCGAGATCGCGGCTTTAGGCATGCCAAACACCACACAGCTCTCGGCACTTTCTGCCAGGGTCTGCCAGCCTGCCGACCGTAGCTGAGCGAGCCCCGCCGCCCCGTCGCGCCCCATACCGGTAAGTACAATGGCCTGCCCCGGTCGCCGCCAGTGCTGGGCTACGCTCTGGAACAGCACATCTACCGAAGGCCGGTGGGGATAGTCCACCGGATGCTGGGTGTACCGCAGGGTGTGGTTGGGCCGCAAAATCAGATGGTCGTTGCTGCCCGCGACCAAAATCTTTCCTGTCGTGGGGCGATTGCCATTTTTCGCCAGGGCCACGGGCAGCGTAGACGACTGGTTTAGCCAGTCCACCAATCCGGCAGCAAACTGCTGGTCAATGTGCTGCACCACAATAAACGCAGCGTCTGTGTCCGTCGGGAGCTGGCTAAAGATGTGCTGGAGTGCCTTTGGCCCCCCGGTGGAGGCTCCAATGACGATCAGGCGAGGCAGCTTGGACCGGTTTGGGACGGCAGGCGGCACCGGGCTTACTGGGCGGGCAGCGGGTTGGGTCGCGCTGCCAAGGAGCTTAGCCTGGGTGGCAATTTTCGCCAGCAGAAACGCCACGGCTCTGGGGTCGCTGCCCAACGGCGGGGTTTTGACCACGTCTAGCGCGCCGTGCCCCATCGCTTCGAACACTTTGTCGGTATTGGCAGAGATACTAGCCGTGACGATTAAGATGGCGCAGGGCGACTGCTGCATGATGGTGCGGGTGGCCCCAACCCCGTCGAGTTCGGGCATGTTCATGTCCATCAAAATTAGGTCGGGGCGCTGCTGGGCGCATTGGGCAACGGCCTCGGTGCCGGTGCGGGCGACCCACAGCAGCTGATAGTCGGGCTGGGTTGCTAAGGTGCGTCGGAGAGCTGCGATCGCAATTTCAGTATCGTTGGCAATCGCAATCTTCAGCATGGGGTTGTTTCCAGGACGGGACAATCTTTAGCAGGGGCCGATCTTCAGGCTGGCCAATCTTTAGGAGAGCCTGACCACTTCGGCCGCCTCACCGATCAGGTCCACCACGGCTTCGATCAGGCTGTTGTCGTGGAAGCTGCTTTTGGTCAGGTAGTAGTCGGCCCCGGCCTCTAGCCCCGCTAGCTGGTCTGCCTGACGGTCTTTGTAGGAGACAATAATCACCGGCAGCTGACTGAGCTGAGGGTGCCCCTTAATCTGCCGTACCAGCTCAATGCCGTTCATCCGGGGCATGTCAATATCCGAAATCACCAGGTCGTAGTTGCCGCTGCGCACGCTGTTCCACCCTTCCATGCCATTGACGGCCACGTCGACCCGATAGCCCTGGTTTTGCAGCAGCTTGCGCTCCATTTCTCGAACGGTAATCGAGTCGTCAACCACCAGCACGTGTTTTTGTCGCTGCGGGTCTAGGGCCGTTTGCTGGGGCGTTAGCAGTGTCGTGTCGCCCCCCGAAACCAGTCGGTCCACCGAGCGCACCAGATCGGCCACGTCAATGATCAACAGCGGATGTCCGTCCTCGGTTAGCGCTGCCGCACTGATGTCCTGCACCTTGCCCAGGCGCGGGTCGAGGGGGCGCACCACCAAGTCGCGCTCGCCAATAAAGGCATCCACAACAATGCCGTAGCGGTAGGTCTGGTCGCTAATGAGTACAACAGAGAGACGCTGCTGAGGGTCAGTGTCTTGACTCGGCAAGCCCAACACCTGCTGAGCCGATACCAGGCTCACATTCTCGTCGTTGACCACAATGTAAGGGTGGTTCTCACTAAAGACAATGTCGCGGCGCGATACCCGATGGACCTGATCGATACGGGCCAGGCTAAAGGCGTAGGGCTCTCCACCAATGTCTACCAGCAGGGCACGAATTACCGACAGCGTCAGCGGCAGCTGAAAGTGAAAGGTCAGCCCCCGTCCCGGTTGGGAGGTGGCCTTGAGCAGCCCGCCCACCTCCTGAGCCATAGTCTTGGCAATATCTAGGCCAACGCCTCGCCCTGCCAGCTCGGTCACGGTTTCGGCGGTGGTAAAACCGGGCAAAAACAAAAACTCCAACAGCTCGGTTTCACTTAGCCGGGCGGCCAGCTCCGCCGTTGTCAGCGCCTTGTCTACAACTTTCTGCCGGAGCCTGTCTAGGTCCATGCCCCGGCCATCGTCGCTGACGGTGATGGCCAACATGCCAGCCCGGTGGGCGGCCTCCAGGCGAATGGTACCGGTTTCGGATTTTCCCGCAGCCCGTCGCTGGGCGGGCGTTTCTATGCCGTGGGCCACAGCGTTGCGCAGCATGTGGGTGAGGGGCGCTTCCAGCTTTTCTAAAATGTCTCGGTCAACCTGGGTGCCGTGCCCCACAATCTCAAGCTGTACCGCTTTACCCAGCTGCTTGGCCAGATCGCGAACCATACGCGGGAACGCCTGGGTCCCGTCGGTAAAGGGGCGCATGTGGCTGGCAATGACTTCGTGGTAAAGATTGTCAGACAGTTGGGCAAAGCGTCGGGAAAACTGGTCAAGGTCTCCTAGACGGTCGCTCAGTAGGGCATGGCAGTCCTGAGCTGTTTTCTTGGCTGCGGCCAGATGGTGCCTGCTGGTGGGCGACAAGGCTCTGTCCTGGTCCAGCTGGTCCAGGCGACGCGTCAGCTGCTGCTGCTGCCGCTTCAAGTGCAGTAGGGCATCGGTAAATGGCTGGAGCCAGTTAACCTCTACCAGCGATTCACCGGCTAGGGCCATCAGCCGATTGAGGTTGTCGGCGTTGACCCGTACCACCCGGTCTGTGATGGGTTGGGCTGAGGGTGGATTGGTTTCAGGCAGGCTAGCTTCAGGCTGCTCCGGTTGCTCTTGCCCACGGTCTAGATCTATTTCTAAAGCCGTATCCAAATCTGCTGCTAATGCTGCACTGGGTGCGATCTCATTCGGTGCAACGTCAGACGTAGCATCCACCAGCAAAGACTGAAACGCGGCGACTAGCTGGTCTACGGCAACAGACTGCTGCGCCAGCCACTGGGGAAGATCGGCTTCTGAAACCTGGGCGAGCTGCGTCAACCAGTCCACGCCACGAAGCAGGACATCCACCTGGGGATAGCCAAGCCGGAGCTGCTGCCGCTGGGCGGCCACAAAACAGTCCTCCATGGCGTGGGCCACCTGCACAGCGGGGTCAAGGCCCACAATGCGGGCGGCCCCCTTGGTGGAATGGGCCGCCCGCATTAATACTTCTAGGTGTTTCGCTAAGGCCGTATCGTTTGGCTTGGCGGGGCCTGGGTCTGACTCCCCCGCCGACTGCTCAATCGCCAGTAGGCTGGCATTCAACAGATTGACCTGGGTGTCCACCTCCATGCGGAAAATCTCCAGCATGGACAAGCTGCTCAGGTCGGTTGGCGGCGGGGTCATCGTCATGTCTTTGGGGTCAGGCCTTTCGAGGTCAGGGGCAGACGTTTGAGAACTGCCTACAGGGCCTGCTGTTGTAGGGTTTGAAACAGATCTATGTCGCTCAGGCAGCTGACGTTTTGTCCCTGCCAGGGCAAAATCGACCGGGTCAGACTGTGGCGGGCCTTGCTGGCCGACGTGGGCGGCTCTCGCAGCGTGTTGGGCGGGCAGCGATGCAGGCCGTACAGGGCATCGACCTCAAAGGCCCAGGTCTCCTGCTGCCGTTGAATCACCACCAGTCGTGTGGTGCGATCGCGATGCCGCAGGTGCTCTATTCCCGATAGCTCTACCGATGGGCGCTCTCGGCTGATGTCCCCCTCGCCCTGCACATCCAGCAGCGCATGCAGGGAGACGCACAGCAGTAGCTGACCCCGCACATTGGTAATGCCCCGCAGGACAGGGTTAGACCGGTGGGGCAGGTGATGGACCGGACCAGGAGGCAATACCTGATGAAAAATATTGGACGGCAAGGCCAGCCACTCTCGCCCCAGCTGGAAAATAGTTAAGGAGAGATCTGGGGTGGTGGCTCGGGTCTGACGCTCCTGGGCCAGCAGGGTGGTCCATTCATCCTGATACCCTACCGGAGCCGGGCGGTTTAACAGCCCGCGGCCAGCCTGGGCATAGACGGAACAGTTTTGGCAGTGGATGACCGTTTCCAAGGTTGGGCAGCTACGGTCGCCGCTGACGCCAATATGTGTCCAGCAATGATCGGGCATGAACAGAATTTGATCTTTTTTTGACATCTCTTTCTCGTATCTGACACAGGCCCGATAGAGGAGCGGAGGTTCACTGCACAGTTAGTTGGAGGGTGATGTGAGGTTTGCCGCATGGATACACAAATTTGCGGATAGCTCAGACCTGGGTAACTATGCGATCGCATAACCCCTATCACCCGTTTCATTTGGGCCAGTTTGATCTAGGACGCCTCCAGGAAAATCGTTGTCTATAAGCTGCGTGGTCCGCCCCACCTTAAACTGCGCCATCTCCTTCTGTAGGCCCTGGGCCGCCTGATTAAGCTGGGCGATTGCCTGGTTGATGCCCTCTAGCGAGTGGCTGGTCTGCAACGACACGTCATTGAGCTGCATCATCGCCTCACTAATCTGCTGTGCGCCCTGGGCCTGGGAGTCCATGCCTTCGTTAACCTGGGCAAAGCGAGGGGCCAGCATTTGCACCTGCTGGATGACGCCAGCCACCTGACCGCTGATATCAGCAACGATGCTGACGCTTTGGGTGACTTCTGTGGAAAATTTATCCATTTCCATGACACCTGCGGAAACGGAGGACTGCATTTCTTTGATGATGGATTCAATATCGAGCGTGGCCACGGCGGTTTGGTCGGCCAGTCGGCGAATCTCGCGGGCCACAACCGAAAAACCCGCGCCATACTCTCCGGCCTTTTCTGCTTCGATAGCTGCGTTGAGAGACAGCAAATTGGTCTGGTCGGCTACCTTCGTGATGGTGGTCACCACGCTATTAATGCTGTTGGCTTTTTCGCTGATCATGCCCAGTCGATTGGCAATCGTCGCTGTTGAGTCCATCAGCTGATGAATCGTCGTTTCCATCTCTGTCAGGCGAGTTTGACTACTGGAGACGGCAGTCGTGGTGGTTTGGGAGACAAGGGTGACCTCCTCCATGGTTTTGGCTAGCTCCTGAGCCGTAGCAGCAATTTGTGTTGCGGTCGAGGTGGTCTGGGTGGTGGTGGCAACCTGTTCTCGTAGGGTGGCCTCTAGCTGCTTGCCAGAGGCGGCAATTTGGGTGGCCGAACTGGTCACCTGAATACCAGATTGCTTAACCCCGCCGACCAGCACCGTCAGTCGTCCAATCATTTGCTTCAGGGTGGTCATCAGCTTGCCAATTTCGTCGGTGCTGCTGTCGTCGACAATGACAGTTAGGTCACCTGCGGCCACGCTATTGGCAACCTGGCTGGCCTGCTGCAATGATCGGCTCAAGGCTCGATTGAGCACCCGCACAACCACTAAGGAAACTACGGCAGCCAGGCCGCTAATAACCAGCAAACTGCCCCAGTTTATCCAGGCTGCCAGCATTTCAGCCCGGTCCGCTCGCGAGCCAGAAACGGCAAGGAGCTGGTCTTCAATTTCGATAATTTCGGCCAGTTCTTGCCGAATGGCGTCCATCGTTTCTTGGCTCTCGTTGGCCGAAATCAGTTCAAGCAGCTCGGCTTCCTGGCCCTGTCGCTTGAGACGAATGACCATCGCCATTTCCTCAAGCTTGTCGTCGGTTAGGGCTTCGAGGGTCGCAATTCGTTCTGCCTGATCGGGTTCATCGGCAGTCAGCGTTCTCAGATTGTTGAAGCTAGTGTCAATTTGTTCTAGCGAACGGTTGTAGGGTTCCAGGTAGTGGTCTTGGTTGGTAATGACGAAACCGCGCTTGCCGGTTTCTGCATCAAGGAGCTCTGATTCTAGACTTTTCAGCTCAACTTCAATGTCGTAGGTATGACGCACTTCGTGGTTGGCCTCGCTGACCCGCTGGGTTGCCACCTGACTCACGACAGCCGAAATCGCTGCCAGTAACACGATTAGGCCGAACCCTCCAAGAACAAGCTGATTAATTCTGACGCTTTGCTGTAGTGTTACGGTCGTTTGGTGGCTGTTTGTGTTCATATCGGAGGTTGAAAAAGGCCGCTAGGGTAAACCCAGCCAATGACTCGAGGACAGGGGCATTCGCGAAGGTTGCATACCTTGAAGTTGCCCAGCACAGACCCTGAGTCAACAATTTTGCTTGGTCTATTCACTCCATTAGAACGGCTTTGCTACGGGGCAACCCGAATGGTGGCGGTTAGTTTGGTGGGGTATGAGCGAGTCGCTGGAGTCGCTGCCGTAGCCGTTGCGCGCCAGGTTTGTCTTGGGCCTGTTCGCAGATCAGCAGCAGGTGAACCAGTGCGGCTTCGCAGCGGGGGGCAAGGTAGAGGGCCTTTTGAAAATCGCGCTTGGCTTGGGCATCTTGCCCCTGGGCCTGGCGAATCTCGCCCCGTAGAACATAAGCGGTGCTAGCAGTGGGGTTGATGGTGAGATAGCGATCGCACTGTACTAGCGCACCCGCCAGGTCACCCCCATCCGCCATTGCCCGAATCTTGCCCAGGTCCAAAGCTTTGGACAGAGCAGCGGGTGGTCGTAAATCTGGTCTATGAGTAGGAGTAGCCTGTAGAGGCTGAGTAGGAAGAGCAATAGGAGCCGGGTCGACTCGGCGGTACGCAAACGCCTGGGGGGCGGCAATCGGTGTAAATAGGGCCGGGTCGATCTGGGCCATTTCAGCGTAGCCAAAGAACACTAGCCCGCCTGGGGCTAGCAGCCGGTGCAGGGTTTTCTGGGCCTGCTGGCTTGCATCGGGGTGAAAGTAGATCAGGACGTTACGGCAGAAAATGATGTCGTAGGGGGCCTGACCGGCCAGACACCGAGGCGCAGTCAGGTTGGCCTGATAAAAATGAACCTGCGATCGCACCTCCGGCGACAGCAGATACCCGTCGTCATGGCGCTGAAAATATCGACGGATATGGTACTCCGGCGAGTACGTGGCCGTTTTTCGAAACGAAAATTGCCCGTAGCTGCCCGCCTGGGCCTGTGCGATCGCGGCCATGCTCACATCTGCACCATGGATTTGAAAATCCATCGGAGAGAGCCCAGCCTCTAGCAGGGTCATGGCAATAGAGTAGGGTTCTTCCCCAGTGGAGCAGGGCAGGCTGAGAATCCGCCACGGGCTGCGACGGGATGGATTGGACTGGACGTAGCGCCGCAGGTAGGTAAAGGATTCGGCATGGCGAAAGAAGCTTGTTTCCGGCACAACCACTGCTTCTATGAGCTCAGTCAGAGCAGCCCGAGAGGAAAGAAGGTGTTGGTAATAGTCCCGCAGATCGGTGAAGCCGTTGGCCTGCATGGTTTGGCTGACGATGCGAGCCAGTAGTCCTGGCCCAACCGACGAGGCCTCAAAGCCAATCTGCTGGCGCAGCAGCTCTGCAATGGCATCTTGAGACCCGGAAGAAGACGCAGCGGCTCTATCCAACGGTGGTCTCTTCCCCAGGGTGGTGCTGTGGCAAAGGTTTTTTATTCCCTGCACCGTCCAACGTTGTCGGGTTGAGCAACTGTCCCACTTGCAAACTTTGAATGGTCTCCTGGTGTAGAAGAAACACATCGCCAAAGATACTATTGCTTGAGGACAGGCTATGTTCCTCTATCCGGCCCATTTGCTCAACTGCGATAGTTTCTGTCAGCTGTTCTACCAACAGCCCCAGACGATCTTTCTGCCCTGAAGGAGACACGGCTTCAATGACGACAATCCGCGTGCTCAGTGCAGCCTGACTGGGTGCTGCGCCTAAAAGCTGCGCCAAGTCGAAAACGGGCAATAGCTGTCTGTGGTAGTTGATCCGCCCCAAGACCGCTGGGGCTGCGTCTGGATATTTGAACAGATAGATGTGGGGAATGACCTCAACGACCGAAGCGGTGTCTATGGCATAGCGCTCTCCACCGACTCGGCACAGCAACATCACCATGGGACTGACTCAAGTTTAAACTGCACACCCTCCATAGTTCCCAGGCAAGGTATACACAGAGACGCTGAGCCGCTGATCGCCAGGGTGAGACAAGGTTGGAAAAATAACAGCGGCCTGGTGCGGGGGGTTCTCACTAGGTCATTGGCTCTTGCTAGCTCAGATTAGTGGAATGCAGGCCATATCAGCGGCGCTGTCCAAAGCCTACCGGCCAAAGCTGTTGAACCTGGCTTTGCAGGTTGTTGAGAAGGGTACACTAGGACGGCAATCGTAGACGTACGTTGAGATGTCTCAATCGTTGTTGAGTCAGGCGCTTACCCTCGGTGTTGGCCTTCTAATGGTGCTCTTTGGCAGCATGGGGGCAATCTCGGCCTGCAACAGCCTTAG
>CAWUKV010000185.1:0-11008 GCA_963923025.1 uncultured bacterium
TCCCGGCAGAAACAGCACGACAAATTCTGGACTGGGCTGAAACTGGTCCCAATAGGCTTTGTTGCTGAGCTGGCTGATGTGGGTGCGAATGTGTCGGGCATGATCTTTGAGCTTTGCCTGCCGAGCCGTATCGTCGCTCAGATCCAGCGCTTCTAAGTAGGCCGCCAGCGGGGCCTTGGCATCGACAACAATGTTGCGCTGAAAGGGCAGCTGCACCACCATATCCGGGCGCAGGCTGCCGGATTCGGTCTGAACCGTGGCTTGCTGCACAAAATCGCAGTGTTCCACCATACCTGCCATTTCGACCACACGCTTCAGCTGAATTTCGCCCCAGCGCCCCCGCACGGTTGGAGCACGCAGCGCCTTAGATAAGTTAGCGGTCTCGGTCTGAAGCTGAAGCTGGCTGGTGCTGAGGGCGGTAATCTGTTCTCTCAGCTGGGCGTAAGCAGCAGTCCGCTTACTCTCCAGCTCTTGCAGGTGGGACTCTACCTTAGTCAAGGAAACCTGCAACGGCTGCACCAAACTGTCGATGGCCTGCTGCCGCTGGGTCAGATCACCGGATGCCTGGGTTTGGAACTGTCCAAGGGCGGTTTCTGCTAGCTTGAGAAAAGAGGCGTTGTTACTGTGGAGCGCTTCGGCAGACAACGCCTTAAAGGTGTGGGTCAGCTGGGCCTGGGCCTGGTCGAGCAGGGCCAGTTTCGCTTGGGTGGTTTGTTCTTGTTCGCCCAAACGGGTTTGCAGGTGCGCAATTTGGGCCGTGAGTTGTGTCTTATCCGTCTGGGCCTGCTGGAGCTGTTGATATAGGGTCGGTAGCTGCGAGATTTTGGCTTCGGCGGCGGCGCGGTGGCTGGCTTCAGTCGTTAGGGTCTGCTGCTGCTGCTGGAGCTGGCTCTGCTGCTGGTGCAGGGTCTGGCGCAGGTCCTGAATTTTCTGGTCTTTGCCCTGGAGCTGTTCGAGCATGGTGGCGCGTTCTGCCACTAGGTCGTTTTTGATTTTTTCGCGTAGGGTCTGCGCCTGGGCACGGGATAGTAGGTAGGCCGCGATCGCGCCCAATCCTAATCCACACAGCATCGCCAGCAGTACCTGCATTGGCCCCCGCCCTAAATAAATACAAAAATACTAAGCAAGGGTATCACCTTTGGCCGCATATTGGTTGAAAGGGCAAAGCAGTGCTGTGCCCGTACGGAGTGATAGGGTCTCTAGTCAGATGTTGCTGCCGCATTACAAAGCCAAACAGGTCTCCGTCAATCGCAAACGCTATTTCGAAATTGAGGGGAACTGCTTTCCGGGCGTGACCACCATTCTTTCGGCGACAAAGCCATGGGAGGAAAAGAAGCGGCTGTTTGAGTGGCGCGATCGCATCGGTGCAGAGGAAGCCAATCGCATTACCACCAAGGCCTCCCGCTCAGGCACCAAGATTCACAAAGTCATCAAGTCTTACCTGCGCGGCGACGACTGGGAACTGCCCGAAGGCACAGAGGCGTTTTGGGACTCGATTCTGCCAATTTTGAACCGGGTGGAAGACACCCTACTCGTAGAAGGCGCAGTATGGCACCCGCTGAAGTTTGCAGGCTACCCCGACGCACTGGTGGTCTATGACGGTCAGCTAATTCTCTGTGACTGGAAAACGGCCCGCCGCCCCAAGCAGGCGGACTGGATTGGGGACTACTTTATGCAGGTTGCGGCTTACAGCTGGGCAGTGAACTGGGTTTACCGGGAGCACGACATTCGAGTGGAGCGGGCAATGGTTGCGATCGCGCTTGAGCACAACGACGCTCAAATCTTTACGCTTAACCCCGACGAGCTGAGCCAGCACTGGTCCACATTTCAAGAAAGATTACGCCAGTTTTACGCCTTTAGACAGAAGTTAAGGCATTAAAACCTAACAATTAAAGCTCTTTTAACGCCTGCAAGAGAAAATTTTGGTATACTCCCGGTGATATATACTCCGAGTAAATACTGACAGGGAGATTCACTCTATGGCCTGGCTTGTTCCCTTCTTCTTTTCCTGGTTAATCACCTTCATTGCCTTCATTATCATTACGTTTCTACCCACGGGCGTAGAGTCTGACAGCTTTGGTAAAACGGCAGTCACGGCCCTAGTTTTTGGCATCCTCAACGGCATTGTCGGCATTATCTTTAGCATTCCTGTCCTCAGCCAACTGCTTTGGCTGGTGACCATCGGTGGCCTGCTGGTTAACCTAATTCTGTTCGGCCTGTCGGCCAAGCTGGTCGAAGGCTTTCGCCTCCGCTGGGGCATCTGGAGCGCCATTATTGGGGCCTTCCTGCTAGCGATCCTGACCTCCATCCTCAACTTCATTATCTAGGTCGGTTGAGCTGAACCCGATGCCGGTTTCGCCAAAGCGACGATATCGCCGCTGGCTGCCAGTGCTCTTTGTTGGAGTGCTGGCAGTTTTGCTATTGGCCTTCCCGCCCCGTTGGGGGTTTCGGCTAGCTGGGTGGATTGCTCCCGGTGCGGTGTACTTTGTCGAGACCCACCAACCCGTCGTGGCGCTGACTATTGACGACGGCCCCAGCTCACACACGGGGCAGATTCAAGCCGTGCTGGCCCGCTTCAACGCTCGGGCAACCTTCTTCCTACTCAGCGACAACCTCTCGGGTGCAGAACCCGTCGTCACCAACCTCGTGGCCCACGGCCACGAGCTGGGCAATCACCTGACTGCGGATGAAGCCAGCATTCGTCTATCGCCCACCGAGTTTCAAACCAAGCTAGCTCAGGCCGACACGGCCCTATCGGCTTACGGCCCCGTCCACTGGTTCCGCCCTGGTATGGGTCGATATAACGCCCGGATGGTCCAGGCTGCCGAGCAGCTGGGCTATCGTGTGGCACTGGGGTCGGTGTTTCCCTACGACACCCACATCCGCTGGGTCAGTTTTCTATCGTGGTTTGTGTTGGCTAACGTCCAGCCGGGTGACATTATCGTGCTGCATGATGGTCGAGATCGGGGCATGCGTAGCGCAGCGGTACTAGCGCGAATTCTGCCGCGCTTACAGCAGCGCGGCTACAGGGTGACTACGCTATCTGAGCTGTTTGCCTCAGTGGATGACTCAACAGCACGCTCCCACCATTCCACGTCCCAGTAGCGGTCAAACTTACGGCCGACTTCTTGGTAAATGCCAACGCGACGGAAACCCAGCTTTTGGTGCAGCGCAATTGAAGCTGGGTTCGGCACGGTAATGCCCGCATAGGCCCGATGCACATCCTCAATCTTGAGCTGGTCGAACAGAGTTGTATAGAGCTGAGTGCCAATGCCGCGCCCGTGGGCTTTTTCGTGGAGGTAGATGCTAGCTTCTACCGACGTTTGGTAGGCGGCCTTACTGGCAAAGGGGCTGCTGGTGGCATAGCCCACTACTTCACCCTCTAGAACAGCCACCAGTAGCCGGTAACGCCCTGTGACCGAGTAGTGCTCAAACCAGCTGTCGCGGCGCTGGTCTACGGTGTAGGGCTCTAGGTCGAAGGTGATCGGCGTGTTGCGAATGAAGGTGTTGTATAGCGCCGTCAGTGGTTCAATATCGTCGGGCTGATGGGGACGAATGATCGCCTTAGTCACTTTGATTGAGCCTCCTAGTGTGGCCGTTCCGCTTGGCGTATAGCGCTCCGTCTAATGTCTCTGTTAATGTCTCTGTCTGAGGGTTATGTTTCTGTCTGAGGATAGTGAATTGCTCTGAGCAAAAGGATTACTCTAGGTCATCTCTTTTTATCAGTTTTTAGACAACGTTGTAGAGTGACCCAGAACTATGAGCGACTTTACCCTTGGCGTCGAAGAAGAGTATCAGATCATCGACCCAGAGACACGGGCACTCAAGGGGCTATCGAAGTCGCTGATTGACAGCAACCAAAAGTCAGACACCTCCCAAGAGGTTGTCCACGAGCTGTACTGCTGTCAGGTCGAGATTGCCACACCTGTTTGCGAAACGCTGGACGATGTGCGACGGGCACTGCAGAAAGCTAGGGGTGCCGTAATCTCGGCAGCTGATGAAAATGGGGTTGCGATCGCAGCTGCCGGGACCCATCCCTTCTCCGACTGGCGCGACCAGGTGGTCACTCCCAAAGACCGCTATTACGCCCTACAGGACGACCTCCAGCAGGTCATTCGCGAGCTGATTATCTTTGGCTGCCACGTTCACGTCGGTATCGAAGACCGAGAAATGGCCGTGCAGGTGGTTAACCGTGCCCGCAACTGGCTGCCTACCCTACTGGCCCTGACGGCCAATTCGCCGTTTTGGCAGGGCAAAGACACCGGCTACGACAGCTATCGCATGGAAATGTGGTGCCGCCTGCCCACCGCAGGCCCACCGCCCGTCTTCAAAAACTACGCCGACTACCAGGCGTTCATTCAGACCCTAATCGACACAGGCATCACCAACGACCCCACCAAGGTCTACTGGGATATCCGACTGTCCGAGCGTTACCCCACTGTCGAGTTTCGCATGGCCGACGTCTGCGCCAGCATCGACGAGGCGGTCATGCTGGCAGGCCTAATCCGGGCACTGGCCCATACCTGCTACCAGGACGCTCGGTTTAACCAGCCGTTTCCCGCCATCCGCGCCGAATTACTCAAAGCGGCCATGTGGCAGTCTGCTCGTTATGGCCTCCAGGGGGAATTGATTGACTTCGTTACGACAGAACCCATCCCAGCTAAAGCCCTGGTTGAGTCTCTGCTGGATTACATTCGACCCACGCTAGAACACTACGGCGACTGGGAAATGGTGCATAAACAGGTCAGTCAAATTCTCTCGATCGGCAACAGTGCCCAGCGCCAGCGCCAGATCTACCAAGTCAGCAACAGCTATGAGGCCGTGGTTGACGACCTGATCCGAAGAGGCCATGTATAGCTCGCAGTTGCGGCACTGTGCAGGGAGATCCACAGTGGCGACAAACCCATTAATGATTGACCGCACCAAAGCCAAAGGCGGCAAAGATCGTTTGCGCAGATTCGGTTTGCAAGAAGGCCACAAACTGCCGCGCAGCCTTGAGCTGGGGACTAGAGCGCACAACCGCAGCCGGATACGTAATGGGCGCGTGGGCGTCGCTGGGGACAGTAACCAGCACCTTCACCCTGTCGGACAGGGCTGCATCGGTGGCATAAACTAGCCCCAGGTCGGCACTGCCGCTACTGACAGCCGCGAGGACATTACGAACCGAGTTACCAAATACAAACTTGGACGTCAGGTCGTCCAGCAGGTCTAACCGCTGAAAAACCTGCTCGGCGTACTGCCCAGCCGGAACGCTACCAAATGCGCCGACGGCGAAGCGGCTGATGCTAGCTGTCTTCAGCTGGGTTAGATCAGTAATATTCAAGGTCGAAGACTGCGGTGCGATCAGAACCAGACGATTGGTCACAATATCCCGCCTGGACTCCGCTACAATCAGCCCCTTCTCAGCCAGGGCATCCATCTGCTGAGCGGCCGCAGGGAAAAAAACATCGACGGGTGCGCCCTGCTCTATCTGACGCTGTAGCGCACCGGACGCGGCAAAATTGAAACTAAGGGCAATATCGGGATGGCTCGTTTCAAAGGCAGGCGAGATCGCGCCGAGAACTTCCGCCAAACTGGATGCCGCCGAAACGGTAATGCTGGCAGAGGCTGTAGCGCCATCTCGCAGCTGTGAACTTTGAGTAACGCAGCTCACAGCCAGGGCACAGGCCACAATTACCGTAAAGCAAAATCGACGACAGGACGCCGTTAGGAGTTTGAAACCTTTCATTAAAAATGCCAGGAGGCGGACTTGAACCGCCGACACGAGGATTTTCAGTCCTCTGCTCTACCAGCTGAGCTATCCCGGCCTGCGCGTTCCGGACGTGACCCGGTTTGTACGCTTAGACACGTTAACAAAAGATTGCATTCTAAGGCAAGCAACTTTTCAAGTTTGACCGCAAAGCCCCAGGCCCAGGGTCTACGGCTACGGCTAACCGCCCCCAGGACCCGTGCGTTAACCCGAAGCTAGCCCCGCATCTTGCATCGGCTGCCATTAAGCAACGAGTCGGTAAATGGGAACCGAAGTTTGTATAGCAGTCGAAGGGTTGGTTAAAGCATTCGACTGCGTCGAGGGGCTCCAGGGTTAAGAACTTCAGTGCCAGAAACTGTCCATAGCCCCTCGACGAATGCAATAGTCGGAATGGTCCAAAGCCATTAGTGAAGTATAAAAAGCACTCCCACGGCATCGTCGTATCCGTATATGTTCGCATGAGGCCAACGAGTATAGACCGTAACAACGTTCAGCCACTACGTAGACGCTGCATGTCATGACATGCAGCGTCATGACATACATTTGGAGCCCTCATCACCGTAGATGACACGCCAGAAAGAGAGATAAATGTAAATTATTGTGGACTCTCACACGATTTCATTCAAAATCCGGTGCTGATTGTCCCCATCTTTCTTATCTTGATAGATATTGATACGTTTTCGCTGACGATGTGCCGCAGCACAAACGGACCTAAAACCTCGAGTCGTTGTGATAAATATACCTTCCGCAGCCCAACAGCACGGTGTTCCAGCGCTGCGTGACTTTGATAATCCTTTTCAGTTTTTGATTATTGGCCACGGCCACTTGTCTTCTGATGTTGTCACAAAAATCTCTCAGGCCGTGGCGTCATGGGAAATGCCGAATGTCAGCATGGAAGTTTCACACACGCTCGGTGTAGACCACGTACAGCTATTAACCGCGATTGACTACGCATTTTTTCTGACAACCTGTGACCAACGGTACTGTCGGCCGCAGATTGTTCCCGTGTGTCCAGAGCCACACGATCAGAAAGAGAACAGAAACCCGTTGTCTCAACGTAAGCCACCCAATTTTATAGATACCAAACCCCTTGCCCAGAAAACGGTGCTAAACGGTGCGCAGTCCCCAACCTTGGCGGCATCATCCTTTGGGGCACCCACTAGGGCATATTCGCCAGGTCAGCTGCTACACCAGGCACAAGTCCGACATAACCGTCACATTCAGGCTTGGGCCCTGAACATTCCGGCTAAGCTGGACACCGTTGCAGACGCCTCTCATCCTCGAATCGATCAGGCGATGGATGCGATCGCGGTCTTCCTGCGCTGTTATGCAGCACCGCTGTAGCCCTATCAGTAACTAAGCCATACGTCAGGGAACCAAACACAACGGTCTTTGGCACAGAGCGAAATGGCGCCACGAAAGAGCTGGGTAGCCTTGTCTCAACGGGTCTATCGGCGGCTGTAATTGATGTTACTGACGTACCTGCACCCTCAATAACCTGTCCTAAAGATGTGAAGTTGTGTTGCATCTGGGCTCGTCCATTTTTTCTTCACATATCCTTAAGGTAGTTGAAGGGGAGGAGGGGTTCCCTTCACACGACACTTTCGTTGAACGTGTAAGCAGATCTTGCTGCACTCTCCGTACTGTAACAGCGCAACGAATTCAAGCGGTTCGGAACTAGCAAAGACGAAACCGCAGACAGCCCGTCATGTCTGTGTTTCACTGAGTCTTCGCTAACTCAGCGATCAGATTGAACAGCTTCATAGCATCACATAACAACTCAGCCGTAGATTTCGGCTGAGTCACTGCTGATAAGCCTTAAAGCCTTATAGCTTCGGGGTAACCTGTTCAGCTTGGAATCGGGCAGCCAGGCATGCCTATCCTATTCAACAACAACTTTTAAGAGAGGTTTAACGATGAAACGTCAACTGATCGACAACTACGACTTTACGGTACAGCCTGATACAAGAGACTACAGAGGCTTTTTCGTGCAAGACAGCACCTATCGGCTAGCGGGGATGACCAAAACTGGCTGGGCACAGATTTGTCTTAACGAGACAGCCTGCTACTACGTGGACCCAGCGAAGCTGTCTCCAATCCAGCTGGAGTGACCGTAAGATAGTCACTTTAGCTAAGGCCACAGCTTGGTCAAGGCGTTAACCCAACAGATAACGCTTTTAGATAGATGCTCTTTCGCTGCAAGTCCAAACTGCAGCTATGGTACAGGTGATGGTTGTCTGGCCGTTGGCTGAGGGGATTGACAGTCGACGGCCAGACTCCAACCGACAAAACGGGTGAGCCGGTTGAGAAACATGACGTGCCTTGCGCTTGAGAAACAGCCAGACTTGGCAGCTCCAGCAAAGCGCCAAAAGCGCCACTATTTGAGAACCTGTAAATTCCCTTAAGCTCAACAAGACTGTAAAAATTACATTTTTTTACAGTCTTGTTAGGGGCATAGTTGAGCGGGCATCTCCCTGCTGATTGAGCTCAGGCAAATAATGTATGGTTTAGCGTGGAACTTCTTCTAGGTCAGTAACCCAGCCGGTTAACCCCACCAAACAACTCTACCAAACGGGTTAACCCTGTCCTAGAGCGGCGTATGAACGTTCAGCAACAAGACTAGCTAGCGCCTTTACGTTAGGACATACAGTATGGCGCTCCTGCTTTATACAGAACGAAATGACCCACAAAAGGATATAGCAGTCTTGTCCTAACGGATCTGGCAGCCGCTATATCAACCTGTCCCATAATATTCGCTTGCTATAATTAATAACGGATGAAGGGCTGTCGTGAGGAAAGCTGCAAACCTTTCTTCATCAACCTACAGGGCTGTAGCCCGTTCTGTAACGGCCTACGGCAAGTTTCATCACCTTGAAACTTGCCCCTCGCTTGGCCTGCTATGTTGCCAGGTTTTTGCCGCCATAGAACGAGTCACGTTAAGCGAGAGACGCTATAAATTGCATCGAATTGCAACACATCCGTTAGATAACGCTATAAGGGAGGCAACCTAGAGTTGGTAACAGACAGCTTCAACAGCCCTCTGTTGCAAGTACTGGCCTTACCAGCTTAATGACATCATCGAATCGCTAGCTATCTCCAACAATTGATCCAATAGCGCGTCACAGAGCAATACTTGCTCCTCTGTTCAGACTCTGAATGCCCTCATTCCATGGACGGGTATGCGCTAGCGGCGCTTCGCACATCCTAAGAAAAACTGTTTGGTGTACGGAATGGAGATTGTAGATGCTGATTCAGTATTTCAATGCAATCGATAGAAAAACCGTATTTATTCAGGGCTTTAACAATGACTGATCAACATCAACTTTCAACCTGGGCAGGTACCTGTCCCTGCTGCGGCAGCAAGCTCCTCAGACACACCCGCAAATCCGCAGTTTACCTCCGCTGTACCTCTTGCCTACTCGAAATTCCAGGAGCGGTCAGCGCAGTAAAAGCACTCAACGACGAGGCCGCACGAGCCCCGGTATCGCATTAGCCACCCCAACGCGGATTCCATCGATACTCATCATTAGTCCACCTACCCCAGGTTGCCTCATCTCAAAGGGTTTTACCCAACTGAGACACAGCAGCCTGGGGTTGCGCAATTAGGAAAGCGAAACCCACACAATGGCTTTGGTCACTCTGCGTCAGCCTCCGAGTATGGCGGTCTCCTAAGCACAGAACGCTTCTTGACCCGCAACCCAGGCCAAGTTTTTGCAGGTTGCCACAGTCTCCAAAAGGCCGACCCTGTCTCCCAAAGGGACAGTTCAGATGCCGTAACCAAGCGGTCTTTCGAAATTTGCTGCACCACGACTGAAGCTACTTAACAGACAGCATCATGATGGTTAATGACGTATCAGCAGATATTGAACAACCTCAAAACAGGCCAGCTTGAGACCGCGATCGCACAGCTCGACACCCTCCTTCAAACCCAGGCCAATCACGCAGAACTTTGGCAGGCCAAGGCCGTTGCCCTACTGGGGCTACACCGCTATGGTCTAGCCACCAGCGCTGCTGAGCAGGCGTTGCAGCTTAAACCAACGCTAGCCTCGGCCCACCGCTCACTGGGTCGTGCGTTGACTGAACTGGGACAGCCCTACCGAGCCATCGCCGCTTACAAACAGGCCGCTCGTTACTATCTTGACCAGAGAAACAAACACAATGCCCAGGACTGTTTGTTGAGTATTAAACAGCTCCAAAGCACCCTAGAGCGCCCAGCCCGAACGGCTCAGTCCGAGATTATTGCCCCCCCAGTCGATCTACTGACCCAGGCCAAAGCTCAATCAAATCAGGGGCAGCACCATGCTGCATCAGAAACGCTGAACTGGCTGTTGGCACTTACCCCTAACCATCCCCAAGCACTCTCACAGCGGGCCCTGGTAAACATTCATTGTCATGCCCCACAGCTTGCCACCAGCGATATGGCGCAGGCAGTGGCCCTGGCCCCGAATGACCTCAACATACGGCAGCAACAGGGAGAAATGCAGCTACTGCTGAGGGACTTTGGGGGTGCGATCGCAACCTTTACCGCAGTCCTACAGCAGCAGCCAGACACACCCACAGCCTACCTACTGCGAGCACAGGCCCATGAACAGATTGGCCAGGTTGAAGCGGCCTGCGAAGACGTCGCCAATGCCTTGGCAGTCGATGGTCAGAACTTGAAGGCCTACAGACTCAGGGGCAAGCTGTGTGAAACCACCGGTGAACTTAAAGACGCAATAAGCAACTACCGCAAAGCGGCCAGCCTATCCCTGGAGCAGGGCGACTGGGTTACCCATCAGACGCTGCAGCACCAGATCCAATCGCTCAAGTCACAGCTCCAAACCCAACAAGATGCAGCAGCCCAAACCGTTCACGTTCCGATCAAGCATCTTAGCGGCGGCACCCCGGTCGTTGAGGTTATTTTCAACGGTCTACCGTTCGACATGGTTTTAGACACGGGCGCTAGCACAACCCAAATTACAACTCGCATGGCGGATTTACTAAACATCGCACCAACGGGTCAAGGATATTTTTGTATGGCCGATGGACGGATTGTGCAGAGATCCATTGGTCATATTCACTCGGTAAAGCTGGGTCATACCCAGATGAGCCAGCTGAGAGTATCAATTTCGCCCACCTCAGATGAGGGGCTCCTGGGGCAAAACTTCCTCTGGCATTACGACGTCAAGATATCGCGTACAGAGATTGAGCTGTACCAACGCTAAGCTAAGGGACGGGCTTGAAAATAGAGTACCGATTAGACTAAGAGCAGATAGTCAC
>CAWUKV010000186.1:0-10946 GCA_963923025.1 uncultured bacterium
GGTATGATTGGTCCCAGCCCCATCGGCGTCGATCTGGACATAGGTACTGCCACTTCCTAAGGCAAAACGAACATAGCCTGCCCCAACCGGATTGTTGCCGCTATAGCTCAGGGTATCGAGCAATGGTCCGATATCAACCGCGTCGCCACTGGCAAAATCAAGGATTCGGTCAGCGCGATCACCAATCGCATTAAAGCGGAAAATGTCTTGACCGGCACCACCTGCCAAAGCATCGGCCCCTGCCCCACCGATAAGAATATCGTTACCGTCAAATCCTTCGATCAGGTCGTTCCCTGCTAGACCGTACAGTGTGTTGTTCCCCTCATTTCCCTGAATTCTGTTGTTGACATTACTACCAGCGCCGTTGAGATTTCCCTGACCGTTAATCAGCTTTAGATTCTCCACATGATTGCTCAGGCCACGACTTTGAGACGTAAATAGCCAGTCAATACCCTTGATTGGCCTGTTCAATAACAACGTCGTCCGCATCAACAATGTAGACATCGCTACCGGTTCCGCCCGTCAGGATATTGACACCGCTAAGCCCACCTAACAAGTCGTTACCAGCACCGCCAAATACCCGATCCTGTCCAGCACTAGCTAGCAACTTGTCGTTGCCGTTATCGCCATAGATGATATCGTTACCCGGTCCGCCGTTAATTGAATCATTACCGCCTCGCCCTCTCAGCATATCGTCACCGCCAAAGCCAAAGATGAACTCGGATTGATTAGTCCCCGTTAGCGTATCGTTACCTGCGGTACCCCGAATCTGTGCCTGAGACAGTTCGAAGTTAGCAGCGGTGAGCGACTGCCGGTCGACGGACTCTAAAGCAATATAGCGATCGCTATCGATAACCAGCGCTGCATTCGGCCCCCACTGCTGTAGACGAGCCTGCACCTCAGCAAACGAGCTAAAGCCGAAGCTCGTCAGGACGAGCTTGTCGTTCGCGACTTCAAAGTCTCCAATAAAGTCTTGTCCATCGGTATAAATAAATCGGTCACTGCCCGCGCCGCCCAGATAGAAATCGTCGCCGCCACGACCATCCAACGTATCGTTACCGCCTAACGCATAAAACTCATCATTCCCAGCGGTGCCAACTAGCACGTCGTTCCCGGCAGTGCCCGTGTAGGTGTTGCCGACACCAAGCATGAGGGCATAGTCTTTGAGAACTTGGCCGCTGTCTCGTAGGGTGCCATTGCTGTTGAGTAGGCCAAAAGCGCCTGCGCCATCATCAAACAGGCGATAAGCGATCGCGGCTCTAACATCATCCCAGTTTTTAACTAACTCCAACGCCGTCTGCATATACTGAACGCGCTGGCTTTCAGAGATATCACCCCACCCATTACCGATGGTCCACCCAAATTCAGTGATCCAAATATCCTGATCCACCATACTCCGCAAGACATTAATACCGTACTCAAAAGACCAGAGCTTATTGAGGGTAGGTCTTGCGCTGCTGTTAAGTGTTGCGAGGGGTGTATCCGGGGCCCAAGGTGTGCCGTAATCTGGGGTGCCTGGGGTGTTGTCGTTGACGCGGGTGTAAGGGTGTACCGCCAAGCCGTCGAACTGAGCCCCGGCGTCTAGCATTGCCTGTACATACTGGTAATCGGTATTGACCGACCCGCCTAAAACTGTCATGTCTCGGCTCGCCGCATTGGCAGCCGCGTGCAGCGCTGCGTAGGCAGGATTAAGAAGCTGTACGTACTCGTTTGCAAAGCGAGTTTGTAGTAGAACGTAAGCTGGCTCACCATCCACTATTCTGTTTTCGTAACCAGAAGTCACACCGCTATAATAGTCACGCGTTGCTGTACCCCAAAACTCAAAGACGTTAGGCTCGTTCCAAATCTCCCAAGCAACAATATTATCTTCTACGCTTAGCAACTGATTGTAAAAATAAGCTGCTGCATTAGCAAAATTATTTGTGTTGGTGGGTGGGTGCCAAACGCCAGTTCCATTAGGCCTTGCCCATTCCGGTGTCTGGGCAAATAACATGACAACTTTAATACCCTTACTCTCTGCATATTGAATGGCAGCCCGAGTATTATTGATGTAGTTGGTATTCCACTGCCCTCTGCTGGGTTCTAGGGCATTCCAATCTCCTGGGTAGCGAATGACATCAACACCCAATCTAACTGCTTCGTCAATGTAGTTACGTAGAGAAGCTGCACTGTAGCCATCCCCTAGACTGCTACGCCCTCCACTGAACAGCATATGGACACCATAAAGCGTATCGTTAGCCATCAGAAATTTCAAATGTTCAGAATAACGAATATTTTATCACAACAATAATTCTCACCAAGAATATCTATATTGTTTTTATTCAATGCCGTTCATTACTAAGATACTGATACCATTTGAAGATGCGGGTATAGCCACATGGACATCGCTCCATCTTTGAAGGATAGAGCGATGTCGCGTTCTGCTTAGATCAGGTTAAACAGCTGCGAAAACCGGATGACAAATCTACACTAAAACGTTTTGTCCAACCTGTAGGTTCGCCGTATCTGTGAAACCAATTAGACGAGTCAGGTTGACAAAGCCATTGCCCCCAACACTGCCGTTAGCATCAATCTGAACAAACGTTGTACCGCTAGCAACCGCAAACCGTAAGTAACCATCACCAATGGAATCACTGCCGGTGTAACCCAGCCCATCAAACAGATCCTGTAGATTAAGTCGATCTCTCGTTACGTCGAAGTCACGAATTGAGTCTACGCCACCGGCAATCGCCCGATAGACAAACTCATCGTTACCCGCACCGCAAAACAGAATATCGTTTCCCCCTTCGCCGACAAGAACATCGTTTCCCCCTTCGCCAACCAGAATATCGTTGCCTGCACCACCGAAAATGCTGTCATTACCTGTCTGACCATAGGCAATATCGTTGCCGCCTAGCCCACGGATAGTATTGTTACTTTCGTTGCCAAACAAACGGTTATCCAGCCCATTACCGGTACCGTTGATATTGCCAAATCCATTGATAAGCTTTAGCTGTTCAAAATTTATGCCCAGCGTCCAACTAATCGTGCTCTGTATTCGATCAGTCCCCGCAGACGGATTCTCTATTACGATATCTGCGGTACTGTTAACAGTATAGAAGTCATCTCCAGTACCACCTCGGAGCGTATCGTCGCCATCAACCCCACCTAAGAGATCATTACCGCTGCCACCATTGAGCTCGTCATTACCGGGACCACCATATAAAACATCGTTACCCCCCAATCCGTTAATGATGTCATTGCCGCCTTCTCCGGAAAGAACATTACGAACAGAATTACCACTAATTTGATCATCGCTAGATGTGCCCACAACATTCTCGATAATGGTGTTGTATGCAATCCTTGTACCGTAGGAAAATGTCGTGAATGGCCCCGTTCCGAAGGAGTAGTGAGTGTAGGAGGCAGCGTTGAGTACTGATGTTTCTGTAATCAGCCCACCTTCTGCAATATCAAAGATATAGCCCAATGTTTTGGGTGGAAGAAATGCAGCAAAGATAGTATCAATACCGCCAGAATCGAAGATTGTTCGTTTAGTTTGGCCGATTGATCCATCATTTGGGGTTGCTCCATCAACAAACTTACTAACAGTAGAAAAGTTATAGACAGTATTTCCGTTGTTATAGTTCTCGCTACCATAAATGTATTGAAGCGTCTTAATGTCGTATGGCATCATTGTTGGTGCCCCTTGCCCAGCAAAATGGTAGGACATCACAGTGTTACTGTTACTGTCCTCGTTGGTCGGCAAGTACGGTCCCGGCTCTTGACCATTGAAGTAGTTTCCTGGATGTTTTACCCCCAAAGCATGGAGAATCTCATGGATTAGCGTTTCCCAACCGTAGCTGCCCGCTCCTTGCTGAAATCCACCAAAGCTAGTGTTGTCGTAGGCTGGGTTAAGGTGAACATCTCCACCGAGGTCATTTGTAGATGGAAAGTAGGCGTAGGCATACCCTGGGCCGTTTGAATTCATAAAGCGCAGGGTTCCATAGCTGTTCGTACTATCTGCAACCTCTACAAACTCCAGGTCAACATAGGGCGCTATAACGTATTGTAGAATGAAACGAACATTGTTCTTGACAGCGGGACTAACTTCTGATGCAGTTTCGTCACCATAGTAGGACGTTCCATTACTGAAAAAGCTATAAGTAATTGTTGAGCCTTGCCAACGTATGCCACCCAATAGCGTATCTATTTGCGAATCTCCTGTTTCAGGAACAAATGCTGTTAGGGCATTAAACCGATTAAGGAAAGAACCTGACGATATGGCCCTGACAGGATCGCGCACTGGCAATGAAGAGGAGAAGCTGTTTATTGTTTGTGAATCAGACATGTTTCAGCAAGGAGAAAAAGTATCAGGGACTGGATTAAGTTCGAGGACGCAGAAAATCAGACAAGTTAATTAAAGCCTTTATGATTGGCGTCCTGTATTCCAAAGCGTTAAAAGAAAAGGAAACAGATTAGTTGACAGCAATCTAACAGAATACTGTTTCTTAATTTATCGATGACGCACCTGAACCTCCTTTAGCCATAGCAAGAAGAAATATATGGCATAGTTCCTGACACATCGGTCATACATTTCTTGAGATTTGAAGCCTTGAAGTATCTGTAAGGCTAAAGTCCTTCTACTGATTACTGCATCAGATATAACTATGAGCTAATCCGTCTCAAAATAAACAGAATGAAGATATTTAGAC
The DNA here is from genome assembly GCA_963923025.1 of uncultured bacterium. Classification (GTDB taxonomy): domain Bacteria; phylum Cyanobacteriota; class Cyanobacteriia; order Phormidesmidales; family Phormidesmidaceae; genus CAWUKV01. The sequence goes on from CAWUKV010000186.1 coordinate 4,692, forward strand.
TATCTTCAAGTCATCCAACAAAATCAACCGAGCAGAAATAAGGTATCTCAGCTCAGGATAATTAGCTTCAAAAGCACTGTTGAAGTTTTCACTAGAGTATGTCCAGCATCGGCGCTTGATTGCCTAGTTGTTCAATTAATTGTTCTGATCTAGGGGACAGCGTCTCGGAACCAGGCCAAGTGACACGCAGAGTATAGGTTTCTCCTACCAAAAGTCCCGCCTCACTCACCTGGATACCTTCCGTCCCTACATCCACTAGTTTCCTCGCAGTGATGCTAGGAAACTGAACTGTTAACAACGTTAATAGTCAAAATTTAGATATTTCTAAACCATTCAACACAAACCGACCTACTTGCCTTATCTAGGTGCCACTTATGCCGCTCAAAGGCACTACGTCGGCCGATTTTTCATCACCCTACCAAAATTTCACAGAGCGACCGACCGTACATACATTCATTCATTTCGTATATTTAGAAACATATTTAGATCTGAGACACGGAAAAAATCCGATATTACTCAGTGTCTGGTACCCGCACACTAGACTTAGCGTTGAGGCGGTACCAGAGTGAGCCACCTCCAGACGCGTACTTGCCACCCATAAGCTGATTGACCTTCTGAAATAGAAACTTATGGCTGTAGGCACTGCCAAAGAGGACCTCAACTCGCGGATTGTCGAGCAAATAGGCATACAGCAGATACTGTTCTGTCCAGGTAATGTTTTTTTCGATTAGTCGGTTTTGATCGTACGGGAATGGTAGCAAAATGTCGTGAGAGTGAATCGTGATATCTCGCTGGAGCGCAGGCATCGCTTTAAGATATATATAAAGGCAATCACTGCCGTGCTTAACCGTGTGAGTAGAATCAATAAACCAGATTTCTCCCTGTTCAATGAGGTCAACCAGCATAGTTAGAGAAATATCTTGAACAAATTTCTCAATAACTCGGTCGACCGTCGATAGCTGGCTGAGGAAAGCTGCTGGATAGGGCTCAATTAGTACCAAATGACCAAAGCCGTTCCGTTTTAGCGCTGCGTCGGCCACCAACGTTGAAAAACCTGAACCGATTTCCAGTATCTGCGTTGGCTTCAGCATCCGAATGATGCAGTAATAAGCCATTGCATCACAGTAAGAAAATGCTGGATTTTTCCAGTAAAACTGTCCATCGCCTTGCTCAGCCTCTGGCGGATTAAACTCCTGCGCGTACGTCATCATCTGGTCTACGAAGTGGCTCATCCGCACTGAGCAAAAAATATCGGCGTTATTAAATGCGCCAGTCGCTAATTCTCTAAATTCAAACGAGTGAATAATCTCCTCAACGGTGGGTAGTTCACAGTAATATCGCGCTGGGACAATGTGAACTCCTTGCTTCTGCAGATAATCCTTAAGGTCGCGATCGCACCAAGCAACCTTCTTCGCTAACCGAACTAGGGTATGCAGCTCTTGAGGAGAGAGATCGACTTTAGTAACAGGCTGAAAAGCTTTCGCCATAATCAGATTGCTTTGATGATGCATCAGCAGATAGCCCTATGATTTGAGGCCACATACCTAGCGAAACGTCAGGTTCTTGAGCGGGTGTATTCAACAAAGGAGGGAACCCTGTCAGCCTGGCTATCGTAATATCGGAAATAGGCCTCGACCATAGCTAACTTGTCTAGGGATTGTCGCTCCATAACATAAGTTGGTGAGGGCACGAACTTCAGCCCCAAATGCTGCGCTAATGATGGATAGATAGGGATAGACCACCGCCCCAAGAGTTCCGTTATCCCCACCACTGCGGTCATTGCCACTGAATCAATCGGAATCGATAGATGTTTCAAGATAGACTCAGTGATAAATCTCAGCACAGCATGGCTAGGATGATTGAAGCTGTGAAATAACTGAGTGCGCTGAAAGTTTTCACGAATGAAATCACAAAGCCTGATCGACAGATGCTGTTCGCGTATCTCTAGTTTTTTCAGTGTCAACTCCAAGTTGTTGGTAACGTGACTCTCCGTGTAGAACGTATCACTATTGATCAACGCCAACGCCGCTCTCAAAGGTTTACCTTCTGCATAAAGGTTCAGCAAATTCAAATCATGGTAGGCAAACGGGGTTTCAACCACCCCAGTCTGATCTCTCAGATACGTAATCTCTGGGTGATACCCTGTGAAATAGGCTACTGGCAAAGAAATAGCTTGGCTATGACTAGGCAAATGGGCTAGTAAAGACTGCGTCGACAGCTGTGGAACACCTTTGTAGTTATCTGAGACTGGCTGATAGAGGAAAACATCCGTTGTTGCCACCGCCGCTTCCAATTGAGGCACATCACCAGAACTTAGGCGTTGAACTGGTAACAGCTCAATAATATCAAACCGCTCGTCAAAGGGCTGATACCGAGATAGTAGCGCCCGTAGAGCAGCAGTTTGACAGTTACCATAAATGAGACACTTTTGCTTCATCAACTGACTGAACTAAACCTCAGTTTGTCAGGCTGTGGGCCTAAACTGCATTCAACAATACGCTACTGAACCACTGACGCTAGAGTGTAGTCCAAAGCAGCCAACCGTCGCTCACAGGCTGCAGAGTTTGGGTCTACCCGCAGCCCTTCAGAGAAGCAAGCGATCGCTCGATCAACAAACTGCGCTGTTGCAAAAGCGTCACCCAGTGCAATATAAGCTCGGGACTCACCATTTGCGATGTCTAACACCCGATTAAAGTAATGGACAGATTGCTGCGTCTCACCCTGCTTGTGGTAACCAACACTCAGCCCAACCTTACTAGCTATCTGATTGGGGTCTAACTTCTCTGCCTGTTGATAAGCACCAATAGCAGCATCAACTTGTTCAAGCTGGAGTAATGCGTTACCCCGTCCCACATGGAGCCAAAAACTCTTTTCAGGTGGGTGACGATCTAGTGCCTTTTGATAATAATCCAGCGCCTTCGACGGCAATTGCTGATCCAACAGGAGGTTACCAATCCGGTAATATGACCAGGCAAAGTCAGGGTTAAGTGCTGTTGCCTGCTCGTAATAAGTTGTCGCAGCCGCCGAATCACCTAATTTTTCGCAGGCTTCAGCATAGCCATGGTAAGGCTTAAACCAGTCGGGCCGTAGCGACATGGCCCCTTTGTAAGCACTCAAGGCCCTCTGCCAGTTACGGTCTTGCATTGCAGTGGCACCGCACTGCTCAAAATAGCTAGCTTTGACCTGAACATCGGTTTGTAGCCAGCGATCCATCAGACTGTTGGCAAAGCAGTAGAGCTGCTCGTCAAGCTGGTTGCGATGTTCGAGCTCAGCCACCAGAGTCTCTCCTAGGTCATTAACTAATCGCTCCCGCACAGAAGGCTGCTTAGCAGCGACTTTAGCTGTGGCATTCAAGTGAACATTCTCGAACTGTACTGTCGGAAAGTAACGGCTAGCCTCGTACTGAGTAATCTGAAGGAACGTTGCATAACGCTCAACCGTCCCCACCGCAGAACAGGTTTGTAGGTTTTGAATAGCCAGGGCTAGGTCGTCAGGTGTGATTGCCCGCTGAGACAGGTTATCGTTCTGGCGAGCACAGTAGAAGGTCTGATAGTTACAAAACACATGGGGGGAGTTCTCCAAACGCCAGGTGACAAAGTCCCGAAAGTCTAGCTTCTTGGCCATCACGGCACCATCGGTGTCTGCCGTCTGCCGACGTTCAAACTGGTAGATAGAACGAACACGAGCCAGGGGCCGCCGCAGCAGCACCGAAGATAGCAGCTTCACAGCTGCACTCTGGGGTGTCGGCAGGGCGATATGGTGACCCGATACAGCGACAACAGTAGGCTCGGCCTTGAAATAGTGACTGAGATGGTCGGCAGTGACCAACTGCGCCCCGGGCCGATCGTATTCCTGGAATCGATCACCGAATGCCCCTTCCAGCGCCCGATTGAAAGACGTTCCCGCGTTTTTAAAGATATGGTGGTGAACGATAGCAACTCTGGAATCTGTCATGGAATTTTCTTAACTGGGGCTGGTAAAAAAGCTGTAGCCCGATCCTTTCGAATGGTCTTACGGGGTACTTTGCACCGGGTCAGAAGCGTCTACACTGCATTGGGTAACGTCAGAATGGATGTGGCCAGTCGGGTCTGGATAGTGTCATGGGAGAATGGCGCGATCGCAGCTTCAGAATGGTCTGCCAGCTGATGCCACAAATCTGCATCGGTGTAAAGGCGAACAATGGCCGCAGCAAAGGCATCGGTTGTGTTGGCCTCCAATGCGTGGTGACCATCAACAAGATTCATACCTTCTAAGCCGATAGCGGTGGAGACCAACGGCAGGGCATACTCTAAACTCTGACCGATTTTGCCCTTCATCCCTGCACCGAACCGCAGGGGTGCCGCAAATATTCGATGATTGAGGAAGTAAGGCGTCACATCAGGAACATATCCTGCTACCGTCACTCGTTCACTCTGTAGCGCTAGCAAGCTGTCCGGGGCATTGCTACCCACCAACGTCACTGTCGCCTCTGGCAATTGCTGCCAAACCATCGGCATGATCTCCTTACACAGCCACTCCACAGCATCCACATTGGGAGGATGTGCATAGCCACCGATAAAGAGAATGCCGGAACGTTCGTTAAAGTTGGGCCGTTCCCCCGCGTAAGGAACATGCAGCGTGGGAACAATTTCCACAGACCGTATGCCCTGGTCGTGTAGGATCGACTGCTCAGTAGGTGTCACGGTCAAGGTAAGATCTGCCTGGTTCGCCATTTTCAATTCCAGCGCCTGCATATCAATCCATGCAGGTAATACACCGGGCTCTGGCGTATCTAGCCCTAAGGCCAACTCACGCTTCATCCGCAGATAGTGCAGGTCAATGGTGTCGTAGATAACCTTGATGCTGGCATTCTTTCGTAATAAGGGTGCATAACGCTCCATCAGTTGGGGACGACAAACCCAAGCAATGTCAATAAACGGCAGGTAAGCCTTAAGCTGTTCTTCGGGTAGAACACCGTAGCCGTCGCAGGTATAGAGCGTTTCGACGCCGAGATGTTGTAGTTCACCGAGATAAGGCTCAATGGGACGCATATCATCCGGCAAGAAAATGACGTGGAAATCCAACGCCTTAAACATTTTGATGAGCTGGAATAGGCGACGCGAACCAGCCTCTTTATCGTAGAAGGGCAGATAGCTATCGATTACCAGGAGTGTTTTCTTGCCCTGATACCGACGGGCTGCTCGAAAAGCATCATCAACACCTTTTGGCGCTGGCGGGTGCTGTTGCAGTGCCTGCTCCCACTTCTGGCGAAACTTCTCGGCATTGACGAGCTGATAGCGCTTCGTCCCACTGAGCGTAGACGTACCAGAGCTGATACCTTCGTAGTGGATAATCTTAGATCTGGGCTGGCAATAAACCTGCTGTCCCAACTGATGGCGAATTGCCATGCATAGGTCAGCGTCCTCGTAATAGGCAGGTGAAAATTCTGTTTCAAATCCACCCAGCTGCTCAAATGTTGATTTTCTAACCAGCAGGCTAGCACCGGAACAATAGTCAACAGAACGCAAGAAATTGTATTTGGGATCTAGAGGATTTTCATTCCGGCCGTAGTTCCAACCAGATGCATCCTGCCAGATTAGCCCGCCCGATTCTTGAAGCGCACCGGATGGATAGACTAACTTAGAGCCTACGGCACCCGCATCTGAATGAGTCTCAAATACTGCAAGAAGCTGCTCTATCGCCTCGGGCATCACCTCGGTATCGTTGTTGAGGAAGTAGAGATACTCTCCTCTAGCTGCTGCTGCGCCACTATTACAGGAATAGATAAAGCCAGAATTTTGCCCATTAGTTAGAACTCGTAGCCCTTCCACAACTTCTAGGGTTTCCCTGGTCGCATCGGTAGAACAGTCATTGACAACAATGACTTCGAAAGCAACCGACGGATCGACGTTTTGAGTCAAAGACCCTAAACAGCGAATGGTGTAATCTAGCTTGTTATAAACCGGAATGATAATGGAAACGGTAGGCTGCTCAACGACCGGAAAAGATAAAAACTCCGTTAAATTCAACGTCCCTTTTACGACCGCATGGGTCGATCTCAGGGAAACCAATTGAGCGTTGAGAGCAACTTGCGCCTCCGTTAAATCAAACAGCGCCTTCTGTAGAGCCTCACAGATAGCAGGAACCTGGGCCGAACCAGATTTGGCCAAAACGATGGTGTTCTCTTCCAGAAGCTGACCATAGTTAGAACTTAGTTTGGCTTGGGCTGAAATCGCCTGCGCCAACTGTTCAGATCGGAAGAGCGTCGTGTAGGGA
>CAWUKV010000187.1:0-10944 GCA_963923025.1 uncultured bacterium
CAACGCTGACCAGGCTGCCGCCAGCGCAGCCACAAAGCGGCCAGGCCGACAGGAACAGCCACAAAGGCAAAAGAGACTTTAGAGAGCATTCCTAATCCGACGGCCAGTCCTAAACCAACCCAGCTTGACCGCCGCATGGTGGGCATGGCCCAGTCACGCAAGAGCGCGTAGAACAGCGCCGCGATCGCAAAGTACAGGGTGTACTCCATGTAAAAGTGACTGCTCACCCCCAGCACCACCGGGCTCAGCACCAGCAAAATGGCACTGATGGCCCCAGCAGCAGGCGTCATCAGCTGAGCTGCTGTCCGGTAAACGAGAGTCAACGTCAAACAAAAGAACGCCAGCGACACTAGCCGTGCCACCACCGGAGAGGGCCCCAACAACAGCGTAAAGGGCAAAACCATCAGCCGCAGAGCAGGCGGACGAGCGACATCTTCATGAAGTAGCACGCGGCCTAGCTCAGCCCAGCCCCCTGATTGAAATTTCAAGGCATCTCGGTAAATGCGGTTGATGTAGTGGGCTTCGTCCCAGTTGAGGGCAGCACTCGGGTGGGCACACGCCCACAGCACAGCGGCACTGACCACAACCATCACGACACTAACGGTAAAGGTAGGCCAGCTAAAGCGAAATCGCGCCTGGTTTGGAAGGGATAGCGAACTCATTTATAGCAGCGAGATTTATGTATAGGTTAAGAACATAGCGGCGATTAGCAACTAGACAGCCACTGGGGTCGGAGACAGCAGCGGTTCGCCCTCAAAGTAATCGGGAATCGGCGCGTTCATTAACCGCAGGATGGTCGGGGCTAAGTCGACAGCTCGAATATCCGCCGGGAAGTCAGCCGCTGCCTCAAAATCAGGACCAGCCGCCAGCAAAAAGCCCTCCGCCCGGTGGCTCCCCGTCCGGGAGAAAGGAACTGGGCCAATCTGCCCAAAGGCCTGACTACGGACCGTATCGGCAGCCGTCTCTTCCTGCCAGAGCACAATGAGGTCGGCATCGGGAGCATTCTCATCTATCAGGGGGTCACCCTGGCGCGTCCGCACAATTTTGTCCACCATCGGCTTGCCGGTGCGTGCATCCGTTAGACCGTACAGCAGGTCACATAGCTCATCGCAAACAGCACCGTACTCCGCTGGATCTACCACACCATATCGTTCGCGGCCTTTGAGGTTAATACGTACGTAGCCCTCGGAGTAGCTGGGCAGGGCAAATGCCTTCATCTCCGGCCAGTAAGGGCGATACCAGTTAGCAGGCTGCCAAAAGAGAGAATCGCCTTGAGCCTTTTGGTCGTAGGGGGACTCTAGCCCACCAGCAGCAGACTTACCGAGAAAGGCTTCGATTTTGTTATGTAGATTGGTCGGTAGGTTAGCTCGCATCCAGGCCCGTAGCGGGTTCTTCTCGTGCTTAAGCTCCCACACTTCGCCAATCCACCCCCGCTTGCGGTACTTCATCTTGGGCCCTGGCAGGGGACGATTGGGGTTGCCTTTAGCCAAACCGTACTCGCCTGGGTAATTCCAGCGGAAGAGCAACTCGGGCAAAAACAGCATGCTGGGCAGGTCCATGACGTTAGAGCCCATGCCGTGGGCCGCAAAGATCAGCACATCAGTGCCATCAGGGGCAGCATCCACAATGGTGCCAATGGCACGATCTACAGCTTTATGAATATCCAACAACATGTCGGGAGCGCTGCTGTCGCCGGTCTTGTAGATGGGGTGGTCCTGACTCATGTGCCAGTGGTAGTGACCTGCCGTGTGGGTTTCGCCGAATACGGTCAGCAGCAGGTCAGGAGACTCTTGTGCTAACCAGTCTTTACAGACCTCAGCCCGACGGGCAATACCCGTTTCCATCCACCGCTGCAGGGTCGTCAGAGCTTCTAAATTACGGCAGTCGGCATAGTCCCGGTTTAGCCCCGGATGTTCGCCGTATTTTTCAATGATTTGGTCAAACAGCTCTGCGGGCAGAGACTGACTAGGCCCCTGGGGTGAATGGGCCCCCCAGGCCAAAACCTGCGGGCCGTTGGCGGCCTCGGACAGCTGCGTCTGGGGCATGTCAAAGACGGCAATTTTGTAGTCGGGGCCCAGGGCATAGAACGGTGGGTAATCCTTGAAGGTGTAAGCGCCGCGTTCTGTCGCCTGGTAGCGGTCAGCGTGATATTTTACGGGTCCCCAGTAACCGGTTTGGTTGGGCAACGTCCCTGACAGGAAAGTCGTCCAAGGCGTTTCGGCCCGGTAGGATTCCAGATTGAGCAGCCGACCATAGGTGCCGCGATCGCGCAAACGACTTAAATTGGGCAGGTGTCCCGCTGCCATCCATTGCTCCAATAGCTGCGGATCGGCAGCGTCTAAGCCAATTGCAATCACAGGATTTGCCATGTCTGATTCCTCAAGTCGTTGCAGCGTTGAAGGGCGGAAAAAAAGACGTAACGGTAGAGATTGGAAAGCTGTCAGATGCGTACGAGGCGGATACGCATCGGATATGGCAGGCGCAGATGCTGGGGGGCAATAGCCAACCGGCCTGGTGAGAATACGGACAAAGGAGCTATAGCCAGAGCCTAGCCCAGACTAGAAGAAATTAATGGAGGGACCATTAGGGGTTAATCGACTCTTCAAACAGCGTTGGTGTATGTCGCTGTTTGGTAAAGCAAATCGCTAAAATTCTGAAGCTCGAACGACCAGTCTATGGACCAGCACAGAGCTAGGGTGCAAACCGGGTTCTAAGAAAGTTCACAGGGCTGAGTAAACTGCTGATAAAGAAAGCCCGCTCACACTGGGTCACGAGATCGGCGCTGCTGGTGCGACCGTACTTGGCATAGTGCTGGAACAGCCGCTTAGCATTGCCCAGCGTCAGCTTTACCAGGGTAAATGGGGCCTGCCACGGCTCTACCCGCAGCATTTGCAGATGACAAACACACTGACCACAGCCCTGGCTCAGGGCAACCAAATAATCTCGCTCCAGGCGCTGTTTGGGAATCTGATGGTGAACATGCATATCAGGGCAGTACCAGATGGGGTAGTCGGCCTTATGCAGAAATAGCAGAGGTTCGTAGTCATCCCCCTGCATCATCGAGCCTTTCACACGACCGCTGAGCTGGGGCTTGGGGGGTACAACGCTGAGCCACGCCGGACGCTGCACGACCCAGGCAGCAGACGGCGGCAGGACCAGATGCTCGGGGCGGTACAGATGGGCCTGGTCGCCCCGTTCTCGAATGGCTAGAAAAGACTGAATCCGTTCAAAGTCTGGCGGCGGTGGGGCCGCAAAAGCTGGGTGAATCTGGCCGCCAAAAGCCCCGGCCTCGGGGTGAGCCTCCGCAAATTTGACGGCGGCGGCAACCCAATCGGTAGCAGGAACAATGTCGTCATCTAGGAAACCAACCCAGCGGCTATGGGCCGACTGCATAGCCTTTTGACGGGCAAAGGCGGCCCCCTGCTGGTCTTCGAACTCGTAGCGCAAGCTGGGGGAATAGGGCAAGCTGGCCCACTCGGCCTGAATCTCTTGAACAACCGCTGCGGTGCGATCGCGACTGTTGTTGTCGACGACCAAGATCTCCCAGTTGAGGCCGGAGACGTGCTGCGATCGCAGTGCCTCGAGTAAGGCCGGCAGTCGCGTCGCACCGTTATACGTTGGAATCGCAACGGTAAAGTCCACCGACGCCGTCGCCTGCTGTGTTGGATGAGCCTGCGCTGTCATAACCTGTTTAGAAAGGAGTTTTGATATGTGATTTAGTGCTGAATGCGTCTATTCGCAGCAATTGGGGCAAGTGATTGGGGGCAATGCCGTACAAGCCATTAAACCTTGGCCACGTCCAGAACTAGAATCTTTCTGACGGGAAAAGCCACAGATTTCAACCTGGACGTGATTTAGCAGTTCAGTGCGGGGACTGGGGCAAACAGCTGATAGCCCTGAGCATAGTCGATACCGGCCTGCTGCAAGACAGTCAACATGTTGGTATGGTCAATGCCTTTGGCAATGGTGCGTCCACCGCAGCTATGTACTAGACTAACCTGCTGCTGCGTCCGGGCTCGAACGGCCGCGCGGCTCATGGTGAGTTGAATCAGTTGGGGGCTGAGCTTGAGGTAATTGGCCTGCAAATCTTGACAGAGCTGCTGGGGCGGCAGCACAAAGCTCACATCGTCGATGGTAATCCGGCAGCCCAACATCTGTAGGGCTTGGGCCAGCTGGTACGCCTGTTGGGGATAGCGACGGGCACAGGTTTCGGAAATTTCGAACCCCAGCAAGTGCGGCGAGACGGCAGACTGCTCCAGCTGGGTCGCCACGAATGGAGCAAAGCCGCGATCGCAGACACTAGCGGTCGATAGGTTGATGGAATGAAGCTGCAACGTCGGCGGCGACTCTAAGTAGCGCTTGACGACCCAGCGGTCAATGGTAGCAGTCAGCCCGTAGCGTTCGGCAATGGGTAAAAATTGACCGGGAGAGATGACTCGGTCGTAATCGCTGAGGCGCAGTAACAGCTCGTAATGGTCTGCGGTTGCAGCAGTCGGCGCAGCATCGCCGTGGGGAGGAACAATGGCAATCTGCTGGCGATAAATTTGAAACTGGTCTTGCTCGAAGGCTTCAGATAGGCGGTCTAACCAGCTGTGTCGCTGGGGGTAGCGAATTCGATCCACCACAGACTGCTGCAAATCTTGACCGGCCTTTCGCAATAAGAAGAGCGGGCTCCGCAAAGTACTGAGCAGATATTCCTGCTCGCAGGCAGCTAGCCAGGACTGCTCAACGTGACGACGACGCAGATAGTGGAGGGTGAGTTTTCGCAGATCGTTGGCAATGTAGGCCGGAATCATTAATGGACGCTGCCACTCCTTTGCCCCCAACAGGCGAATATAGAACCGGCTTAGTCCGACACATCTAAATAGGGTAATGAGGTAATCTTGCTGCAACCGACCATTGGGAATGTCGTGGGTGACGACCATATCGGGGTTGTACCAAATCGACCAACCCGCCTTTTGCACATGGAGAAGCGCTTCAATATCTTCGCTAGCAAGCCCCGCAGCCTTGCCCTTATTGTTGAGAAACAATCGCTCAGGGACAGACTCTAACCACGCCTGCCGACGCACCGCCAATCCAGCTGCGGGGGGAAGAATTTTGGTTTCGGGCCGATACTCGTGCGGATCGCTACCGCGCTCGATGATGGCCAAAAAACAAGCGATACGTTCAAACCCTTCGGGCAACGGTCCTTCAAACTTTCCGTGAATCTGACTCCCGAACGCCCCAGCGTCAGGATGAGCCTCGGCAAATCGATGAACATTGATCAGCCAGTCTTCGCTAGGAATGTTGTCATCGTCCAGAAAGGCGATGATGCTGCCTCTGGCCTGTTCCACAGCACGCTGGCGAGCGAAGGCCGCGCCCTGCTGAGCAGCAAAGATATATCGTAGCGGTACCGTTTCGGGCCAGTCTGTCTGGTATTGTCGGACCACCTCAGCAGTAGTATCGCTGCTGTTGTTGTCACAGACCAGAACCTCCCAGGTCAGTGCTTGAGACTGCCGTTGAGATCGCAGCCGCTCTAACACTTCTGGCAGGCGCTTAGCACCGTTGTAGGTTGGTATGGCAACCGAAACGTGAAGGGAAGGTTGAACCGGGACCGTGAGCTGTGTCAAGGATACAGGCAGCCGTTCTTGGGCTGACGGAGAAACGGTCGAGATGGGTGAGGATGTGACCATGGTAAACGCAACCTAAAAAACAAAAAACAATCTAGTAAGCGGCCACCGTTAAGGCTTCATTCACGCGCTTTATGTTTTCTGAAAACCCTGAAAAATTAAACTTCAATATTACGAAATACTTCAATTTTGTGGCGCATAAGAAGCTTCATAAAAGCCTTAACAAGGCAAAGAAGAATTCATACAAATCATGTTTAAGCGCCATCTCAGTCGAATCAAGGAACATGACTCCTCAGCCAAAACTGACGTAGAAGTCTTGAATCTCACGCTTTATGTCACGGAGATAGGTTTTCAGAACCTCAAATGAACCACAGACATGGTCGTTCATTTGCACGCTTCTACGACATCCGGTAAAAACAGAAAACTAATCGCAGGCACTGACAGTAAATGACTAACCCTGAAAAAATCTGAACAGCATTGGTTGTTGAAGTCTTAGGTAGATATCGTGGCGATAGACATCAAGCACTTAGGGATTCACCCCAGGGACACGAAGTAAACTAAGTCAAAATGTCTCGTAACAGACTACGCGTCAACTAACTTACGGCATGTGCGGCGTTGGGAACGCCAATTGGGGACAGATGGCTTTAGAGTTTTCTAAAAAAGTAACGTAGCCTCAAAAGTATGGATAGACTCAGTACCCTATCCGTAATTTCAACACAGGGCTCGAGGCCGCACAATGACCGGTTGGGTCCTTCAAGAAGTCTTTATAGCAACCCACGAACAGGTTAAGCCAGGGTGCAGGGCACGCAGCGCTTTGTGCTTAAGGGATAGCCCTACTTAGAGGTCTGGACGAACTGTACAAAACTATCCTTCACTACCCGTCATTTCTTCACTAACCGACGCCATCAGCGCCCCGTCAACCGGACTTCTCTCCACTGAGGATGAAGATGGGGTTAACCGCCCGTAGCACTGATGAAGTTCCCCGAGTCTCGAGCCGATTGATAGTTGGCTGCACGGCCTCAATGTTGTGAACCTGGAGCGCCGTGAAGGTATTGGTAATGCTGTGTAGGGTATCAAAATTGTCCGCTGTAGCAACAATGCGGCCCGGCGCGGTCAGCCTATCCCAAGCGTCCGTCAGCAACGGCTTAAACTGTCGGCCCCCTTCAATCAGCACACAGTTGGGAGTGTGGGGTAGATCACTAAAGCACTCTGGCGCATTCCCCACCACGACCTCCACATTCGTCACACCAAACCGTCTACAGTTGGTCTTGATCAATGCGGCCACTTCTTCATCGCGTTCAACCGCCACGACAGTGCCTTGGGGGCACAGCAACGCAGCCTCCACAGCAACCGTCCCTGTGCCAGCGCCAACATCCCAAAGCACAGCGTCGGCCCTAAGCCGCAATGCCCCCAGCAACATTAGCCGTACCTCCCGTTTACTCATCGGAATACCGGGTAATTGCTCAAACAGCGCATCGGGAATACCAGGGGTGACGTAGGGCCATAGCTTAGACATAGGCTTGGATATCGGCGGCTTGGATATCGGCTGGCTCGGATATAGCTTGCTCTGACTGGCCTTGCTCTGACTGGCCTTGCTCAAACGAGGCATTGAACGGCATTGATATGCACTAGAGATTGAACACTACAGGTCAATCTACCAGGACGCGGAGCTGATGCAACTGAGGGTCGGTCTGCCCCGTCAAATAGCTACCTGAGGTTTGATGCTGCCTCAAACAATTCAAGGCGGCCAGCGTCACCACTTCTCCCGCGATCAGGATAGGAATGCCCGGTGGGTAAGGACAAATCGTATCGGCACTGATTCGGCCAATTGCAGCCGTCGTCGAGCAAAGTTGGGTAGCGGCAAAGAAGGCGGCACGGGGCGATCGCGCGGGCATACTGTCAGACTGGCCCCCGCCGTAGTCCGTTGGGGCAGTGGGTACAGGCTGGCCCGTCACCAAGGAAGACTGCACTAACGCCCGACAGCCTTCAATCAGCCGATCGACATCGGCCAGCGTATTGCCCAAACTGATGATAAACGTCAGCGTTTGAGCGGCAGGTAGCTCTGCGGTCACCCCCCAATCGTGCAGCCACTCGTCCGCCGCCCAGCCCGACAGCCCCAGTCCAGCCACGTTGATGGTAAGTCGCGTTAAATCCCAACATTGGCCCGTCGTTAACGGCTGGCCGGTCAGCACCTGGAGTCCATCCATTTGATCCAGCCGGTCAATAGCAGACTGGGCCAGGGTCAGGGTTTGCGTCATCAGACGCAGCCCATCGGTAGCCAGCTGATGGCGGGCGGCATCCAGTGACGCTAGCAGCACGTAGCTGGGACTGGTGGATTGAGTGAGCTGGAGTGCCTGAGCCAGACGGGCGATATCGACGCGATCGCAACTACCGCAGTGCAACAGTGCCGCCTGAGTGAGCGCCGCCAGCACCTTATGGGCTGACTGAACCACTAGGTCGGCTCCAGCCGACAGGGCCGACGGGGGCAGCTCAGCATGGAACGCAAAGTGCGGACCGTGGGCCTCATCAACAATCAGCGGTAGGTTACGGCTGTGACAGAGCGATGCGATCGCACTAACGTCGGCGCAGATCCCTTCATAGGTTGGCGAGACAATCAGCACGGCTTTGGTCTCGGGATGCTGCGCGAGGGCAGCTGCGATCGCCGCAGCTGAAAGTGCCATAGGAATTCCCCAGTCTGACCGGTAGTCTGGCGTAACGTAAACCGGCAGGGCACCACACAGAACCAGTCCTGCAATGACTGACCGATGAGCGTTGCGCGGCACAATGACCTTGTCTCCAGGGTTGCAAACAGTTAGCAGCGCTGCCTCTAGGCCACAGGTAGAGCCATTAGCCAAAAACCAAGTTTGCTGAGCACCGAAGGCCTCAGCGGCCAGCGTTTGGGCTTGCTGAATCACGCCGACAGGCGCGAACAGATTGTCTAACTCTGGCAATTCTGGCAGATCGGCCCGAAAAACCGCCTCTCCCAGGACCGCCCGATGCCGATTGGAAATCCCTTGACCGCGCTTATGTCCTGGGGTGTAGAACGCAGCATGGGACCGCTGCGCACAGTGCTGTAAGGCCGTCACTAGGGGCGTATCGTCCTGGCAGGTCACAGGGTTAGACATCGGGCAAAAAAGTAAACAAAAAAAGAAGGGCCGTTGGCCCTTCTTAGATAGCTATACCGCTTATGCAATTGACTTAGCGACCAATATTACGGGCCATATTGCGGAACATGTCCATGCTGTCGTCAGGTGTACGCTTAGCAGTAGTGTCCTGGGGCTGAGGGGCGCTAGCCGGTTTGGGCGTCTCGGCGGGCTGAGTTGGTGCCGAGAACGTGGGCGTCGAAGTCGAAGTAAAAGAAGCGGCAGAAGCGGCCTTCTTAGGCTGGGGCAAATCGCCCTCTTTCATCGTCTTGGCCCCCATGGCCGAGATGCTCTTAACGCTCTCAAGCTCCTCAGTTTGGCCTTTCTTCTTGGCGAATGTCCGCTTCACCGTCTTGCTGGTGCGCATGTAGTCAATGTCGCCAAAGGTTTTGGCATCGTCCTCGGAAAGGAAAAATGCCTCTTTGGGCTGGTCTGGGTTATTGTTGCCGCCAAACAGTCCTCGAATGAATCCGGTCATGGTGAAGTGCCAATAGAGTGTATTAGTTACCCTTATGTTAACTTTTACTAGCCCTTCTCAGAAAGCAATTTTCAGAGTTTTCTCGCATAAAGTTCTGGTAAAGCATGCCGATGCCGTCAAAATGCTGCCCATATTGCGTTCGTCGAGTTGCTAGGGACAGTTCCTGACACTGAAGTCCTTGACGCTGGAGCCCCTCGACGCAGCCGAATGGGTCTACCAACCCTTCGACTGCTATAGCAAGTTTCAGTTGCCCCAATAACGCTCCTCGATCAGAAGACACACACGGGTCTGCTCAAAGCTAAGCCAGAAACGGCGACGTCAGAAAGTCCTCAAGTTCGGCCACTGTGGTTTGGGTATCAATACCGCCGAGCGGTGTTTCTAAGGTTGCGGCAATATTGCCACTATCCACAGTCAGGGTGCCTGATGTGGCGGTCAAGAAGTCGACGGCGTCGGTCGCTAACGCCACGATAGAGAAAGTGGTATCGAGGAGACCGAGCGGGCCGTCGATAGCGGCGGTCGCTATTCCGGATGCGATGGAGAGCGAACCGGTTGTTTCTTCGGTAAAGCCATCGATTAGCTGACTGGCAATCGGCCCCAGGTCAATTTCGGTGGTGATGGTGTCAGGCAACCCCAAAAAGCCAGGATTCGCGGTCGGGTCTGTCAGCCCAACCGATAGCGATGCCACCCCATCTTGCAGGGCCACCTCCCCAGACAGCTCTTCTAGGTTGATCGAAATTGCCCCGAGGGAAATACCGTTAAACTCCAGCGGCACGATTACCTGCCCGGAAGCCAGGTCAACGCTGCCGTCTAGGTCACCAAAGGGTGAGGCAACCTGAAAGGGGAAGGCCGCCGTAATTGGAAAGTCGTAGTCTAAGGTCAGATCGCCGATGGGCGTACTCAGATCCAGGTTGAGGTCACCCCCGGCAAAGTCAATACTGCCCGTTACGGCCCCCACCTCAGTAGGGATATCCAGCACAAACTGCCCATTGGAGAACGGCACCACTACATCCGTTTGATCTAATAGGCTAAAAACCGCACTTTCTAGCAGACTGCCGGCATCAAGGTCTGTCGCAAAGCTGCTACCATCGGCCAGCGTTAGCGTTCCAGAGAATATGCCGTCTTCTAGCACAGCCTCAGCCGTCAGCGTTTCTGCTTCTGCCAGCACCGCGTCAAAAAACTCAGTGCCGTCTAGGTCAATCGTTTCCGTTCCCATGGCAGTGGTCACGGTCCCGCCCAAACCGCCATTATCGAGCGTTAGTGTCCCATCGGCGGTTTCAAGCTGCGCAATTAGGCTATCTAACGTTTGACCAAGATCAGGACTAAAAATTTCAATCAAACTAACTGGCGTGGCGGTGTCGATCGCGTCGCTCAGTGTCTTGGTCGGAGCAGGAAACGTCAGCCCCAACGCTGTAGCAACCTGATCCAGGCCGTCGCTATCCAGGTCAAAGCGGGTATCGATAGCCGATAAATCATCTAAAAACATAGGTAGTGCTCACTGAGTAGACCGCCCTCACTGACCTGTTTTGTCGAGTAAAGTTCCTAGGCCCCGCAGCGGAAAAACCCACAGGCATCCCATCTAAGCCCAGCCAGCGCAGTCTGATGAATGATTACGATTAGCAACAAGGGTCAGGCAACACTGCCAATAGCCCCTGATAGCCTTTAGAGGCTGTGTGAAAAGCCGAAACTAAGGTAAAAAAGCTCACACGGATAAGCT
>CAWUKV010000188.1:0-10765 GCA_963923025.1 uncultured bacterium
CGCCCAAACCCCTTGGCTGACTGGGATAACCGACGAGGCTGGGGTGTTTGAGTTTATGCCAACGGAGCTGTCTGGAGATTGGGAAGTTGTCGTGCGCAAAGCTGGACATGGTCAGAGCATTATGGTGCCGATTGGCACATCTGCGGCCGCGCCGACAGAACCGACATTGTCCCCTATCCAAAAGGGACTGACTATAGCGGCCATCGTCTGGGGTTTTGTTGGAACAGCGCTGTTTTTTGCCCGGCGGTCTCCGCCAACTGCGCCATCGCCCCCCACCCCCGGTTTGCCCCAACCCAGCAAGGAGAATTAATGCACGTACCCGATGGATTTTTGCCTGCCCCTGTCTGTATTGCCGGCTATGGCCTCACGGGTCTAACGACTTGGTATTCGCTCAAGCGCATCCAGCGCCAGGCCGATCCGGCCCGCCACGTTCCTAAAGCCTCGCTACTGGCGGCTGCGTTTTTCGTGGCGTCTTCGATTCATATTCCCGTCCCACCGCTAAGCGTGCATCTAGTTCTTAATGGCTTGCTGGGTGCCCTGTTGGGGTTCTACGCCTTTCCCTCGATTTTAATTGGGCTGTTTTTTCAGGCGATGTTTATTGGTCATGGTGGGCTGTCTACCTTGGGGGTCAATGCCTGCATTATGGGTTTGCCTGCGCTATTGGCCTATGCGGTATTTCGGCTGCGATCGCACCTCCCCCTGCGTCGGCGAGACACCATTGCTAGCTTTTTGGCTGGCAGTATAGGGGTGGGCCTAGGGGCGGCGCTGTTTATCGGCGTGATTGTGTTGACGCTACCGCCCACGCTGGATGCAGGCACCGAGCGAACGGCGCTGCTGGGTCTGGGATTGGCTCACCTACCGCTAGTGCTGGCTGAGGGAGCTTTTACGGCTGTTTTGGTAACGTTCTTGCAGCGGGTTAAGCCAGAATTGGTCAGCCCGGTTGCGCCACTGGTGCCGGTGCAGCAGCCGGTCACCGCTGATATCCAGGGGCCGCTCTGAACACAACATGAATACAGAAATTGAGCGCTATGCGCAGGGGCACTCTCTCCTGCATCGGTGGGCTCCGCGCAGTAAGCTGGTGGGTCTAGGACTGCTGGTGGTGGCTTACGCCACGGTGCAGTCGCTTTGGCTGGTGCCAGCTATGGTTGGTGTAACGGCAGTGCTATATGGGCTGTCTGGGCTGCCGCTTAGCTTCTTGCGATCGCGCCTCCGCTACCCCAGTCTGTTTCTACTGGGCGTTGTGGTGACGCTGCCCTGGCTATCGGGTACCACTGTGCTTTGGCAGTGGGGGCCGCTGGCCCTGCGGCAGGAGGGGCTGCTGACGATGGTGTTGGTTGCCAGTCGGTTCTGTTCGATTCTCACGCTAGGGATTGTCCTGCTGGGCAGTACACCGTTTTTGCAGCTGATTGGTGCACTGCGTGGGCTGGGGTTGCCCGATCTGCTGGCAGATATGTCGTTGCTGGCCTATCGCTACCTGTTTGACATTGCTGAGCAGCTATCGCGGCTGAAGCAGGCCATGCGGCTCCGAGGGTTTAGCTTTCATCGGGTCCAAACTTGGCAGCCTCTGGCTGCGGTGACCGGAACACTACTTATTCGCACCTACGAGCAGTCAGAACGGGTGTACAAAGCCATGCGGCTGCGGGGCTACGGCAGTGGTCAGGCGGTTCTGCCCCAGACGCGAACCTGGGGGGAATTAGCAGATATTGCCGGGTTGGCTGGCTGTGCCACCGTTGCCCTAATTCTGCTATTGCTGCGTGTCTAATTGAACCGACGCACGGGCTGGTTAGGGATAGTGAATCCTGATCTTCCCTAACGATATGAGACGCCATGCTGTGATTTGAAACGTTTGTTAACGGCTCGACCCACTACCCCGCTGAATTTTCTACAGTCTGAGCTATCAAACCCGATGCTAGCCTTTCCTAACCCCCATCTTTCATGACCTCTGTAGTTACTAAACCCGCCGAGCTGGCCTTTTGTACGCCAGAATCTGCGATTACGCTGACGGATGTGAGCTTTGCTTACCCTAATCGCCCTCCTGTTCTGAATCGTCTGTCGCTACAGGTGGCCGTGGGGCAGCGGGTGGGCATTATCGGCCACAACGGCTGCGGTAAGACGACGCTATTTATGACGCTGTGTGGGGCCTATACCCCTAAAAGCGGTGAGGTCCGACTGTTTGACCAGCCGGTGATGCCTGGTCAGTTTCGCCATCCCATCGGTCTACTGTTTCAAGACCCAGGTGATCAGCTGTTTTCGGCTTCCGTTCGTGACGACATTGCCTTCGGTCCTTTGAACCAGGGGCTACCGGACGACCAAATTCATGCTCAGGTGGCAGCTGCGATTGAGCTGGTGGGGTTACAATCGCTGGCTGAGCGGCCGCCCCATCACCTGTCTGGTGGCGAGAAACAAATGGTGGCGATCGCGGGCCTGCTCGCCATGCAGCCTAAGATTGTGCTTTACGACGAGCCGACGGCGAGTCTAGATATTCGCAGCCGTCGCCGACTGATTACGTTTTTGCAGCAGCTCGACCAGACGATGGTGATTGCCTCCCACGACCTAGAGTTCGTGCTAGAGGTGTGCGATCGCGTGTTGATTATGCATCAGGGTGAGATTGTTGCCGATGGCTTGCCTGCTGAGATTATGGGCGATGAGTCGCTGATGCGAGCCTACGAGCTAGAAAAGCCGCACTCGCTGGTGCCGCATGTGATACCTCATCATTAGGCTCCAAAGCTGTAACCCTCAAGGGTTGACCGCGTTCACCGTCCACTGGTTGGCCTGCAGCTGGTACTGCGATCGCTGTTGCGGGTCGCCGCGCAGTTCTAGATGGTCGACCCAATCTGGGGCGAGCAACAAAACCGCAAAGGTTGCGGGTGGGGTGTTGGGATCAACCGAGACATCAAAGGCGGTTGCTGGCGCACGCGTTTGACCGGGCTGAGGCCAGCCGAACTGGGTTTGGGCAGCCGCAGAGAGGGTCTGCCAGGTTTGATGGTGTAAGGGAGTAGTTGGATCAACCTGCGTAATTTGACCCGCCAGCCGGAACTGTTCTCGCGTTTTTGTGAAATACCAGCAGGCTTCGGCCCAGGCGGACTGGGCCAGCTGAGTCATTTTTTCGCTGCGCTGGTCGGTCACCAACTTGAGGCTGTGGCTCTGGACTGGGCTCCTATTCTCGGCTGTTTGAGGATCGACAAAGCCGCGGAACACCACGGTGCGATTAGCGGGGCGACCGTTGGAGCGGACAGTGGCCAGCTGGAAATATCGAGCAAAGGGCTGACTGCGGTTGCGATGCAGGGCTCGAGCTAGGGGTTCGCGCCATGGGGGCAGAGCCTTTTGCGGAAGGGTTAGATCGGTCATGGGGGCAGGGGGAATAGGCCGCGACAGCTAGCGGTGAAGATTTGAGTTGAGCCAGTGACGTTGTCGGTAAGGTTGCTGGGCTAGTGAGCAGGCTGGTCACAGCGGTTACGGAACTCACCGTAAGTTTGACGGTTCTACCGTATCAGAGACGTATACTAAAAACATGATCCCCCCTGGGGAACCGCATTGGACGCTGCTATTGGGTCCGTTTTAGCACTGCTCGCTCAGCACCTATGACATTTGCTGCGATCGCATTTTTGATACTTGGCGTTGTCCTCCTGGTCATCGGTGCAGAGTTTTTGGTTCGAGGCGCATCTCGTTTGTCGGCCATGTTCAGCGTTTCGCCGCTGGTGATTGGATTGACCATTGTGGCCTTTGGGACAAGCGCACCAGAACTGGCGGTGAGCTTGCACTCAACCCTGACGAATCAGGCCGATATTGCCGTAGGCAACGTCGTGGGTAGCAACATCTGCAATGTATTACTCATTCTGGGGATGTCAGCCCTGGTGACACCGCTGGTGGTGGCCCAGCAGCTAATTCGACTCGATGTGCCGATTATGATCGGGGTCTCCTGTCTGCTGCTGTTTTTTGGCTGGGATCGTCTGATTAACCCGACGGATGGCATTGTGCTGTTTGTCGGTGGCGTCACCTATACGGTGTTTTTGCTGTACCAGAGCCGCCGCGAAAGCGACGAAAATGTACAGAGTGAGTACGAGAAGGAATACGGGCCGCGTCCCTTCTCCTGGCCGCAGGTTGGCATCAATGCTGTACTGATTGCGATAGGGCTCGTTTTTCTGGTGGTGGGGTCGCGCTTGTTGGTGAACAGTGCTGTTACCATTGCCACGGCGCTAGGGGCCAGTCCGCTCGTGGTTGGGCTCACCATCGTTGCCGTTGGCACTTCATTGCCCGAACTGGCGACCTCTATGGTTGCGAGCTTCCGAGGCGAACGTGATATTGCTGTGGGCAACGTTGTGGGCAGTAATATTTTCAATATTTTGGTCGTGCTGGGGCTTACTAGTGCGCTATCCCCGGCTGGTGTTGAGATTTCGGCGTCGGCCCTAACGTTTGACATTCCTGTCATGGTGGCGGTTGCTGTCCTGTGCTTCCCGATCTTCTTCTCTGGTAATCTCATCAGCCGTTGGGAAGGTGGGTTGCTGCTGGGGTACTACCTGGCCTACATGCTCTATTTAATTTTGAAAACGGCCGATCATGACAGCTCAGAAACATTTGGGGCCGTCTTAGGGTTTGTCGTACTGCCGCTGACGGTAGTGGGGCTGCTGATTATGACCTGGCGCTCCCGTCACTCTCGAACAGATATCAGGTCTTGAGCGTTCCCTTCTTACACCCATAGGGCTGTCGTTAATAGAGCTATCGCCAACCGGTTTAAGCCAGATCGCTCAATCTTGAAACCTTAACTGTGTCTGTGATCACACTGACGCTGCAGATATAAAGACAATATTAAAGCTGTACAACATCTGTAATGTCTCTACTAAGTTTGTAGTAACTACGTAAACATTCAGAGACATATGTCAATAGACTCAGTAAATGAGTCCTTAGGATGTCGTATCATTTATCACGAGGAAAAGACTTGGCAATGCCCCCCCGCTCAAGCCTTTTCTGAACTGAACTAGACAGATGGGTTGGCTAATTCCCTTTTAGCTCACTGTGACATCTCCCTTAACCGCAGTAGCCCTTAAAACCCGCTCACCCTCATTGCTTTTTCCTGCACGCTGTTCATTCTTCAGGGTTAGATCTAACGCTGACGGAGTGTTCATGGACGCCGCATTTTTGACCTGGATGCTGTGCTTGCAGTCTCAGCAAATTCGGCATTTAGAGGCGCAGTTTTATACGGACAGTCTGACTCAGGTTGGGAATCGGGCTGCCTTTGATCGGGCACTGTCTCAGATCTGGACGCAGCAACAGACGGCTGGTGCAGATTTTGCATTGCTCTATCTAGACGGCAATAACGTTAAGGCCGTTAACGATACCTATGGCCATGCTGCTGGGGATCGCGTCATCGTAGCGATTGCTGAAAGTATTCGAGACCAAGGGCAGGCCTTTCGGCTTGGTGGCGATGAGTTTGCCTTGCTGATTACCGATACGGTGTCGGAGGCTGTGCTAAGGCGTCAATGTCAGCGGATCCAGCATCGGATTTGGCAGGCTGGCCGAGCGTTACAGACGGAACTTCCCATTCAAAGCATGCTACAGGGGGGGCGACAGCTGCCGATTTTGAGCGCTGCGATAGGGTGGGCTTTGGCTTCTCAGGTTGAGAGTACGGCTGACCTGAAGATGAAAGCCGACGCGGCCATGTACGTTAACAAATGGCGGAGTAAGCGCCTGGGCCGCTACCTCGATTCTGCTCGACGAGATTTGGGGTTGTGCGATGGTTCTGCCCAGACTTCTTATTCAAGAACAAGTCCGGCGCAGGTGCGCTGTGATGCCGATGAGGCCCTCGCAACCGCGCCGGACGATATCTCCCCCGAGAGCACGAGTGCATCCGCATCTATGTGGGCGCTGCGTTAGAGATTTTTGGGCAGACCCTTTGCCAGCGCCGCCGCTAGCGTTAACGGGTCTACGCCTAGGACGGTTTGCTGCTGAGCAGCATAGTCGGCGGCGGCGGCATGCCAGCCCACACCGCCAATGGCGGCTAAGGTCGCGGACTGTGGGTGGGCTCGGTGCTGAGCCAGCAGCCCCCCAACTAGGCCTGTCAGGACATCACCGCTGCCGCCCCGAGCTAAGGCTGGAGTGCTGGCGGGGTTGATCCAGAGTGGACCGTCGGGCGCTGCGATCGCGCTTCTGGCCCGTTTGAGGATAATGGTAGCCCCCGTCAGGTTCGCTGCGGTTTGGGCTGCGTCCAGTTGGTCGGGGAGGTGGGGAAACAGCCGCCGAAATTCGCCTGGGTGGGGCGTTAACAGGGTGGTGTGGGAGCGCTGCTTTAATCGGTCAGCGACTGTCTCTGGGCGAGTAGCCAGAATATTGAGGGCATCTGCATCAATCACCAACGTTACCGGTACGGGTAACAGCGCTAACACCACTGCCTCTGCCTGACGTGTGAGGCCCGGACCTAGGGCAATTGCGTCGTATTTTTCCGGCACGACCGTCTCGGGTAGAGCCTGGATGACGCCATCCTGCTCAGGGCAGCCAACCACCAGCGCTTCTGGGATCTGCCCAACGGCCATGAGCCGCAGCGATTCGGGGACGGCCAGCGTCACCATGCCAACGCCGCTGGCCCGGGCTCCGCGAGCAGCCAGTAGGGCTGCGCCTGCGTAGGTTTTGGAGCCTGCAACTAGCAGCAGTTGGCCGACGGAATACTTATGGGCGGTGGGGTCGCGGTCTAGGGGCAGGGCACTGCGAACGATGGTGGGCGTCAGCCGTCGCAGGGCTGGTTTGTCTCCCAGTACGGCTTGGATGTCTGCCATGGGCAGGTCTAGGTCGATGCGATCGCAGGTGCCCAGGTAGGGTAACGCCGCTGTTTGGACGGTGGCCTGTTTCCAGAGGCCAAGGCAGAGCGTGTGGTGTGCCCGAACGGCTATTCCCAGTGGTTCGCCGGAATCGGTGGCAATGCCCGAGGGCAGGTCGATGCTCAC
Source organism: uncultured bacterium (assembly GCA_963923025.1). Classification (GTDB taxonomy): domain Bacteria; phylum Cyanobacteriota; class Cyanobacteriia; order Phormidesmidales; family Phormidesmidaceae; genus CAWUKV01. The sequence goes on from CAWUKV010000188.1 coordinate 6,936, forward strand.
AACCTGTAGCCCTGACTGGTTCAGCCACTGGATGTCGGGTGCCAAAGGCTCCATAATCGGGCGAGTCAGCCCAAAGCCAAAGAGGCCGTCGATGACCACTTGGCAGTGCTGGAGCTGCCGAATGTCTGTGACGCTGGTGATCCCTAGATGAGCAGCGTACTGAAGATGCTGCTGGGTCAGCGGCTTGAGACGGGTGAAAGGACTGTAGAGCTGGACAGGTCGACCCTGTAGAAACAGCTCACGCGCTACAACCAGCGCATCCCCACCGTTATGCCCAGGCCCTGCCAAAATGCCAATTTTGCCGTTGGGGTAATGCAGCTGTACCCACTCAAATAGCCGCTGACCGGCTTTCTCCATCAGGGCGGCAACCGGCATGCCAGCTTCAAAACCCAGCGTTTCGATTTGCTGCATCTGGTCAGCGCTGACCAAAACGGAATCTCGCGCGAGTAGCGTGGTCATGAACGGTGCCTAACCCATTGCCGTCTGAGCTTTTGAAAGCTCCGTCTAAAGTCTAGGTCTTTAGCGTTTGGGTCTTCAGTGTGTTAAGCATCTTTTGAGTTTTGGTAGAACTCGCTCACTTTGAAACTGCTGGTATCTTCGAGCTGCTTCAGCATTGACCGGGTAATTAGCTTTCCAGCTTTGACCAGAGCCTGACCCGTAATGGGGTGGAGCAAATCTTGCTCGGCTCTGCGCCCAATCAGGTCTTCAATGTCCTGCAGGGAGTTGACGTACATCCCGGGTGGCAGCTCGACAACAACGCCGTTACCCAGCACCCGAGACTGGCAGGCCAAGCGAGAATTTTGCTTGCAGGAGGTAATGATCTCTAACGTCCGCTGTTCCCGTCGGTTGATCGGCGTTAGGGCTTCCATGCCCTCCTGCACGTAGATGTGGCAGGTGGCACACATGCCTTGTCCCCCACACTCTTTTAGGACGTCCAGATCCTTATTGAGTAGGACTGAGAGCAAGTTGCTATTGGTGGCAACGACGCTTTCTTGGGCAATGGGTTCGAGGCGGACGGTTTTAGGCATGACTAGAGATGTGAGCAGGAGTGGGTAGATTTAGGGTGGCGAGTTAGCAGTGGGATGAGGCGGCCAGTCCTAGGGATCGGTACCAAACAGCAACTGCCACTGGCGGGCATCGAGCGCCTGCGATCGCGCCAGTTTGGGGTAGTCTCGAATGATTTTGGCACAGCGCTGGCTGAAGGCGGCAACCCAAGCCTGTATGAGCCCCAGCTGGGAGGAGGTCACGCCAGTAGACTCAGGGGTGGCCCGTTCATCCAGGCTTATTGTGCCCGTTGTCGTAACTTGAAACTGCGCCACCCAGGGGTCATTTGGACGATGATTGCGCCAGTGGTTGGCCACAATAAATTTACCTAGATACTGAGTGGTGAAAAGACTGAGCTGATTGAGCGCTGTTTCGAGTTCGGCTAATGTCGCTGGAGCAATGTCTGTGAGGGAGTCCTGACCGTTGGGGGAAAGTTGGGCGGTGTTGGGCAGGCGGTCTACCGTTGAATACGTCTGAACAGGGGCTGTACCTGACATCGGCTCCGTTGACTGGGGGACACTATCGACGGTGATATCAGTACTGGCAGTCGGGGATACGGCTGGGACGATGGCCTGTCCTACTTCTAAAATCAAAACCGGTTGAGCGACTGAGATCAGCGCAGCGGCAACGGCGTCAAAGTCGGTGCGCATGAAGCGGGTGAGTTGGGCAATCAGCTTGCCGTAGGCCGCTGACAGGTCAGGCGTCGCCATGACCAACAGTGCCATTCCCCGGTCTACTTTGTGTAGGAAAACTAGGTCCTGCTGAAAGCAAAAAGTAAAGGACTCAAGCGCATCTGGTGTCGTTTCTAAAATTTGCTGAATCCCTTCCGTCAACTGCTGCTGAGCGGCATCGTTGCCACTGGGCAATCCATGCACGTAGGCTTTGCTGTGCCCGTCAATTAGGGCAACACCTGCAATTCCTGGTAAATTCAGAAAGTCCTCAATAAGTTGACTCTTCATAGGGGATTGAGTTAAGCCACGGCAATGGATAGACCGTGTGTGCCGATGTCGACTCAGCTTGTTTGACTGGGTCTGAAATAGCCCAGAATAGCTCACTTATGCCCAGAAAAGGGGAGTTGTTGTCCAAATCGGTCACGTTTAGCGGCTAGTTCTGAGGCAATAGTTTTGTGGAAATAGCGTGGGTGCTTTAGGGAGCCGTTTTCAGCTATCGGTTATTAATTGTGTCGTGCAGGGGTAGAAGAGATATAGAGCGATCCCGCTGGCTTGCTTAGCATTCACCGATTGGGGTACTGAAATTGACATTTTGCAGGCGCACTGTGAGTTGGGGGGACCGTGTTCAACGCTGTGCTGAGCGGTCAAAGTACGCCAAAGTCTGCTGGGCGCAAGGAATATGGGACACTAGTGGCATCTGTCGCTGATACCCATTGAGTTCCCCAATTTCCTGTGATGCGTTGCCTATTCTGTGATCCCGAGGCAGGTGCTATGGTCTAATCGAGGTATATGGGTTGATGTTGTATTAATTGAGGTCACATTGAGTGATCGGCATTTGAGCGATTGGCGCTACCACAGTTTGGGTTATCACTAGGTTTACAACCATGTCCGACCTTCCGTTTACGCTTGACCAGCTTCGCATCCTACGGGCCATTGCGGCGGAGGGAAGCTTTAAGCGGGCCGCTGATAGCCTGTACGTGTCACAACCAGCCGTCAGCCTACAGGTCCAAAACCTAGAGCGCCAGCTAGATGTGCCGCTATTTGACCGAGGCGGGCGTCGGGCCCAGCTGACTGAGGCAGGGCACCTGCTGCTGGAGTATGGCGATCGCATCCTTAGCCTATGCCAGGAGACCTGTCGCGCCATTGAAGATTTGCAAAATCTGCAGGGTGGCACGCTGATTGTGGGCGCAAGTCAGACCACGGGCACCTATTTGCTTCCTAGGATGATCGGTCTGTTCCGCCAGCAGTATCCGGACGTCGCGGTTCAGCTGCATGTTCACTCGACCCGGCGAACCTCTTGGAGCGTGGCCAATGGCCAGATCGATCTGGCCATTATTGGTGGCGAGGTGCCGTCAGAACTCCAGGACTCGTTAGAAATTATTCCCTATGCCGAGGACGAGCTGGCGTTGATTATGCCGGTGTTTCATCCGATGGCCAGCAACGAAGCAATTAACAAAGACGACCTGTACAAGCTTAAGTTCATTACGCTGGATTCCCAGTCCACTATCCGTAAGGTGATCGATCAGGTGCTGGGGCGCTGTGGCATTGAAACCCGACGGCTGCGGTACGAGATGGAACTGAACTCCATTGAGGCCATTAAAAATGCAGTGCAGTCCGGTTTGGGCGTGGCGTTTGTGTCGATTTCAGCCATTGAGAAAGAGCTGCAAATGGGCGTACTGCACCGGGCCAAAATTGACTCGGTGGTGGTTAAACGGACGCTGTCGGTGATTTTCAACCCCAACCGCTATCGCTCAACGGCGGCGGCGGCCTTTACCCGAGAAATTTTGCCGCAGTTTACGAACCGCGATATTCAGCTGACGCGATCGCTCAGCCGAGACGGCCGCAAGAAAAATGGGGTCGTTGACAGTGACGCTAAACTAGACGCTAAGGCGACCAAGTCAGCATCTGTGGAATCATCCTCAACCGGAAGTGCTAGCCAGGCTCCAGTTGCTGAGTCGACCACCGGCTCGGTCACTGACCATTCCCAGTCGGGAAAGCCGGGTAAACGGACGAAGAACAAAACTGCCAGCAGCCAAACCGATGGAAGCCAGTCGTCTAGTAGTGAAGCATCGTCTAGCAGTGAAGCAATAGACAGTCAAGCACCGTCGTCTGCAA
>CAWUKV010000189.1:0-10745 GCA_963923025.1 uncultured bacterium
ATGGCAGGCACTACAGCCTTATTGCCCCTGGTGACAGCTTCGCTTCAATTACCCCAATAAGCGCATCCGAGGGGAGTATATAGTGCTAATCATTTTTCTGAGGCAGTGCGTGGATTTGCCTGTCGCAACTCGTGCAAAGGTCGGGCTGGGCGGCAGGACTCGCAGCATAAGTGTCATTCTTGCAATTCCCTGTGGATGTGCAATCTAATGCGGCTGTGGAAGATGCCGTGATTGCAAAAAGCTAAGAGCGGCACATTCGATCTTGTAGCAAGACTCACTAGAAGCATATTAAGTCTCAATTTAAGTTTACAGTGTCTTAATCTGAAACTTTGTCTGTCGTAGTGCGTGTGGGTAGGCTGTGCTTTGGTAAGCCTGATTCAAGGCAAGGTTTTCATGTTGGCATGAAGTGCTGAACACGGTAAAAGTTCACCTGAAGTCAGATCTCGTGTGCTGGCAGTACCATGATGCTTGCTGTCATGTTTAGTGCAGCGCTTCCCTTTCAGAGGGATGGCAGTCTTTTGAGGCGTTGCCGTGATTCTTTTGCGTTCGATCTGCCGCCAATATGCAAGTCGTCAGGTCTGTAGAGTAGAGCCGTTATATCTCATCCTGGACCAGGCAAGGGCTTTACATGGCTTCGTGGGCAAGTATTAGGACTGCTTTATCTGTGGCAGTGATTCAACGTATGGCATTATGGTTGATTTTTAGTCCAAAATAAGTCCCACAATTCTGAATTTAATTAAAAACCCTTTGAGGTTAAGATTTTTGGCCCTCAGAATATTTGCTTTACCCACAACTACTCAACTCACGGGCAAACATAGTATAGTTATATAGCCGATGGAGTTCTGGGTAGTTAGGTGAGATTATCCCATCCCCAAGTTTTCAATCTTGTTGTAAACCGGGCATCTGAGGATATCTGCTTCGGTCCAAATATGCTGTGTCAGTCCAATGACCATAGCTGGTGTCCGCTGCTGATAGCGCTTCTTGCCCTGTGGTTCCGACAGCAATACCTTCAAACTGCTATGTTCTCTGACCCAGTTGTAGACGGTAGCACTCCACCAAGCAATGGTATGCCGGGTTCTGTGACGCTTGGCAAAGGCCAGAGAACGTCTGACCTGATGGGCATTCATGCGCCGAGCAGTGCCGTTGAATCGCTCTACTGTGGAAGTATTGGGCATGTTGTAGCCCATTGAATCGAGCGCCTTCTGGATGCGAGACCAACTGCCGTGAGCTTTACAGATATCGACTGATTCTAGCTTTTTGCCCTGACGGTGTTTGACGATTTGGACATGAGCTAGGGTTCTGGGGATGCGGTAGCGCACAGCGGGAGGGCGACCCAGTGGGTGACGGCGGGGGGGAGGTAGGGGACGCCGAAAACGAGGGGAAACAGGGTGCGGTAGCAGGCTTCTCCATCAGTCATTAGCACCAGGTCTTGAGGCTGGGCTAAGCGCGCGGCACTTCTGTACATCAAACGCTCAAACAAAGACTGTGTGCGAGGACCGACCTCCACTTGCACAATGAACTTGCTGGCCGCATCAATGGCGACGGCATCCCAGCACTGGTCTGCTTTGCTTGCGACAAAGCCATGGCGTTCATCCATCTCCAGCACCTCAATATCGAGCTGTTGCGCCTTCTGGTGATGGAACCTCTCAGCATGTTCTCCAAACCTACGAGTGAGGCGACGTACCGTGTCTCGATGACTGTGGGTCAGGCGGGAGGTACCTTTCAACGAGGTGCCTTCGGCCAACTGACGGCCCACTGCAATGGCCCGCTCTTCAGGGATCTTCGTGTTCCACAACGCCGTTCCCTTGCGCTCGCTGAACTCCTCGCCACAGCAACGACAGCGCAGGTAGCGGATATTATCTTTGCCATAGACTTTGCGGACTATCAGGTTTTCCTTACCCGACTGGCCGTAAACCTCACAGCTACTGTTTACACAGGCGAGGGCGGACAGCGGGAGACGGGGGCTAGCTGGCATTGCGCTGGTGGAGTTGCTACAACTCTAAAGACCCGCATAACAGCACTTTTGATTCCACCTACACGAGATAATCTCACCTGACCACCGAGTTCTGAGGGCTGATCGGCAGGAACACAGTTTTTGGGCGCGTGTAACCTAACTTGTGCAAAGGCGACTATCTGGTCCTCCACTTCAGCTAAAATCGTTGCACGGTTGGGATCTAGAATTTCCTGACGTTGAATCTCCGTACCGAAGTTCTGCGAGCAATGGAGACCCATATCAGTGGGATTATCTTCCGCTGCGAAAGTCTCTCGAAAGGTGTGCTGGGCTATATGAGCTAAGACTTCTGAGTCGTCGGGGGGTGAGCTTGCCTAATTGTGATCATAAGGATTGAGTTTTTGTCTACACATATTTTGCGCCAGCAGAGCCCGGAACAGCCGTTATTTTGCAGCCTCTGCGAGCTTATGGCCCAGACTCAATCCTCGACCGAGGGCACATCTTTTTCGGCAAGGCACTCGTCCACTTGCCGCCATATTCAGAGAATGTTCTGTCTTCGCTAAATCAATTAGCGCTCAAAAACTCCAACTAAAACCCGTTTCTTTCTCTGATCGGTTCCACAGCCTCTCCATCACGGTCTTGTCGTAGGCATACGGCTCCAGCGTGCCCTTGCCAACGGGACCGACCATTTCCATGCGACCTGTGGGGCCATAAAATGCGCGCTGTTCCAACCTTTCCTGAGTTGCGCACATGACTTCCGGATAGGAACCCTTTTCAGCTGATTGAACCATAGGAGACAGAGACATGAGCCGGAACATGAGGCGAGTTACCATATTCCCGCTCGTCTCAATTAACGATGTTGCAGACGACCCTGGGTGACAGACATAGACCTGGACGTTTTTGCTTGCCGCTTTGACCCGGTCTTGTAACTCATAGGCAAACATCATTTGAGCCAATTTACTTTGGCTGTAAGCGGGATTGGCGCTGTAGTTATTACCCCAGTTCATGTCGTCGAACTGGATTGTCCTCAGTCCCATCTTGTAGCCGAGGCTTGCAACAACGACGATGCGACCATTTACTTCCTCGATGCGGTCGAAGAGCAGCCCGCACAGGAGGAAATGACCGTAGTGGTTTGTGCCAAGCTGGCTTTCGAAGCCGTCCACGGTGAGCTTCTGGGTGGGTACTTGAGCGATGGCAGCGTTACAGATGAGCGCATCAATCCGAGGCACCTTCTCCAGAACCTCTGCTGCTGCTTTTCTGACAGAAGCCTGTTCTGATAGGTCCATCTGTATAAATGACACATCCGCATCGCTACCAAGCTCTTGTTTTAAGGCTGCGATCGCATCCGCTGACTTTTTGGGGTTACGGTTCAGCATCACGACTTTCGCCCCTTTGAACAGGAAGATCTTCGATGCCTCAAATCCTGTACCGCTGTTAGCACCAGTGATCAGGTATGTCTTACCTTTGAGAGAGCCTAGTTGCTCCGGTGTCCAGCCTTTTTGCCCAAACTTATTTTGAGTAGTCATCGTTCACACTCCTTATCCATCTGCGTTAGTTCAATGTTGAAGAAATGTAGCGTTTTCACTTAGCTGCTAACATGGCTTGCCTGCATCAAATGGTGCAGCAGTAAGTACTAAATGAGGGAACGAGATTTTAGAAACTCATTGACCTCATTAGGTATTGGCTGAGCCGAGATCGCACCCGGCCTCATCGTTGTCAACGCCCCCACCGCACTGGCGTAGCGCAAAACTTCCCTGGTTTTGTCCGGCTGCTGTAGGCAATCCCACCCCTGCTGACACAGCTGATGCAGAAAGCCAGCCAAAAACGCATCCCCAGCCCCGGTTGTGTCTTTACTTTCCACCGCAAAGGCCTGTAGCGAAACGCGATGCTCTGCCGTAGCGCAAGTGCTCCCATTCCCCCCATCGGTGAGCAGCACAGCTCGACAGTTAGGGAACTGCTGGCAAATCTTCATCGCATCATCTGCCCCCAACAACCAAAGCGCCTCTTCCCGAGAGAGCTTCAGTAGATCAGCAGACTGTAAAAACTCTCGAATGACAGACGGGGCCAGTTCCACAGCAGGCCAAAACACGGGCCGCCAGTTCAAGTCGATAACAATTTTAGCACCGGCCTGTTGAGCGCTATCTTTCGCCCGACGCATCGCGCTGGCAGTTGCAGGGTAGGCCAGCCCCAAAGTGCCCATCACTAAATACTTCACCCCAGCAAAATCAACGCCGTCAATCCACTCCGAGGAAAGATAGGCATCAGCAAAAGCTGTCGGATCAGGATTACTGAAGCCAACGAAGTTGCGATCGCCCGTCCTATCCCGCTCCACCAATACAATCCGCGTCGGGGCATCAGCACACCGCTGAATCTGGCAGACCACCCCCTGATCTTTCAAAGCTTGAACAAGCCAGTCGCCCGCCTCGTCTTTGCCCAAACAGCTCAGCATTCGCGTTGGCGTACCGAGTTTAGCCACCGCCGCCGCCACGTTGGCAGGCGCACCGCCAGGGTAATCGGTCGCAGCCTCTGGCTTTGACAAATCAGACTGCCCCACATCAAACAGTCGATCAATCAGGTACTCTCCCAAGCAAATTACCGGCTCAGTCATCGCATTTTCCTAAATGTGAATATTGTTGTTCGGGGCTAGCTCGAGAACAGACTGGGTAATAACAGGGAAACCCTACGCGAGAATGGCCTCAGCCGCCGCTTCATCCGTAATCAGCCCCGTCAGCAGCTGCCCACTCAAAGCAGCTCGAATGGCATCGGCTTTCCCCACACCGCCCGCAACGCCAATGGTAGATTTTTCGGCAGGTTGCTCTAAAGGCACGCTAGCCACTCGGCTGTTAGTTCCTTTTGACAGAACTCGCCCCTGAGTATCGAAGGCCCACCCGGCAATTTCGCCGATCGCGCCTAGATCAATCAGCTCAGTCAGTTCCGCATCATCAATGAACCCGTCTTCGTGCAAGGGCGAGTTCCAGGCGATTTGGCTAATGCCCACAAAGGTGACTTTGGCCTGCTCAGCTAGCGATTTAATCGTGGTGTAGGCCTTTTGCGTCTGCAATAGGTTTCGCTCTTCCACACTGCCTGCCACAGCGGGCACCGGCAGCGGGTAAGTTTGCGCGCCAATCCGCTCCGACAGGTGCATCGCCACTTCATAGCGACCGGCCAAACCGTAGTGAGCCATGTTGCCAACCACCGAGACGATCTTGTGCTGCGGCTGATTCATCGACGGAATCTGATCCACCATCGCCCGCAGGGTGCGCCCCGAAGAGAAGGCAAAAATCGTGGGGGATTTTGCCGTCAGATAAGTCTCCAGATGAGTAGCGGCGCAAACGCCGAGCCCTTCGTAGGCCGTTCCGCCGCTAGCGGAGCTCGGCACCACCTCGCACAGAGCCAGCGCAAACCTATCTCGCAGCGCCTCGGCCAGGGCAATGCAGTGACTCAGCGGATAGTCAATCCGAAACTTAATTAGCTTTTCGCTGACGGCTAATGCCACTAGCCGCTGAGCCGCCTGCCGAGACACGTTGAGCTTTGTAGCAATCTCCTCTTGAGTGTTGCCCGCAATGTAATAGAGCCAAGCCGCATGAGCCGCCTGGTCCAGTTTGCGATCGCGCTTTCCACCACTTGGATCTGCCATGTGCTCTCTCGAAACCGACCCCCATCTTAATTTCAAGCTTTACGCTCTCAGCCCGAACGCCCTAAACCTACCAGTCAGAACCGCGATCGCCTCAAGAATAAAATGAGCAGATATAGCCAAGCAGATTATTTGCTCAAACCTCATGTTCCGTAATCGCTAGCCCATAGCCCACAGTGTAGCCGGAGTGCAGACGCTTAATCGCCCTGCAATGAAAGAGCTTTACAGAAATTCAGATTAACCAGCTTACTTCAAAAATTAAGAATTGTTTCGGATGTTACCAAACCTCTCATTTTGGAAATTGCCGCCAGTAAGATTCAATTATTGAGCTTTTGCTCGAAGCAAGAGCATAAAACCAGTTTTACTTTTTGAAATTAAAGGAGCTGAGCGATGCGCCGACTTCGCCCTGCTAAAAAAATGATCGCGGTTTCTGCTGGCATCCTGCTGGCGCAAGTTGTCAGCGCCTGCAGCGGCGGCGAAGGGGGCGGAGGAACCACTCGCCTGACCATCGCCACGGTCAACAATGGTGACATGGTCGTCATGCAAGAACTCTCTAGCCAGTTCGAAGCAGACAACCCAGACATTCAGCTGAACTGGGTGGTGCTAGAAGAGAACGTCCTGCGTCAGCGCCTAACCACTGACATCACCAGCCAAGGTGGTCAGTTCGACGTGCTGACCATTGGGTCCTACGAGGCGCCGATCTGGGCGAGACAGGGTTGGCTGCGCTCCCTCGATGGGCTACCCGCCGAGTACAACGCCGACGACCTCATCGGCCCAATTCGCGAAGGACTCTCCCACGAAGGCAGTCTCTACGCCGTCCCCTTCTACGGCGAGAGCTCCATGCTCTATTACCGCACCGACCTGTTCGAGGCAGCGGGCATTCCCCTGCCAGAAAATCCCACCTACGAGCAGGTGGGCGAGTGGGCCGAGCAGCTACACGACCCTGACAACGAGGTCTATGGCATTTGCCTGCGAGGCAAGCCTGGCTGGGGAGAGAACATGGCATTCCTCACCACCCTGGCGAACACCTTTGGCGGTCGCTGGTTTGACATGGACTGGAACCCCACCCTCGATACCCCCGAATGGGAAAACGCCGTCGACTTCTATGTCGAGATGCTAAACGAGTACGGCCCGCCGGGAGCCAGCTCCAACGGGTTTAACGAGAACCTGGCGCTGTTTTCTACCGGCAAGTGCGGCATGTGGATTGATGCCACCGTCGCTGCCGGTCTGCTGTCTAACCCAGAAGAATCTCAGGTCACAGATACGGTTGGCTTTGCCCCCGCGCCGGTAGCCGATTATCCCAACGGCTCCAACTGGCTTTGGGCCTGGGCCTTGGCTATTCCCGAAACCTCCCAGTCTCCAGAAGCGGCGGAGCGGTTTGTCGCCTGGGCCACCTCCCAGGAGTACATCGAACTGGTTGCCGAAGAGAAAGGCTGGGTGGCAGTTCCCCCCGGTACCCGTGTCTCCACCTACGAAAATCCCAACTACCAAGAAGCCGCGCCCTTTGCCAGCATTGTGCTGAACTCGATTCAGTCGGCGGACGTCACCAATCCCTCTCCAGAGCCGACGCCCTACACAGGGGTCCAATACGTCGATATTCCTGAATTCCAGGCCATCGGCGCTCAGGTCGGCCAGCAAATGGCCGCTGCTCTAGCGGAAAACATCTCAGTAGAAGAGGCCCTCTCCAAATCCCAAGCGGAGACCGAGACGTTCATGAAGCAAGCCGGATACATCGAGTAGGGAGTAACCATCATGGCCTCATCTGTTGCCACACAAATGCCTCAAAACCAACCAAAGCCAAAACGATCAGCCGCGCGATCTCAAATTCCCCCCTGGCTGCTGGTCGCTCCCTCTGTCATCGCCTTACTGCTTTGGATGGTCGTACCGCTGGCGATGGCCGTCTGGTTCTCCTTCCAGCGCTACAATCTGCTCTCGCCTGAGAACCGCGAATTTGTAGGGTTCACCAACTTTGCCTACATCCTCAGCGACGGTGCCCTCTGGACCTCCATCGGCATCACGCTGGTGCTGGTGGTATCCGTCCTGGTAATTACCATTGGCCTCGGCACCGTGCTGGCGGTGCTGTTCAACCAAGACTTTCCCGGACGCGGCGTGGCGCGAGTATTGGCGATTTCACCCTTCTTCGTCATGCCCACCGTCAGCGCCCTGATCTGGAAGAACATGCTCATGCACCCGGTCAACGGGCTATTTGCCCAGATCACCCAGGGGCTGGGCCTCGGCGCTATCGACTGGTTTGCTGACTTTCCGCTAATCGCGATCATCATCATCGTGTCCTGGCAGTGGCTGCCCTTTGCGCTGCTGATCTTGCTCACCGCAATCCAGTCCCTCGACACCGACCAGATGGAAGCCGCCCGCATGGACGGGGCTAACTCAATGGCGCTGTTCCGGTTTGTGGTGTTGCCCCACCTGAGCCGTGCGATCGCAGTCGTCGCCATGATCGAGACCATCTTTTTCCTGGCGATCTTTGCCGAAATCTTCGTCACCACCGCAGGCGGCCCTGGCCTCGCCACCACCAACCTGGCCTACTACATCTACCTCAAAGCGCTGCTGGAATTTGACGTTGGCGGAGCCTCAGCGGGCGGTCTGATCGCCGTTGTCTTAGCAAACATCGTCGCGATCTTCCTAATGCGCAGTGTTGCTCGTAATTTGGATACCTAACATGGCAAGTAAAACCTCTCACCAATGGTGGGTCACCCTCCTGGGCTGGCTGGTGGCTGGCCTCCTGTTCTTCCCCATCTTCTGGATGTTCATCACCAGTCTCAAAACAGAAGTGGCAGCGGTGGCAACGCCCCCCCAAGTCTTCTTCCAGCCCACCATAGAAAACTACATCGAGATTCAGGCCCGAGCCTCCTACTTCAACTTCGCCTGGAACAGCATCGTCATTTCCCTTGGGGCCACCATTCTGGCCTTGCTGCTGGCTATCCCAGCCGCCTACGCCATGTCCTTTTTCCCGACCAAGCGCACCAAGGGCACGCTGATGTGGATGCTCTCTACCAAGATGCTGCCCGCCGTCGGCGTCCTCGTCCCCATCTATCTGCTAGCACGGGAAACCGGCCTACTCGATACCCGCATCGGCCTGATCATCATCTACACCCTCATCAACCTGCCAATTGTTGTGTGGATGATCTACAGCTTCTTCAAAGAAGTGCCCAAAGAGATTTTAGAAGCCGACCGCATGGACGGCGCATCCACCTGGCAAGAGCTGCGGCATGTGCTGCTGCCCCTGGCCCTACCCGGCATCGCCTCCACTGCACTGCTGTCCATCATCCTCTCCTGGAACGAAGCCTTCTGGAGCCTGAACCTAACCACCTTTGACGCCGCACCCCTGACCGCCTTTATCGCGTCCTTCTCCAGTCCCCAAGGGCTGTTCTGGGCCAAGCTCTCTGCGGCTTCGACGATGGCGATCGCGCCCATCCTCATATTCGGCTGGATCAGCCAGCGGCAGCTGGTTCGGGGGCTCACCTTTGGGGCCGTCAAGTAAAACCCGGTTTGAAGATTCACACATTTGATCAATCAAGGTGAGAAAACCATGTCCACTGTCACGCTCAGAAACATCCGCAAACGCTACGACGATAACGAAGTCATCAAAGGCATCGATCTCGACATCAACGACCGGGAGTTTGTCGTCTTCGTCGGCCCCTCCGGCTGCGGCAAATCGACCCTATTGCGCATGATTGCCGGGTTAGAAGATATTACCGATGGCGAACTGCTGGTCGACGGAGATCGCATGAACGAAGTCCCGCCCGACAAGCGCGGACTGGCGATGGTATTCCAAACCTACGCCCTCTACCCCCACATGACCGTCGCCGAAAATATGGCCTTCAGCCTGCGACTAGCTGGAGCGTCTAAAGCCAAACGCCGAGAACGCGCCAAAGAAGTCGCCCGTACCCTACAGCTAGAGCCCCTGCTCGACCGCAAACCCAAAGCCCTCTCCGGCGGCCAGCGCCAGCGCGTCGCCATCGGTCGCGCCCTCGTCCGCAACCCCCGCGTGTTCCTATTTGACGAACCTCTCTCTAACCTGGATGCAGCCCTGCGAGTCCAGATGCGGCTAGAGCTGGCCAGCCTCCATGACAGCCTGCAGTCCACCATGATCTACGTCACCCACGACCAGGTGGAAGCCATGACCTTGGCAGACAAAATTGTGGTGCTCCAGGGCGGCGTGGTCGAACAGGTCGGCTCCCCCCTAGAGCTGTATCACCACCCTAACAATCTCTTTGTGGCTGGGTTCATCGGCTCACCCAAAATGAACTTCCTACCAGTGATGACCACTGGCGTACAGGACTCCGGCACCAACGTACGCCTACCCGGCGATGCCGTCGTCACCGTTCCCGTCCAGCCAAAAATGCTGATGGTGGGCGATCGCGCCACCCTTGGTATCCGCCCCGAACACCTGCGTATTGACGCCAACAACCCCACCGTCATGGGCGAAGTCCTGGTGGTTGAGCGTTTGGGCGGCGAAACCTACCTTTACGTCAGGATTGCGGGCGGCGAAACCTTCATCGTCCAGGCCGATGGCGACAGTCGGGCCAAGATTCGCGACCACGTGCCCATTCATATCGACGGCAATCTGTGCCACCTCTTCAATGCCGATGGGCTCGCCATTCCCAAAGCCGAACGGCACCACCTGACCCGGCAACATCCCGAAGTCATTCAGTCCCAAGCATCTCCACAGCAGATCCCAGACCCAAGCCATGCAAAGCACTCCCAAGCTAGCCCCCGTCGCACTGACTGAGCAATCTCTCTCTCAGCTTCCGGTACCAGGCCCCGCCTATGACCGCACCCAGGTAGCCTACGGCATAGTTCACATCGGCGTCGGCGGCTTCCATCGCGCCCACCAGGCCTTGTATCTGGACAACTATCTCGCCCAGAATCCCGACAGCAATTGGGGCATCTGCGGCGTAGGCTTGCTAGAGTTTGACCGCAAAATGCAAGACGTGATGCAGTCGCAAGACGGCCTTTACACCCTAGTCGAGCGGTCCCCAGCAGCGGACGAGGCCCGCGTCATCGGCTCCATCGTCAACTATTTGTTCGCACCTGACGATCACGAAGCCGTGATTGCCGCCCTCGCCGCCCCCCAATGCCGCATCGTCACCTTGACCATCACCGAAGGCGGCTACTACGTGGTCGAAGGCACAGGCGAGT
>CAWUKV010000190.1:0-10693 GCA_963923025.1 uncultured bacterium
GATCTCGATTCGTCGAGGCATTCTGCAACACCCTAGGCAACTGCCTCAATTATGATAGATTAAACGGATTTCATATTACGTTGTATGAGAACACCAAGAACAGGTCTAATAACTATGCTAAGTTCTCTTTCCTCCCGTCGCTGGAAGGCGCTGCTGATGCTTCCCGCTGCTGTACTCGCCTTCACAACTGCCAGCTGCCAAATCGAGCGAGAGCAGGCCGGTGAGCTTCCCGATATTGATGTTGACGTGGATGCCGATCCGGGGCAGCTGCCCGAGTACGACGTCGAAGGCCCTGAGGTAACTGTCGGTACAGAAGAAGAGACCATTACAGTACCTGAAGTCGAAATCACTCAAGAAGAGAAAACCATTACAACACCTGATATTGACGTTGAACTCCCCGGCGAAGACGCCGAATAGTCGGCAAACCGCCGCAGCCCAATCGGGGACAAAGGCTCCGCCATATTTCCTTCAACTTGACAGGAGTGTTAGCTTAGCTTGTATGCGCAGGCGGGCTAGCACTCTTTTTTTTGCCGTCTGCCTCCAACAACGCAGACGGTATAGCAGCCGCCAGATCCGTTAGGACAAGGCTGCGACGCCATTTCGTTCTCTGCCATGTGGGATCACTACACTGGGTGACCTAACGTAAATGGCGCTAGCTGTATCTCAGAAGCTCCTTTGGCACTATGACATCGAAACGTCCGCAGATCATCGCGCTAGCGGCACTGGTCGCTTTGGCGCTGATCTGGAGCTTCAACTGGGTTTTAATGAAGATCGCTGTTAACTACGCCTCTCCGTTTGACTTTGCGGCTCTGCGAACGTTCTATGGTGCGTTGAGTTTGTTTTTGGTGCTGCTGTGGCGGCAGCGTTCGGATGGAGCGCAGCTTTGGCCTGCCCACTGGCCCAGTACGTTGGCCTACGGGCTGCTCCACAGTGGGGGGACGATAGGCTTCTCGACTTGGGCGCTGGTGAGCGGCGGTGCGGGTAAAACAGCACTACTCACCTACACAATGTCCTTCTGGACGCTGCTATTTGCCTGGATGGCACTGGGGGAGGTGCTGCGCCGTTCGCAGGTTTGGGGCGTTGGGTTAGCGGGGATGGGCCTGCTGTCTCTGCTGCTACCCTTGAGCTTTTCCCATGCACTCTCCAGCAAAGGACTGGCTATTCTGGCGGGTGTTTGCTGGGCTGCGGCTGCCGTCTTGGCAAAGCGGCATCCTCCCCAAAGGCTGCTAAACTTTGCCACCTGGCAGCTGCTGCTAGGGAGCTTGCCTTTGCTAGCCATCAGCATGCTATTGCCGTCATCGCCCATCCAGTGGACGCCGGTATTTATTGGGGCACTGCTCTACAACATATTGCCGGGTACCGCGATCGCATGGTTGCTGTGGCTCTATGCTCTGAAACGACTACCGACGGCAATCGTCAGTCTGGGGTCGCTGCTAACGCCCGTTCTGAGTATCGGCATGGCAGCCCTGTGGCTGGGCGAAGTGCCCACGTTGACGGAGGCGGCTGGTATCGGCCTCATTTTGGTGGCCTTTGGCGTGAACGTCAGCTTTGCTTGGCACCGGCCGTCCCGTAAAAAAGTTGACCCACCGAGCCGTCATTCATCCCGCTAGTCCTAAGCGGTGGCAGTCCCTGCCCTCAGCCAGATTCTACACTAGCCTGCTGCTAGGTAGGCCCGGATGGTGAGCCGCTTCTGGCGCAGACGCTTCAGGGCTTCTCGCTCAATCTGGCGAACACGCTCTCGGCTGATGCCCATCATTGCGCCGATTTTTGCCAGGGTAAGGTGGTGCCCGTCATTGAGGCCGTAGCGCAGGGTAATGACTTCTTGCTGCTGTGGCGTCAGCTGCTGAATTAAATCTTTGAGATCTTCTTTGAGGGCCGTTTGTGCTACGTAGTCTTGGGGAGACTGTCCGCTGTCTTCGAGCAGTTCGCTAAGGTCAGTATCCTGATTTTCTCCGATTCGGAGGTCGAGGGACAGCGGTTGTCGGTCTTGGGCAACCAGTTCACGGACCTGTTCAGGTGACATCGTCAGGACGGCTGCTAACTCTTGAACAGTGGCTTGTCGGCCTAGCGATTGCGCTAGCTGACGCTGGTGCCGACGCAGTTTGGTCAGTTTTTCGTTGACGTGTATGGGTAAGCGGATGGTGCGGCTCTTTTCTGCGATCGCGCGGGTAATGGCCTGACGAATCCACCAGTAAGCATAGGTTGAAAATCGATAGCCCTTGGTCGGGTCAAACTTTTCTACGCCGCGCTGTAGACCAATTGCGCCTTCTTGAACCAGATCCATCAGCTCTAGGCGGTGTTTCTGATACTTCTTAGCGATCGACACAACCAGCCGCAGATTGGCCTGGACCATTTTTGACTTGGCCCGCTGTCCCCGCTGGATCACGCGATTAAGGTCATTGGCGGGCATATTCACGTGTGCTGCCCACTCTGACAGTTGAGGGGGGCGACCTAGCGATTTACCCAATTCGACCTGCGACTCCTTCAGCTGCATCATCTGCTGCACAGCTTTGCCGTAGCTAATTTCCTGCTCGTGGGTCAGCAGCGGTACACGGCCAATTTCGGTAAGGTAGTTCTTAACAGAATCGGTTGAGATAACAGAAGTCTGAGCGCGGCCCATGGTAATAAACTCTACGTCGACAAAAGGAGCAGTACCTGTTACGTGCGTCTCGGTACGTAGGACGTAGCGATGCACGACGTAGCAATTTATCCTTAGTATAAGGTTCTACTATGGTCTCAAATGCAATCCGAGGTTGAAATCTACCCAGAGAGGTAAGCCGTCTACAAATGTTCTGGCGAGCCTGCCTGTAGGGTCGCTGTAGTGCCGTTTTGGGCTTGCGCCTGTGGGTCCTGGGTCTGAAGCGAGCCCGTATTGAGCGATTTCCTGCCTGACTTAAGTTCTTCAGGAATGTCTTTAAGCAAGAGCGTATAGATCTCGGTCGGCATTTCAATGGCCTCAGTTTGCAGTGTCTCTTTAACAACTTGCGCAACTTCCGACGTCGTTTCTAGAAAACCGGCTTGGTGGGAGTTAACCCAGAATCGTACTTCTAGATTGACGGTGCTGGCGGCTAATTCCTGTACCAAAACCTCGGGTGCTGGATCGGTCTGCACGGCGTCTACCGCAGCGATTGCCTTGACAATGACCTGACGGGCACGGGCGATATTGGCCTCGTAGTCGATGCCAACCATGACAGCGCTACGGCGGTACTGAGCTGCGGTATTATTGGTAATGTTGGCCTGAAACACTTCCTGGTTAGGTAGGTAGATCATCCGTCCGTCATAGGTTCGCAGTGTGGTGGACCGGAGCTGTACCTGGGTAATCGTGCCTTCATAGCCTTCGATCACCACTTGGTCGCCAATGGAGAATGGTCGAGCCGCCAGCAAAATGACGCCAGAGATATAGTTACTTAGAACGTCCTTGAGGCTAAAGCCAATGGCGACGCTGGTGAGCCCCAATGCGCCCAGCATTGTTGCAAAGTCAATGCCCCAGACGCCCAGTGCAACGACTGTTCCAGCGATCCAGACACCGCCGTAGCCCAAACGCCCGATCAAAATTTCGGTGCTGTGGTCGCCTTCAGTTTGTTGTGCCCAACGAAAGGCGCTGTAGCGCACAATTTTGGCCACCAGCCAGGTTATCAACACAACAATGATGACGCCAATAATGGCGGGAATACTGGCAACGGTGTCTTGGCCTAGCTGCCGCACGGTACTGTTGAGGCGCTGTGCCACATCTATGGCGACAGGCGGCTTTTCAAAGCTTTGCTCCAAACGATCTGCCCATCGCTCAGCAAGCTGCTGTAGCGGCAGGCCAAAATCCTGCGCGTCCTGTTCTGTGATGGTCATCAGCACGCGGTTGTTGGCCTGTAGATTAATTAGGCCATTCTCCACTGGGCTAGCTGTCACATCGATTGAAGCCTCGCTGCGCTCCAGCAGACTGGCAATTCTGCGATTGATGATGGTGGCTCGCTGGCTGGCAGACAGCTCGTTTAGGCTGCCCACCTGAAAGATGGTCTGTCCCCTGACCAGCACGTCAGCGAAGTAGACACCGTCGCCGGGGGCAGCAACGCCCGTATCCGAGCTGCTGTCTGCGGCAGTTTCGGCTATCGCAGCGGTGTCAGCGGCGTCGAGTTCTTCCTGCGATCGCGCAGGTAGCGCCACACCCAAGAGAACTACTATCGCTACAGCACCGCCGCCTAAAATACCGACGTAACGCTTTCTCATCTCGCGGACCTAAACTGAGCAACTGTGTTGTGTGGATACGATAAAAAGACGTTACAGGCTGTAACGCCATTGACAATGGCAGCGCTGTCTAGACTTCGACAGCGCTGCCAGATGCAACAAGCTATTGATGAGCGACCATCGCCAGGGTGACAGCTCTTTAAGCTTCGCTCTTATTGAGTTCGGGGAAGCGCTCACCCAGGTAGTTACCCAGGAATGTGCTGACGAAAGAGAGCACAACCGGACCGAGCAGCAGGCCCAGCAGGCCATGGACGCTGAAACCAGGAACAAACGCTGAAGCCAGCCAGAAACAAATGCCGTTAACCACGAGGGCAAACAGGCCAAACGTTACTAATGTCAGCGGCAGCGATAGCAGCTTAATAACAGGGCGAATGACAGCGTTCACAAATGCGATTGATAGGGCTGCAATCAGGGCTGCAGGAAATGTGGCTAGGTCAACGCCTGGTACGACTAAATCAACAACTAGCAGACTCAGGGCCGTAACCAGACCCGACAGCAGTGCGGCTACCATAACAATATCCTCGCTTAAAAGTTGGACTACGCTTTCACATAGTGCAAGATGCACAGCGGTGCGACGTCCCCACAGAGGCATAAAACTATTGAGCTAAAGCGTAAAGAAAAATTAAATACTTCAAGACCTTACTCAAGGGAGATGAGCTTCTGAAAATCAGAAACTAACTTGAAAGTACTCCCGACCTTCTTATTCAATTGAGGTACACCAATGAAACTGTTGAAAATTGCGCTAGGCGTTCTGGTTCCCCCCCTGGGTGTGTTTCTGGTTTATGGCATCAGCGCAACCCTGCTGATTAACGTGGGTCTAACGCTGCTGGGCTACGTTCCGGGTATGATTCATGGTCTTTGGGCCATTGTTAAGCATTACGAAAAAGCTGAAGGTCAGCCTGTGTAGGTCTAACCTTAGGAATCAACAGAAAACAGCGCGTGTGATGAAATGTCACACGCGCTATTTTCTATTCGAGCTATGCGACAGATGCTAGTGCAGTAAGGATTCTGCCTTCATACTTCTGCCTTTCTATATTACTGCTGGACATCCTGTAGGGCAGAACCATCCGAGAGCGATGGAATGACGCTGAAACTACCATCCGTTTCTAGTACAACGGCATCGACCGTGTTGATATCGCCAATGCCCTGACTGCGAATGGCCGCTAAAACTTCGCCTTTGGCCACGCGCTCTTGCTTCAGTGCAGCAGGTCTGATCTGACCTTTATAGAGCAGCAGGGTTGGCTCTGCTTTGATCAGCTTCTGTACCCAGGAGGAGCGCGCGGCAACCCAGCTAATCAAGAACTGATACAGGACGAGCAAACCGAAGCCAAGCGACCCCTGGAGTAGGGAAGTATTTTTGGACAGCATCAATGAGGCCAGCACCGAGCCAAAGGCAACCGTCACTACAAAGTCAAAAGAATTCCATTTTGACAGCGTTCGCTTGCCAGACACCCTTAGCATGGCCAAAACGGCAACATACCCTAGGGTGCCGATAACGAGTGTGTGCTGTAGCGCAGACCAGCTGTTAAACATAGTTCAAGATGGCAGTAGCGTCAGATGACTGGTCCTACAGCGCAAAGATTTCCTCTCCGATTGAGGGATGAATCCCCACGGTCTCGTCTAACTCAGTTTTGGTCAGGCCCTTCTTGAGTGCGGGTACCAATGACTGAACAATATCTGCGGCCCGAGGTGCAAGCAGGTGGACGCCAAGAATTTTTTGAGAATCGCGATCGCACACCAGTTTGATGACAGACTTAACCGATTCATCGGTGATGGAATACTTCAGCGGGCTAAAGGTGTCGCAGTGAACTTCAACGGGGCCATCATACTCATCCTTAGCGGCCTGTTCTGTCAGCCCCACCATAGCAACTTCAGGATGCATGAAAACCGCTGACGGTACCCAGCGATAGCTGACGTCTACAGGCTCGCCAAACATGGTCTGAACGGCAGCTTCTGCTTCGACTTGGGCCACGGGCGTCAGCAGTATTTTGTCAGTGCAGTCACCCACAGCAAAAATGTTGGGCTCGTCAGTGCGTCCGCTGTCGTCGGTTACTAACTTGTTTTTTTGAGTTTTAACCCTAACACGGTCAATGTCTAACGTATCGATGTTGGCCTGACGGCCTAGTGCACACAGAACCTGATTGGCCTTGTAGCTTTCGTTGTTGTCCAACTGAGTAATGAAAGTGTTGTTGCCTTTCTCGATGGACTCTAGCCGAGCGTTGTCGACAACTTTAACCCCATCATCAACCAAAATCTGCTTAACCCGCTTTTGGAGATCCGTATCAAAGTTGTCCAACACGTGTGGTTTAGAGTCGACCAGAGTAACCTGGCAACCAAAGCTGCGCAAAACCTGGGCAAATTCGACGCCGATGTAGCCGCCGCCAACAATCACGATAGACTCGGGCAATTCCTTAAGCTGAAAAATGTCGCGGGAGGTCAGTGCCTGGTCAATACCCGGAATGTCGGGCATCATTGGGCGGGAACCGACTGCGATAAGCACATAGTTGCTAGTCACGTTGTTGCTATCAGCTGACCCGTCAACGGTCAGCGTATGGGCGTCCACAAACTTTGCCTGACCTCGAATAATATCGATTCCGTCAAGGTTTTCAGCCTGGGTCTTGCGTAGAGACTGAATGTGTTTGTCCATTGCATCCTTAAATGCTGACCAGTCGAAGAGGCCTTCAGGGTTAACCCAACCGTAATCTTCTGCCATACTTTGCTGCTTGGCGAAGTCTGCTGCATAGACCATGAGCTTGGTTGGGATACAGCCTCGATTAACGCAGGTCCCTCCGATGTCGGCCTTCTCTACAATGGCAACTCGCTTACCGAGTTTAGCAGCCTGCTTAGCCGCCCTCAAACCGCCAGAGCCTGCACCAATTACAACAAGGTCGTAGTCAAAATTAGCCGCTTCAGTGGGCCTTTTATTCGCAGGCATAGCTTTGGATTATTTCTATATTTGCCTCCAAAGGTAAGTGGCTTCTTTTCAACAAGCCTCCACCCGCGGACACAGATTGTCCTTCTTCTGCGACGTTTACAGGGTTCTCTGGGTAGTGCGAGTCAGAATGCCTACCCTACGTGCGATGTAAAAATCATAAGAGAATCTGTACCGTCAGATTTGAGTAAGCAATTAGGACAAAATACGGTGAAGTTTGGCAAGTTGGTTGGGTTGATTGCGTTACTGATCACACTATATTTACTGTGGCGTATTCGGGCTGTGGTGCTGCTGACCTTTTCTGCGATCGCGCTGGCAACGGTGCTTAATCGCTTTGTCCGTCAGCTGATGCGTTGGAAACTGCCGAGAGGGCTAGCTATTCTAATAACACTAGGGGCGGTCTTCGGGGCGTTTGCACTCATTCTGGCTGTCGCGGTACCACCCTTCCTAGAGCAGCTTAACCAGTGGCTCAATCAGGTTCCTATCGAAATTGCCCGACTAAGCACCTGGTTAGATGAGGTTGATAACCAACTACCCTTCGAGATTTCTGAACAGGTTGAACAGCTTGATACGTTCATTCGTGATATTCCACGGGTGATTCGTGGCGTTTTCAACAACGTTTTTCTTCTATTCCGTGCGTCCACAGGCATACTGATCAATATTCTGTTAGTTCTTGCCGTCACCATTATGCTGTTGGCAAATCCTAAAGCCTATCGGCGGGCTTTTACCTTGGTCTTTCCCCAGTTTTATCGCTACCGTGTTCAGGACATTCTAGACCGTTGCGAACAAGCACTGGTGGGCTGGGGCGTCGGTATTTTGTTTAATATGCTGGTGATTACGGTTCTAAGCTTCTTAGGACTGATCATTATTGATGTTCCTCTCCCCATCGGTAATGCCTTCATTGCCGGTGTCTTGACGTTTATTCCTAACGTAGGGCCGGTGCTGAGTGTGGTACCGCCTGCCATACTGGGCGTGTTAGAAGCGCCTTGGAAAGGTGCGGCTGTCATTGTGCTGTATATCGTTATTCAGCAGGTTGAAAGCAATCTACTGACGCCGCTGGTGATGAAGCATCAGGTCTCCTTGCTGCCTGCGATTACCCTGGTGTCTCAGCTGATTTGCGGTGTCCTATTTGGTTTCTTAGGGCTTTTCCTTGCCCTACCGCTAGTGGTAACGGGTCAAGTTTGGATGCAGGAGCTGCTCATCAAAGACGTCATGAACAAATGGCGTGAATCCAATCGGCCCGATGATGCACGACTCCCTCAACGAGCGTAGCGCTCAAACGCCACAACCAGCCATAGGCACACAAACACAGGCACACAAAAAGGGAGTCAGATATCTGACTCCCTTTTGGGTACGAGTTCAAGGGGCAAACCTTCGCTACGGTTCTACAATGTATGCCTTTGTCTCCGCTTCCTCTACGGGCTCTATCTCGTTTTGGTAAACCAACGCTCTGTGAACTAACGCAGCTGTACCGCCCCGGCTGATAGGTGCATTCGGATTTAACAGTGATAGCTCAGGATAGTTCACAATCAGTCCTGCTTGGGTTGCGATCGCAACCTCGTCCCGTGCGTAGTCAGGAATCTGGTCTGCGTCAGCGTAGTACTGGCTCAGGTCGAGGCTGGTCTCGGCAGCTGCTTCGGGGTTAGTTCCGTTCGCTTGAGCCGCGGGCGGGTTAGGCGCAGCAGCCCGAGCGGGTGGTGCAAACAGCTGCATCATGGCAGTAGAGGCCATGGGGAACATGAACCGATTAGGCGGCTGACGACGCTTTTGCCGAACTGGCTGTACAGGCTCAGCAGCGACAGGAACCGCAGCCGTTTTTGTTTTAGTACTCAGACCTAACCCCTCAACCAGGGCAACAATTGCATCAGCGCGGGATATCTCAGTCTGAGGCTCAAACTCGTTCGGGTCTGGCGTGCCAAGAAAGCCCGTTTCGTAGGCTTCTTCGATAGCATCGTCAGCCCAGTACCCCTCGGGCACATCAGAGAATGCGCTGCCGTTGGGCAAAGTACGTATAGCGTCGGCGTCAAACGCCTGACGAATCACAGCCGCGTACTCATCCCGGTCAATGGCCTGGTCAGGGCGAAAGGTCCCGTCAGGATAGCCGGTCAAGATATTGGCTTCGGTCAGTTCTGCAATAAACGGCTGCGCCCAGTAGTCTTCTGATACGTCTGGATACAGGGTCTGGGCATGGGCAGCTAGGAGAAAGCCACCGGGTACTGTTGCCAGTAAGGCCACGCTGCCGATCACGGCAGCTGCCTGTCGGGTTGTCCAATCTGCTTCAAACATGGGAAAGCTCTCTTACATCAAATGGAATGTGATTAGGTGCGCTCGACAATATCAGGATTGCCGTCCTTGTTTACGTCTAGGACCTCGCGACGAAGCGTTTCATGGGCGGTAACAACGTCTTCCTCAACTTCCTTACGAATCGTCACTTCTTGGTGCACAACAGGCTCTTTACGGATGTCTGCGCGCTCTTCGTAGACGTCTATGTGCGCAACTTCTCCGTCTTGAAAATCGGGCGCGTTGACTCGGGTTGCGCCTGCTACCGACTCAATTTCAATTACGATCTTTTCTTTCTCGACTGGGACAGCTGCTTCGCCCTGCTCTGTCTCGATTCGCTTGGTAATGGTAACGTCGCCGGTCTTGATTCGTTTTTTACCGGTGACTAGGCGCTCTTCGTACAGCCGCAGCCGCTGGCTATCGCCCATATTGTACAGTTCGGGTTCCGTGTTGTAGTCGTAGGTCATAGCAGGCGGGGGGGTAGCCACCGATTTGGCCTGAGGCTCAGGTGTCGGCATAGGAGCCGTCGTCGACACGTAGCCTTTGATACCCGCCTGCTCTACGGGGACGCTCATCTCTACCGGAACGCTCGCTTCGGCACTAGACATGCGATACACAGAGCGGACTGCCTCTTCGTAGTCGTAGTCGACGGTCATGTCATCACTGTACTCGGGCAGTCGGTCAACGTGGTTTTTGGTAACGTCAACGGCATAGATGCGATCTCGATCCGGATCGTCTGCGCATCGGCCAATCGGCAGCAAGACTTTCTTCCCAAATACCCAAAAGCCGGTGTCAATGACTAAATAGCGGAGTTTGCCCGCTTCATTAACTAGTACCGTGTGAACACTACCGATCTTGTCATCAGAGCCGTCTGTATCGTAGGCATAAACGGCAGTGCCCTTAATATCGCCCCCATCAAAGAATCTGTCTTTGTAGTTGGGGTACCAGTCCTCTATCTTGAATAGGGCCATAGCAGCTTTTCCTCATAACATATCACTTCTATTCTGGTAAGCTCGCCGCAAATTTCCGTCGTTCAATAGAGGGATAAAGCATCTTTATCTTTAGTCAACCTCAAAAGAACGAGCCGTCTTCTCTTCTCTCAGAATATAAAGACTTCATTCAAAAGATAGAGCCCTCGTTTGTACCCGCCTCATACAGTGATCCATAACCGCCTCCGTGCTGCTATGTAGGGTTTGCTGAAAAAAGCAAAGAAGCTTGTAGAGCCTAGGTTCTGGCAGATTT
>CAWUKV010000191.1:0-10681 GCA_963923025.1 uncultured bacterium
CCCGGTCGTCGGACGGCTACCCGTGATTAGTACTATCGCCCAGCGAGCTTGGCTCTTGCGTCAGCACGACCTGCGCTTTGGGTCCACCACCGTAAAGCTTGACCCACAGCTAGCGGGTCAAACGAGAACCGCTTGATGGTCATTTCGAAACCGGGTAAATACCTCGCCGCCGGATAGCGTTTGCGGCAGAGACAGTACCGCAAGCAATGGGTAGAAGCTTAGCCCGCTCTTCAGGGGTTAGTGCATCCCATCGAGACTGCTCAACCCAGGCCACGTCGGGGGAGCGGTCTCCGCCACCCGGCAGTTTGAACACCGTGGACGAGCTAAACACCTTACCGAGCTGGGTCCGACGATTCCAGACCCCAAGGTCAAGCCCGAGCTCAAACTCGCGATTACCACTTTCACCGCCCACAGGTGGCATAACCACTAACATCCCCGCCGCGGCCCGCTCTAGCCGAAAGTCTGCGTTACTGAGACAGAGCCGGTAAAACTGTTCGTCCGTGAGCTTAACTTGGCTAACGTCCAGCATTAAAGGCGGCATTGCATTCCTGCGGCAGCTTATTCCTGCGGCAGCTTTAGATGTGATGGTAACAGCCGAGGCCGACCCATGCCCCTGTCGCCTAGGCGGCAAACCGAATCTTCAGATAGTCGTCTTCCATTTTGGCTCCGGCAGGGTTCAGCGCCGCCAGCGCCTGGGGTAGCACCAAATTACGACGATGGTTGCCGATGCGAATGTTCAGCTCGTCCGAAGTCTTGCTCAGGTCGATCTGGTCTTTGGGAATGCCCGGCAGGTAAACTTCCAGGCTGTACTGGTTGTTCTCGTGGCTGACCACCTTGAGTGTGGTCTCCTTGTAGTAGACCTGGGTGGGGTCTTCGCCAGCATAGAGGGTTTCTTTTAATCGCTCCAGCGCCGCCAGACCACACATTTCTTCAGAGAATAGCGGCACCTCTTTCACGGGCAGCGGGCGAAAATCGTCGTGAATTTCCTGACGGTACTGCTGCTGGTTTTCTTTCCAGCGCTGGAAGAAGGGGTCAGTGACGCTATCGGGAATGATGCGATTTGCGACCACCATATCGGTGCCAACGTTGTACAGACTCAGGTAGGCGTGAGCCCGCAAAGACTCTTTGATCACCATTTTTTCGGGGTTGGTGACAAGACGAACCGACGTAGTCGCCGTATCGGTGAGGACTTTCTCTAGCTCTTCCAGCTGTTCGTAAAACTCGTAGGGCGCGTCCATCACCTCTTGAGTGGGTAGCGAGAATCCGGCCACGGGGCGGAACAGCGGCTCAACCAGCGGGCGCAGCGCCGTAGAAACGGCCTGGAACGGCTTGTACAGCTTGCGCATATACCAGCCTGCTACCTCGGGCAGACTCAGCAGTCGTAGGGCAGTGCCGGTGGGAGCCGAGTCAATGATCAGCACATCGTACTCGCCCTCGTCGTGGTGCCGCTTCATGCGCACCAGGCTAAAGATTTCATCCATACCCGGCAAAATCGCCAGCTCTTCAGCTTCGACGCCTTCTAGCCCCCGCGCCTGGAGGACTTGGGTGATGTAGCGCTTCACCGCCCCCCAGTTGCCTTCTAGCTCGCGTAGGGCGTCTAGCTCCGCGCCCCATAGGTTGGGCTTAACTTCTTTAGGGTCGTGGGACAGCTCTAGGTCAAAGCTGTCAGCCAGGGAGTGGGCCGGATCAGTGCTGAGGACCAGTGTTTTGTAGCCCAGCTCCGCACAGCGTAGGCCCGTGGCGGCGGCAACGGAGGTTTTGCCCACGCCACCCTTGCCAGTCATCAAGATTACGCGCATCCTGCGGAGTCCTCGTTCACAAACGTTACATTCTTTTACTTTAGCGAGTTTTGAAGGTATTTACTGGATGTTTTGTCGGTCAACACAGGCCGTTTATAAAAAGACCTCGAGAAACAGAACCCAAAAACGAACCGCCTGCTGTTGGGGGACAGCAGGCGGTTCAATGGAAAACACGATCGCTTCCATGGCATCCCGGATCTACCACGGGAACCACACTATGAAGCTTGGGCTTTAGGGGTCTAGTTGATTATACGGTAACGAGGCCAGACCATGAGCAACGCTACAGCCACGTCATTAGGTGTCACACCGCGTAATACTGCTGTAATGCGGCTTAATTTTTGTGCATCACAGGGCGTAACCCCTTACGTAGGTAGCATCTACGCTTTTTGAAGGCGCGCTGAAGCTACGTCTATGAATTTGACTAGACTTTAAACTCACTCAAAATATGCCGCCATAATAGATAGATCAATCGCCCAATATCGGCAACCCGGCCTGAGCGCTATGGCATCCCCCAAAATTCATCCCGATACCATCGACGCGGTGCGCGATCGCGCCGACATTGTCGATATCGTCTCAGAGCAGGTGGTCCTGAAAAAGCAGGGCAAAGATTTTGTTGGGCTGTGCCCGTTCCACGACGACAAGTCCCCCAGCTTTAGCGTCAGCCCGTCCAAGCAGTTTTACTACTGCTTTAGCTGTGGGGCCGGGGGCAATGCCTTTAAGTTCATGATGGAGCTGGGCCAGCGCTCCTTCGCTGAGGTGGTGCTGGACCTCGCCAACCGCTACCAGGTACCGGTCAAAACCCTGGAGCCCGAAAAGCAGCAAGAATACCAGCGCACGGCCAGCCTGAGGGAGCAGCTCTACGAAATCCTGACGCTGACCACCAAATTTTACGAGCACGCCCTCTTCCAAAGCGACGGACAGCAGGCACTGGCCTACCTGCGGGACCAGCGACAGCTCAGCGATGACACGATCCGTGACTTTCAGCTGGGCTATGCTCCGGACGGCTGGCAGGCCCTGTACGGCTACCTAGTCGAGCAAAAGCAGTATCCGGTGGCCCTAGTTGAGCAAGCGGGGCTGATCGTCCCTAAAAAGCAGGGCAGCGGCTACTACGACCGCTTCCGCAACCGAGTCATGGTGCCCATCCACGATACCAACGGCCGGATGATTGGCTTCGGCGGCAGGTCCCTAGGCGACGACAAGCCCAAGTACCTCAACTCGCCCGAGACAGAGCTGTTTGACAAGGGCAAAACCCTGTACCGGCTCAACACGGCTAAAGGTGCGATCGCAAAGCAAGATCGCGCGATCGTGGTCGAAGGCTACTTCGACGTGATTGCCCTGCACGCGGCGGGCATCACCAACGCCGTTGCTTCCCTCGGCACGGCCCTTAACGTCGGCCAGGTGAAAAAGCTGCTACGCTACACCGAGTCCAAACAGATTGTGTTCAACTTCGACGCTGATGCTGCCGGGGTCAAAGCCGCCCAGCGGGCCATTGGAGAGGTGGCGAATATGGCCCATCGGGGTGATGTCCAGCTCCGCATTCTCAATATCCCCGATGGCAAAGACCCCGACGACTACCTGCGCACCCACGTCCCTGAAGAGTACCTGTCCCTGGTAGAGGCCGCCCCGCTCTGGCTCGACTGGCAGATTGCCCAAACGCTCAAAGACTGCGACCTAAAGCAGGCCGACCAGTACCAGCAGGCCTCCCACGACGTGGTTAGGCTGCTAAGCGAAATTGCCAACGCCCACACCCGCACCCACTACATTCGCCACTGCGCCGAAATCTTCAGTCAGGGCGATGCCCGTCTGGTGCCGCTACTGGCCGAGACCTTCTTGGCCCAGGTCCGCCGCAAGCGCCGCTCGCCTGACGAGTCGAGCAAAGGCGGTCCCCAGGTTACCGCCCAAAAAAGCGCCCTCGAAGAGGCCGAAAGCGCCCTGCTACGCCTGTACATCCACGCCCCCGACCAGCGGCAGGCCATTATCGACAGCCTCGAAGATCGCGACCTCCAGTTCAGCTACTCCCACCACCGCGCCCTGTGGCGGATGCTGCTCCAGTGGCAGCGGGTCGACGAGCAAACTGACGAGCCCTCGGACCTGCTGGCTCAGCTACGACAGTTTGCCGCTGAGTCCATTGGCCCCCTATCCCAAGTTCACCGACTGCTATATCTCGACGAAAAAAGCAAGCGGGACATCGTTCGCGCCCCGCTGGTGCTGCGCGCTGCCGTCGCCTGTCTCGAAAAAAATATGTGCGAAAAGCGCTACCGCCACTTTCTCAAGCGCTGGAGCGAAACCGATGTGAATGTGGACCCAGAGCAGATGGCCCAGTACCAAAAGCTGATCTACGCCGAGAAAAAGCGTATTGCCGAACTCGAACAGGAGCGCCACGTGGGGTTCGAAGACCTCGCCAAACTGCCCTGGGTCAGCGAAATTGACGCAGAGCCCTAGGGTTCAACGGTTTCACTAGCCCTTGAATAGCAATACGGGCACCCTAGATGGAGCAACAACTCGCTTCAGTCCAATGACCACTTCCCAAGACCTGGGGCTCTATGGTGAGCAGCTTGTGCAAACCTGGCTCGAACAGCAGGGCTGGCGTATTCTTGATCGCCGGTTTCAGAGTCGTTGGGGCGAACTGGATTTGGTTGCACAGGGCTATAACAGTCAGGCAAAGGGAAAGCTCAGCAGCGAGATGATTGCCTTTGTCGAAGTTAAAACTCGCAGTCGAGGCAGTTGGGACGCCGAGGGTTTACTGGCCATCACTCGCAGCAAGCAGAAAAAAATTCTTACCACAGCGCGGCTTTTCTTAACACGGCATCCACAGTGGGCTGAGCTGCCCTGCCGATTCGACGTTGCCTTGGTCGGCTGCTACTCACAGGTGCCCGACACGACCAAGGCTCATCGCCCGATTCCCGGACAGGATAGACACCTGGGCCTGCAGGATTACATTGTCAATGCCTTTACGCTATAGGTGCCGCAATCTAGGGGTTGCGCAATAGCGGTTACGTACGGGGGCATCGCCCCACCGAACGCGGTGGACTCGCACGCTATGCCAACGTCTCTGGACAGTACCCCAAACCCCGGACAAACTGCTTGCGGAACTCTTCAATCTCGTGGCGATCGGGTCGTCCATGGGACACCACGGCAATCTGGTAGCGGCGCATCACATCCACAGGAGTCTGACCTGTTTCTAGGCCCCAAAGCGCCATGCGAATGCGGATACCGGGCTCGTAGGGCACACCGACCTCGTCCAAGAATGCGCTGAAGTCTGCCGCTATAGATGGCGTAACGCTCTCATGCAGCTTGACCTTTACCACCCACCCATCGATGCGATGAATCACCGTCATAAACTCCAGGGGTAACCGAGACAGCCCGATTAAGCGCTCTACGACCCGGAGCGTCAGACTGGCATTGGCAAGGTAGTAAATGTATTCCATCGTTCCAGTGTTAGAGTCTACTCTACATAGCGATATGAACGTCCAGAAACAACGTGCCAGGTAGGCCAGAGACATTGTCCTTAGAGAATACGTCCTCAGCCCCAGGAAATCCCGATAAATCTCAGTCGAACGATAGTCCAGCAACAGATTGGCAACCTATGTACACCAGTCCGAATGCGGCAGCGCAAGAGTTAGATCATCAGATAAAGGGATACCAATATACCTTGCCACCCGAGCGCATTGCGCAGCGTCCAGCGGTACCGCGAGACAGTGCTCGCTTGCTGGTTGTGGCGTCTCCTTCGAGTCATCGTCATTCCCATTTTAGAGACTTAAGTCAGTTTCTACAGCCGGGAGACCTGCTTATCTTCAATAATACCCGGGTTATTCCTGCCCGTCTGTACGGCTACAAACCAACTGGCGCAAACGTTGAAGTTTTTTTGCTAGAACCCCGTGGCGAGAACCAGTGGCTGGCACTGGTGCGACCCGGTAAGCGAGTGAAGCCAGGAAGCCGGCTGCTGTTTGGTCCAGATCGAACCCAGCCGTTGCTAACGGCCACCGTTACAGCAACGGACCCCTCCACTCACGGACGGCTGATCACGTTTGATCCGCCAGATGCAGCGACCGACTTGATGACCCTGCTATCCCAGCTGGGTGAGGTACCACTCCCCCCCTACATCACGCAGACAGACGCCACACCGGACCAGTATCAGACCATTTATGCGAGTCAACCCGGTGCGGTGGCAGCCCCAACCGCAGGGCTGCACTTTACCCCCGAGGTGTTTGACGCGCTGGCAAACCGTGGCGTTAAAACGGCTTACGTCACCCTACATGTGGGTATTGGGACCTTTCGCCCGGTGGAGTCTGCCGATATTCAGCAGCACGAGATGCACGCAGAGCGCGCCGAGCTGCCGACCGATACGGTCAACCTCATCCACCAAACCAAGGCTGCCGGCCATCGCGTTTTTGCTGTGGGCACGACGACCGTTCGAACATTAGAAGGCGTTGCCACCCAGCAGGGCGCATTGATCCCCTTCAGCGGAGCCGTGAATTTGTTCATTTATCCGGGCTACCGCTGGAAAGTCGTCGATGGCCTGATCACAAACTTCCACCTACCGGGGTCCAGCTTGCTCATGCTGGTGAGTAGCCTAGTGGGTCGAGAGCGGCTGATGACGCTATACGAGCAGGCAATCGCCGCTGACTATCGCTTCTATTCTTTTGGCGATGCCATGCTGATTTTGCCGGAGGCCACGCTGCATCAGGGAACACACTGATGCCACCCGCGTCATTTGTTACGTCCCCCACGGAGATCGCGCACGTTAGTGTCTTGCGCAGCCTTGTGCACCGTAAGCAGGCTAAGGTGCCGTTCTCCCTTCCTTATTTCGTCACTGTACGGTCGCACTGTCGTCTCTGATCGCAGCACGCTACTGTAACCATCGCTTACCCTCACGGGACTTGTTGGTAAGCGATGGTTTGACCGCTGTGGCTTTGGATTAGAGGTGTGCGGCAATGGAGGTCTTACGTTAGTGAGCCTCTCAGCAAGGTGACAAAATCCGTAAGGTGACAAAATCCGTCTCTCTTTATCGCCACAGTCTGAGCCATGGAAACCGTGCACCGGACAAAAGTTAAGTCAACAGGAAGAGTTGGCAATGACGTCCCGCTTTGGAGGGCTGTGATTTCACCTGTAGCTTGGGCCCCCCTGAAAGCTGACCGAAGCCGTCGTCGATCGATACAAGCGATCGCTTGGTCAATGCCTGAGTCCACCAATTGACTCGCTTGGGTTCTGCTCAGGAACGGGTAGTCTTTTAACTTTTTGGCTTTTTATGTAAGCGCTCATGGCTGATTCATCTAAGCATCGGGGACAGGCTTCACCCATTCGCGCACTGCCTAAGCTGCTGATCGTTAGTTTCATCATCTTTGGTACCTTTTTGCGCATTTTTCATCTGGATTACAAGATTTTCTGGGTCGATGAGGTCGCTACAGCCGTTCGAATTTCGGGACATACGTTTACGGAAACCACCACACAACTGAGTAGCCGCCCTTTCTTTAGCATCGATGATCTGCACCGCTACCAGTTTCCCCAGGCGGTCAATACACCGGGGGATACAATACGGAGCCTAGTAATTGAAGACTCGCAGCATCCACCGCTGTATTTTTTAGTGGTGCGTCGATGGGTCGAGCTTTTTGGCCACTCCACAGCAGCCATTCGCAGCTTCTCCGTCGTGACTAGCCTGCTGCTCTTACCAGCCCTTTACTGGCTGTGTCGAGAACTCTTTCAAAAGTCCATCGTGGGTGAGATGGCGCTGGTCCTAGCAGCGGTATCGCCCATTCATATTGTCTACGCTCAAGAGGCGAGGCCGTATAGTCTGTGGCTGCTGACGATTGCGGTATCCAGTGCGTTACTGGTAAGGGCGCAGCGAACTCGACGGCTGCGGTGGCTATGGCCCTATGGCATCGTTTGTAGTTTGGGGTTGTACACTCAGCTGCTGTTTGGCTTGGTGATGCTAGGACACGGGCTGTTTGTCTGTCTATCTGAGAAATGTCGCGTCACCCGTTTGGGGTTGGCCTACTTAACGGCTAGCCTGCTGGCGATGCTAGGCTTTGGGCCCTGGCTATATGTCTTGCTCAAGCATCCCCCCAGTCAGGGGCTGGAATGGCTGGAACAGAACGCCTCGTTGCTCCGGTTGCTGATGCGCTGGACCGGGCTGATGAGTCGCACCTTTTTAGACATTGGCATCAGTCCAGCGACACTCAATCAGATTGGGCCAGCCCTTACGGTTCTATCGGGGGCAATGTCTGTAGCGTTGCTAGCACTGGTTGGCTATGGTCTTTATCATCTCCAGCGGTTTGTTCGCAAAGAAGCCTGGATCTTTGTCGTCTGTGTGGGGAGTGCCGTGACGCTGCCGCTGCTGCTGGCCTACTTCTTCTTAGGTAAGCAGCTGTTCGTCACACGCTACGTTTTGCCAACAACGCTGGTGTTGCAACTCGTGATGGCATTCCTCTTAGCAAAGCAGCTCAGCGTTAGCAAAACCTTGTTTAAGCGCCGGGTATGGAAGCTGATCACAGTATTTGTCATTGCCTGCGGGGTGTTTTCCTGCGGGGTCAGGGCATCGGCAACCGTATGGTGGAACCAGTCTCCTGCCATCACTGGTGAGCTGCCCCTGGTTGCACAGCAGATCAATCGGTCGGAAAGGCCGCTGGTAATTGGCAATGCAACCCAGACGCTAACGTTACCCCTACTCCAAACGCTGGGGCATGCTGTCGCTGACAAAACGCAGTTTCAGCTCATCTCAGCAATCAACCAACCGATTCCCCAGGGGCGATTCCGGCACGTGTTTGTCCTCGACCCCTCCGGTGAACTGGTGCCCATCATAGAAGCGGCCTATGGAGCTAGCGCCACGCCCATGGCCAAATGGTTTTGGCAACTGTCAATCGACTAACGACATCGGAACGGCAGTTCGCCCCGTTCATCCCGTTAGCAAACCAACTAACAAAATGCCAGAAACGGCTTGAACTGCTAGGATGGGCGTGTTATTCGTGCTTTGACATCGTTTGAGTAGGGCTTGAGCATCGTTACTGACCGTATCCGATGTTGTTATTTGAGCTGCCCTTCCCCCCACCGTCGTGCAAAAGGCTGTTATGACTCGGGAGGAAGGGTTTATGGTGGCTGAACGTCCTCGGCTGACGATGCTCAGTGGCGCAATAGCGTCGGTTGGCCCAGCTGTGTTGACCACAGGCGATAAGGTGCGGCCTCTCGACCTGGGCAAGGCCGAGGTTAACGCAGCCGCGAGCCGTTCACTAGAGCAGCGTCGGTGGATTAGTGACGATACCCTGTTTCAGCTACAGCGATGCCAGCGGCGGGCTTTCCTGGACCACCACGGCAATCCAGATTACCAGCATGAACCTAGCGAATACCTGCTTAAGCTGCGTCAGGATAGCTTGAAGCATCGTCAGCAAGTTCTAAAGACCTACGACCACTACGAAACCCCCCACTTTCCACGAGGGGACTGGTTAGCCGGCACCCGCGCGACCTTAGACCTGATGCATCAACGCGTTCCTTGCATCTATGGGGGCGTGCTAACCGCGATCGCGGCGGACGACCCCACCCGATACTACGTCAGTCGTCCCGACCTGCTGCTGTGGCAGACCGATCCAGCAGATGAGCGTTCTGGCTACTATCTGCCGATTGACATTCGCCTGGGCAAAAAGCCTAAGCCCGAATACCAGCTGGTTGCCGCCTTCCATGCGCTGCTGCTGTCCGCCTATCAGCCCACACCACTCGACGTCTGCTGGCTGGTCTTAAAAGAGAAACGTTATCGGGTCGATCTGGTCCGGCAGCTGCCGTTACTGTTTGATGCCCTGACCGCCTGCGAAGAAATCTTTGCAGATGCTGCTGCACCCGAAGTGTTCATCAGCCGGAGCCGCTGTGACATGTGCGTGTGGCTGCCCCACTGCTACGAGACGGCCCAAACCCAACAGCACCTCTCCTTACTCCCCGGCGTCACCCTCAACCGCTACCGCCGCCTAAAGCCGCTAGGGTTAACATCGGTCGAATCCCTAGCCATTCTGACGCCCACTGAACTGGCCCAGATTGCTGGATTTGAGCAGGATGTGGCCCACAAGCTGGTAACACAGGCCCAATCGACCCAAACAAACCGCGCGATCGCACGCCATACTCCCTTTCCACTCACTCCCGTGGACCTGCCAACGAGCGCCTACGAACTCTACTTCGACATCGAAGCCGCCCCCGACAAAGATCTTGTCTACCTCCACGGCGTTCTCGCTGTCGAGACCGCCACCGGCACTGAAACCTTCATTCCCCTCGTCGCCGAGCAGCCCGAAGACGAGGCCCGTGCCTGGAGCCAATTCCAGTACGTCATGGCCGAATACCCCCAGGCCCCGGTTTACCACTTTTGCCCCTACGAAGCCCAAACCGTCCGTCGCCTCGCCAAAACCTACGGTGCCATCATCGACATCGAATCCCTCCTCAGCCGGTTTGTAGATATCCATCAGCGCGTGACCGCCTCTGTGGTCCTGCCTATCGAAAGCTATGCCCTCAAGCCCATCGCCCGCTGGATGGGCTTTGACTGGCGTGACGAAGACGCCAATGGAGCCCAATCGATCTGCTGGTACGACAACTGGGTGAAAGAGTGCGATCGCACCTACCTCGACCTCATCCTCCGCTACAACGAAGACGACTGCCGCGCCACCTACCGCGTCAAACAGTGGCTCACCGACTTTGCCCAACCCCACTGGGAAAAGCGATGACCTAGGGCAAAATTTTGCCCAAAAAGGTTTGACAAAACACACCCCCCTCAGCACAATAGAGATCGCCCAAATCACAGCGCGCTTCTGAAAGCCCTGTGAGACCCAGCGAAAGCTGGGCCCGTAGTTCAATTGGTTAGAGCACCGCCCTGTCACGGCGGAAGTTGCGGGTTCGAATCCCGTCGGGCCCGT
>CAWUKV010000192.1:0-10677 GCA_963923025.1 uncultured bacterium
CGCTCTCCACAGCTCTGTTGCCTACCCTAATTTTTAGTCCTGACGCTGCACTAGCTGCAAAATTAATAGATAGTACCCTATCTCAGGAGAAAAAATAGGTCGAAATTGCCTTTATGTAGCCACTAGACCAATTCTTCATACAGTCTGTCCTGAATAAAGCTGTCAGTTGCCGTAACAAATGATAGCTACTCAATTTTGGACAGGACCATGAGAACCCGTCTACAAACTGTCTTTCTCCGCTCAGCATCAGTCAGCCTGGCCATTTTCGGTGGCCTCACAGCTAGCAGCCTGGTGTATTTAAGCCCAGTCACACAAAGCCCAGTCACACAAAGCCCAGTCGCACAAGGCCCAGTCGCACAAGGCCCAGCTGCGCAGCCCGTCTCATCCCCAAGACTGGCAACTACGCTTGGGAGTTCCCCAAAAACTACAGCAGTCGATCACCGGGGTAGTGGGCGACTGACCTTGGCCTATCGTGGCAGCGGTCGTCTTTCCAATCAAGCCTCGCACCGGGGTAGCGGTCGCTTCGTATTTGAGACTGCCTATCGAGGTAGCGGTCGGTTGACCCAAGAAACCGCATAGCTCTCTCGTACTCCCTGTGGTAGCAACCGCCAGATTCATGGGAACAAGGCAGCGGATTGTGTACTAGGCAGAATTGATACAACCGTTTTCATCACCGTGATGACGCTAGCCACAGCAGCCTGCCCCAGCCTTTGTGCGGACAGCTAACCGCGATCTGTCCACAGCCCTACTCACTGCAATCCTACCGAGCGAGGCAGCTGACCTGTCTCTGTAGATAAAAATGTCTAGGCACCCGTACATTTACGGAAACCCTGTAATGACGGTAGCGGCTTGAGATAGGTTTACAATAGGACATCTGTTGTCAAGGTGTATCGGACCCTCTAGGGGTTGGGCAACCTGGTCAATCGCTGTCCGATTGTTCGTTTTTTCTCTAAAATGTGCATTCTATAAGCTGAGTACCCATGCCGAAGTCGAACCCACCGATGACCAGTGATTCCGACCTAATTAAACGTCTGGAACCTAGCGCAATCGACCAGATCATGATGTATCTGGCTTTTAGCGCAATGCGAACTGGGGGACACCGACACGGTGCATTTTTGGATGCTGCAGCCAGCGCGGCCAAATGTGCAATTTACATGACCTACATCGAGCAGGGAGAAAACCTGCGGATGACAGGCCACTTGCACCACATCGAACCCAAGCGCGTCAAGGCAATTGTCGAAGAAGTTCGAGAGGCACTGACTGAGGGCAAAATTCTCAAGATGCTGGGGGCGCAAGAGCCTCGCTACCTGATCCAGCTGCCCTACGTTTGGTTGGAACGTTACCCCTGGCAACCTGGCAGTGCTCGCATCGCAGGAACCAACCTCACATCCGAGGAAAAGCGACAGCTGGAGAACAAGCTGCCTGATAATCTGCCTGATGCTCAGCTAATCACCACATTCCAGTTTGCTGAACTGATCGAATTCCTCCACGATCGCTCCCAGGAAGATTTACCACCAGAGCGGCGAATGCCACTAAGTGAAGCCCTGGCTGAGCATATTCGCCGTCGGCTGTTCTATTCCGGCACAGCCATGCGGGTTGACTCGCCCTGGGGTATGCCCTTTTACGCTCTGTTACGTCCCTCCTATGCACCCGCCGGTGACGAAGAGCGGACTTACACCATGATTGAGGATACGGCGCGCTTCTTCCGCTTGATGCGCGCTTGGGCTGAGCGTCGCCACAACACCGTACGAATTCTCGAAGAACTGGACATTCCCGCTGAGAATCGGCAGAAGGCCTTGGACGAGCTGGACGAAATACTACGGCAGTGGGCCGACCGGCATCACCAAGACGGTGGTCAGCCAATGGTACTGCAAATGGCAATCGGCGAAACTGAACCGAAATAAGTCAGGTGACCTGACGCCAGTAGTAGGGTGTAACGAAGGTCTTGCAACAGCTAGCACACTCATAGAAACAAATTCTGCAAATGGCTGTTCCAGATAGGTTCCCAGGTGCGACGCGCTAGCTAAAACATGCCCTTCCATCGCCTCCACCGCGTCTTGGCCAGTGAACTCACCTTGGCAAAACAGTGTTTCGACATCGAGTGCCAAAACCTCAAAGTGGTAATGATGAACGATACTATCGTTCCATAAATGGCAGGGGTCGTCGTAGCTGCCATAAACACCTGCCATCCCTGGGTCTTCAGTGAACCACCCTGCCTGGCTAGATCTGCTCCCAAGCCTGTGTCACGATATCGCTTAAGAGTTGCCTTGAACTTTGGTCCAGCAAAGCATCGTCAGCCTGTAGCTCAGCAACTACCTCTTCTAACGAGCGGCCCTGCGAGCGGGCGGACTGAATGACGCTGACAATGGCCGAAGCAATATGGTCATCACTAACGCGTCGGATATCAACCTCTACCGGGTTGTCCGTGCTTTTGAATAGCTCCAGGAGGGTTAGATCCATATCGTCCTTGCAGGTGAGATGCCGCCTAACGGGGTTTAGGCTAATAAATGTCAAGAGTGTAACTCACACTCGAAAAATGTGGACAAAAGATTGAAGGATTATTTTCTTCGCACTCGATACCCACACCTATAGCAGCGGCTAATGACCTTAGAACAAGGCTGATAGGTAGCAGCTGCCAGATCCGTTAGGTATTGAGAGATACTCAGATACCTATCAGCAGCACTCGCAGATCGTGGTTACAGCAGAATACTCACAAACACAGCTGCAGTTGCACGATCCCTAGGAGGGCTCACAGATAATTTACAGTTATGTGTGAGATTTACGCTATCAGCGGCTCGCAGGACAAAGCCGGATGCCAACACCTAATATCCGTCAGTTCCTTAACCCTGGGGCTGTTTGAGGCGGGGGAACATTGGCAAATCGACGGCAGCCATTGATGAGATCCGTTTTTGGGCTCGCAGCGGATAGACTACCGGTGCGGGCGTAACCTCGGGGAAGGCCATAGCCGGGACGTAGGGTTCGGCCCCAACCTCAGCACCATGGGGGATAGCAGCGGCTGTCTCTACTGTTGTCGGAGAAGGTAGATTAGCTGTAGGAGAAGGAACTGCCTCAGTGACCGATTTCGCCGGAGACTCATCCCAAGGTGAAGGGCTAGCCATCTCTATCAGCTCATCCTCATCATCGTCATTACTGGTAGCGTAGAGCGCCTTTTCGCCTGGGATTTCGATAACGCGGGCCAAGTCACGCCAAAGCTGGGCCTCGGTTTCTGGATCAACGTCCAACGAAGGTGTCTCAGGCGAAGATAAATCTTGCGGTGGCGATGCTGGAACAGAAGAACTTCCGCCTCGAATCAGTGCTTCGAGCTGAGGGTCAAGCCGGGCAGCAGGCTCTTGGGCGGTCCAAGGCGCAATATTGTCTATTTTAGGCATCGAAACAGCTGGCACTGCCGTTGTTCCAGCGAAGACACTAGCGCCAACACCCGGGTTAGCAACCTGTGACTCAGGGGAAACGTTGAGACACTTTTCAAGAGCAGCCTTGAACTGTAACGTGTAGCGCTGCTGACGCTGGAGGCGTGCCCGCAGGTCACGGACCGATGTTTCGGCCTGTAGTAGACGCTGACTTTGATCCGCACACTGCTGCTGTAGATGGGTGCAGTCCTGATCCAGCTGAGCCACCCGATCTTTATTGGTTGTAAGTTCTGCTTGTAGCGTTTCGTTGAGAACCTGGTGCCGCTTTAGCGCTTGGGTCGAGACCTCCAGCTCTGTCACCATTTGGGCAATATGGCGATCGCTCAGCGTACGAGACTCACTCACGGCAGGACCATGGGTGCGGTCAATTTCGGCTTGTAGAGCCGTCTGAGAGGTGTCTAGGGCTTCTTCAAGTTGAGCAACCTTGTCGAGCAAAACGTCGTTGCACTCGTTTAAATCCCTAATTAGGCTCATCAGCTCAGCTTCGCGCTCTGAAGCGGATTGAGCCTGGGAAATATCAGAATGCGTCATGGGAGCCACAGGAGGAGGAGTGTCGACGGATGGAGAGGCAGTTTCGGCTGATGGATTTGTACTGGTAAGCCCTGTGCCAATCGTACCGGGCATATCAATAACCTGCCAGGTGTCATCCTGCCAGCTACCGCTATTTCCAGAGCTATGAATACCAGAATCTGTCGCAGTATACGGTTGTGTAGACAACGAAACCTGTGAATTTTGTGTAGATTTTTCGCTAACCGCGGAGTCTAGTGGGACGTTCTGCTCAGTGTTCATGGAAATAAGGGGTCTGTTTTATTTGTGGTTTTGCAGCCTATGACCGATCACCCTTGAATTGCAGGCTTTGAGGGCAGGACGGTCGCCGCTTTAAAGGCAGCGGCAACGGGCTCTATTCATAAAGGGGACATCACTGTGGGGCATTGTGTGCTGATTGAGCGCAATGGGCGCAATCAGGCTAAAGCAGGGAACGGCTGGGGCGTTGTTCTCTTCTGTTAATTTTTACTACTAACACAGAATTCTTCCCCGAGAACCGTTTCAGACTGTCGCTTTGTCAGAATTCAGTACATGTACTGACCCAACTGGGCTGCAGGGTAGCACTCCGATTAACAAACTGTCTCTTCTGCGTCAGAAAGAGTAACCGAAGTTCATACAGCAGCAGTCAGAACCATCGAGTCAATGCTGATCTGCACAATTTATGACCCATTTCGTTCTTTTCACGGACGTTACAGGTCTGAGCCAAGTTGTTCACTCAATAGAGACTGATGCATCAGTGCCCGATCCACGCGAGCCTGTACTTGGTCTGGGGTTAGTCCTCCGCCATTGGCGTAGTGTTCGAGCCATTGATGGGTTATGTCGGCAGCCTGCTCAGGCACCGACGGTAGAGCGTCGTCAGGCTCTAGCGACCAGCCGGGCATATCGGTGTCTGCCATCAGCTGGCTGACCTTGGGGTCGTAGCTAATGGCGAAGCTGCGACAGCCTTCGGCAGCGGACATGACTAGGGCATGAAACCGCATCCCGATCGTCATCTCAATGCCACGAAAGATGCCTTTGAGCTGTCGGGGGTCAAAGATGTTGAGAATGCGGTGGGGTCCGGTCAATTGGGTTGAGAGTTGGGTTGCGATCGCACCATCTTTTTCAGGCTGAAATGGCACCAGCACAATGCAGGTCTGAGTAGCCTGTTGAAAGTCTCGTAGGGCAATGCCCAACGTTTTGATGCGCTCAGGCGTAAGGTTCCTGTGGGGACGCAGGGCCACCGCCACCCGCGGGGCCGGTAGGTCCGACAGTCCAGGAACCGGGGATGCCTCTAGCGCCCACACCGGATCGGGGGCTAGCCAGCAACCCACGTCCCAATCTGCCAGCAGCTGGGCCGATCTGCCGTCTCGCACGCTGATAGCCTGACAGCCTTTCAATGCCTGTCGGGTAATAAACTGGCTGGTTTTGCGGTTAAGTGGGCCAACGCCCTGTGCCCAGGCAATGGTTTGCAGCCCCAGGCGCTGAGCTAGCCCCATCAGTCCACCGTAGTAAACCGGATTCACCGCACTGGAGGCATCCTGCATCAGGCTACCGCCGCCCCAGATGAACACTTGAGCCCGACTAATGGCCTGCAAAACCGCCCCGAAGGATTTACGGGGGACAGCCTCAACGCCATAGCGCCGGGTCGTCTCATCGGGGTTACCCGACAGCACTACGGGCGTGACCGTAGCTGGGAGCATTTGCAGCAGCGAGGCCAGCAGGGCCTCATCACCACCGTTACCCATGCCGTAGTAGCCACACAACACTGCCCGCATTCAGCCCAACCCTCGACTGCTAATCTAAAAACGCTCCCTTACCATACCGACTTCTATGCACGCGCTGTCTCTGCCCACCTGGATTGTTCACGTCTCTAGCGTGATTGAGTGGGTCGCTGCCATTTTGCTGATTTGGCAATACGCCGAACTCAGCCAGCGTCTGGCCTGGAAGGGGCTATCTTTTGCGATGCTGCCGGCCCTAGTCAGTGCGATGTGTGCCTGTACCTGGCACTTTTTTGACAACACAGTTTCGCTAAACTGGCTGGTCACATTACAGGCGGCGATGACCGTAGTTGGCAACTGTACGGTTTGTTTAGCGGCTTGGTGGATCTGGCGAAAGTCCCAGCTGGCAAAGGATTGACTCCGTATAAACACGCAGATCACGGCAAACTGTGATCGAGATCATACGAATAGCTGACTGAGATCGCTTGGGGTCTCTGGAAAGTTAGGCATATTGAGGATGACTCAACTCTAGCCGAGTCATCTACAGGGAACACACAACCAACCGGCAGTGCTCATTCGAGTTCTGGCGGTTTTTTTTGGCTTAGGTTCACTTCAGCCTAAGTTTCTGAGTGCCGCTATCCCTTGAACGTATAGCCTTAGGCCACTTCACTTAAGCCTTCCGAGTAAGGCTATCTCTTTTGCGTAGAGCACTTAGGACTCCGAGTACGATGCTTCCGCTTGGCTCAGAGCTACATGGCATCGCAGCCTTGTCCTTGCATGTTGAGAGGGGAAGCGCCAACGAATCTGGTGGCTGCTATAAAACGTGCTCCCTAATGATCTATGGCTGCCAGTTTCCGGGTTCGTAAATCATGACGCGACCTTTCGACACAACCGTGTCGAGCGAGGCAACAAAAGCACCGGGTCGCTGTTGAACGAGCGGTAGAATCTGCTCTAGCTGGCTCAGCAGGTCATCCATCGTCTGAATGGGCGGTCCGGTTAGACTTTCTTGTAAGTCAGGATGATCGAGCTGTAGAACGGTGCCGTTGGGCAAGCCGAGCGTCCGACCTGCCAGGTTGAGCTGGTCGATGGAATCGTTGCAGTTTCGCACGCCTTGGCCATCGATGACTTCGACCGTCCAGAGTTGCCCGCTGGCGGTTGCAAAGGTCAAGCCAAAGTTTTCGAGTCTGGCATAGCCAAAGATTTCGAGGGGACCCTGGTCTGTATACTTCCAACCATCTTTGACCGCCAAGTCGTGTTTCTCTAAACAGCTGGCTAGCTGGTTGTAGTCTTGGTGGGTTTTGTAGGTCTCGTAAATCGATAGACCCAATCCCCCAACCACTACAGCGACCAGACCAAGCAGGCCACGAATGAGAAACCGGCTTTTGCGATGCTCTGAACGTGCGACGGACATGTTGGGATCTCTATCCTTGTGGGCAATCATTTTTTAGGCAATCAGCGGTACCAGCTGTTGATTACAGGGATCCATCAGGTGCTGGAACAAAGGTCTGCCCTACATCTTCAGAGACGAAGTAGTACTTTTTAGGCCCTGGTGAGGGATAGCTGTCGTCGGTGATGCCGTTGGTGTATTCCAGTACCCACCGCTCTTCGGTGATTTGGAAGTCGGTGGCCAGGTAAAAGCTCCAGAATTCTGGCCGTTCCATCTGGTTGTCTTGCCAAACATCAGATTCGAGGGAGACGGTGGGGTCAAAAGCGATGGCTGACTGGCCCGGCTGCCAAATCCAGACCTGATCAAGACTAAAAATGACGAGCCAGTCACCTACCCGCTTGGGCTCAGATTCTGGAAAGTCCATATCGGCGGCCCAGTAGGTTTCTCCCCCGGCGAAGCGAACGAGTTCGGCGGCCTGTTCTTCGATTTGTTCTTCAACCACATACACTCGCTGATACAGCACTTCGCCGTCCCAATCAGTCGAGACGTACTGCACCTCTTCAGTAACTTGGTACGGGTCGGCGCTGTAGGCGGTTGCTCGAACCACTTCACCGGTCTCGTACTTAGCGGAGCAGTTAGTGAGTGCGATCGCACTCAGCAGCGGTAATAAAAGGCGTTTCTTGAAAGGTCTCATGGGAGTAAAAGTCTGTAAACGAAAGCCGTTGTATCAGTGCTACAACGGCTTTCATTCTTTTTTAAACGTCTGCTGACGGGTAAGCCCGCATCATGTCGTCACCCACTCTTCTAGCTTTCGAGTCGGAAGATACACCTGAGCGTGATGGAACAGACCTTCTAACCCTGCCTCCCCTTGGTCCGTGTAGATTTTGGCTAGGCGCGGCTTGAGATTTGGCACCTTTTGGATGGCCGTTTGCACCATAGACTCGATTTGGGCCTGGGGCAAACTGCGCTGGGCCACCTGGTCAAGCAGCTTTTGAATGGCGGATCTCAGGGCGGCATCGGCGATGGGGTCGGACTTAACACGCGCGGCTCGGGCTAGGGCTGCGATCGCAGCCGGTTTTGCCGCTGACTCAGGCGCAACCTGGGCCGACGATGCTACTCTGCTCTTTCCCCTAGCGTTTTTTTTTCCGCAGCAGGGAGGCTAAAGTTGTTGACGGCCTGGGCTAGGTCAAGCCCGGTAGTGTGCTTCAGCTGCTCCATAAAGGAAATGGCCTGCTTGGCGGTGCTGTTGCCTGCCCCTTCAATGACGGTGACATTCTGCACAGATACATCCGGCACGGTGGCGGTCAGCGTCTTCAGCAGCACTTCGAGCTTTTGCAGCAGGAAAATATCCCGAGCGCTGTCGCCTGCGGCCAGCCAAGACTCAGCCAGCTTTTGCGTACCTTCGGCCTGGGCTTTGCCATCCTCAATGATGCTAGCGGCTCGGCCTTTGGCCTCGGCCAGGGCCCGCTTGCAGTCGGCCTCCGCTGGAGCAATGACGTCGGCCTGGAGCTGCTTTTGCACCTGTTTGATGCGCTCTTGCTCGACTGGGATTTCGGACTGAATGCGCACTAGCTCAGCGGCAATTTCAGCTTCAACCTCAGCCACCACAGCATCTCGCTTGGTGAGGGCGTCTTGGATGCGGCGCTCGGCCTCGGCTTCAGCAATGCCGGTATCGCGGTCGATGCGGCGCACCGAGGTGATTTTCTCGTTCTCTGCCGTCTGAATGGCAGATTCGGCATGGGCCTCGGCCTCAGCAATGCGGGCATCGCGCTGTAGCTCTGCCTGCTGTTTGCGGCCAATGGAGTCGAGATAACGCACATCGTCAGAGATGTTCTGAATTTGTAGCGTGTCGAGTACCAGACCCAGCTTTTGC
Source organism: uncultured bacterium (assembly GCA_963923025.1). Taxonomy (GTDB): domain Bacteria; phylum Cyanobacteriota; class Cyanobacteriia; order Phormidesmidales; family Phormidesmidaceae; genus CAWUKV01. The sequence continues at coordinate 8,932 of CAWUKV010000192.1, forward strand.
AGGTCTTCCTCCGCCTCATCTAGCAGACTCTTGGCAAAGGCGATTTTGTCTTCGTTCACCTGTTCAGGGGTGAGGCTGGCGAGAACGCCACGCAGGTTGCCCTCTAGGGTCTCTTTGGCAATCTTTTCGATCTGCTTGCGGTCCATGCCCAGCAGTCGCTCAATGGCGTTGTGAATGACGGGTTCTTCACCGGCAATTTTAATGTTGGCAACGCCGTCTACCTTGAGGGGAATACCGCCCTTAGAGTAAGCGTTCGCCACATGCAGCTCGATGATCATGTTGGTTAGGTCCATGCGCATGACCTTTTCGAGCAGGGGCGTGCGCAGGCTACTGCCGCCCTTAACCAGTCGGTAACCGACCTTTTTTTGACCCACTTTGCGGGTAGCACCCGCAAAGATCAGAACTTCGTTGGGCTGGCAAATGTAATACAGGTTGCGAATGATCAGGGAGACGGTGCCAGCGCCAGCCCCAAAAATAGCGAGGAGTGCAATGAGTGCAGGCATGGTGTTAGTTGACCTCCGTAGAAGGAGCGATAGTAGAAGGAGCAACAGCGGTAGCGGTTTGAGCGTGGCCGTTGGATGCAGGCAGTGTTTTACTGCGGTTAAGCGTGCCGGTAACGTCGATACCCAGCGTCTTGTCCACCCGTTCTAGGAACTGGCGCACCACCTCGGGGTACACGTTAACCAGGCTGGCTAGGGATTTACCGTCGCCGCTGTCGATGACGTTGACGTTCTCTAAGTGCATACGATGAGGAATGGACGCGGCCTCTTGCAGCACCATTTCAATCTGCTGAATTAGGAAAACCTCAGTGGCGTCTACGCCGGTTTCTTGCCAGACTTTTGCCAGCATTTCGTTGACCAGGGCTGCCGCTTTGGCATTCTCGGCCAGGGCCGCAGCGTCGCCTTTTGCGGCCAGCTCTTGGGCACGTTTTTTGGCTTCAGCGGGCAGCACCTGGTCGGCCTCCAGGCGCAGCCGCTCCAGCTGAGAACGGACGGCCTGGAGCTGCTGCTCGGCGCGGGCGCGGGCCTCTTTAGCGGCGGCGGTGGTGCGTTCCTCTTCGGACTTGGCCCGCTGTTCTAACTCGGCTTTGATTTTGCGCAGCTCGTTTTGCTTTTGCTGAACAACGGTCAGGGCCTGGGTTTTGGCAACCTCGGCCTGTCGCTGGCAGTCAGCCTCGATCCGGTCAGCCTCACCGATGGTTTCGGCCTCGGCAATTTCGGCATCGCGAACGATCTGGGCAATTTGGCGACGACCAATGGAGCTGAGGTAGTCCACATCGTCGGTGACGCTCTGAATTTTGAGCGTGTCGAGCTGTAGGCCCAGCTTATTTAGATCTTTGGCGACGTCGGCAGCAATGCGCTCGGCAAAGTTAAGCCGGTCTTCGTTAACTTGTTCTGGCGTTAGCAGAGCCACAACGCCACGCAGGTTGCCTTCTAGCGTTTCGCGCACCACCCGGCGAATTTCAGACCGGTTACGGCCCAAAAATCGCTCGATAGCGTTGCCGACCACTGTGGGATTGCTAGAAACTTTGACGTTGGCAATGGCCTGAATGTTGATCGGTGTACCGCCTTTGGCATAGGCATTGGTGACCTCTACGGGGATGGGCATGGTGGTCATGTCCATGCGCTCGACCCGTTCAATGATGGGAATCACCAGGGTGCGCCCCCCAAAGCGGACACGATAGCCCACCTCTTGACCGCGCTTATTCTTGTATTTGCGGCCCGAGATAATCAGAATCTCGTTGGG
>CAWUKV010000193.1:0-10674 GCA_963923025.1 uncultured bacterium
ACGGCGACGACGTTGCCGATCCGCTGCTTTGGGTAGCCAGCAGTCTCGGAAACAGTTTGCTGGGTTGGCGGGAGCAGTTGCCGATCAATTTGGCAGAACGCCACGTCACGCCGGAGCAGCTTTCGCCGGGGCAGCGCGATCAGGTGGTCAAGGCCGCAGGCTTCACGGCAGCCAAGGGAAATTCTGACACCAAAGTCACCAGCCACTGCCTCAGCTTTGGCGAGTACTGCGTACTCTACCTGCTAGAACGGTCCTCAACGTGTTGGCCTAAGGACTTTCCGACCGGTCCATCATTGGGGTTAACCGGTAAAGCTGCCCGGCAGTGGAATCGATATCGAGAAGACATCAATCAGTTCGCGCAAACCCTGAGCCAGGTGCGTCGGCTGTTTGCGAATGTAGCCACCTACACCATTTTTGACGACCATGACGTGAGTGACGACTGGAACTTAAACCAGTCATGGTGTCTGCGGGTGTTGGGGCAGCCACTGGGCTATCAGACCGTCCAAAACGCGCTGGCAGCCTATGCCATTTTCCAGGCCTGGGGCAATACGCCCGCTCAGTTCAAACCAGGCCAGCCCGGGCATCAGCTGTTAGCTGCCCTAGTTCGCTGGTCTCACTCAGGTGGGCAAGACGGCAGCACTGAGATTGCTACATCCCTAGGCCTACCGACAATAAACCACCACACGGGACTCCCGACATTCACCTCAGAACAGATGCAAGGAGCAAAGTTCTGGGTGCTTCAGCGAGCTCCGCAGGCGCTAACCTGGCACTACACTGTCGGCAGCCCGTGCCATGAGGTCATTGTCCTAGATACCCGAACTCGTAGGGCTTACCCTGCCGAGGCCAAACCGACTGCTCCTCCCATGCTGCTTAGCCCCAAAGCTTTTGAGCAACAGCTTGCGGCCCCACTTCAGCAATCTACTCCGGCTAAGGCTACCTTTGTCATTGCGTCTACAAACGCCATCAGCATGCGCATACTAGACAAAATCCAAGCCTGGCAGCTTAAACACGGAAAAGTCTTCTCGGGTGATGTCGGTGACTCTTGGAATCTGAACGCTCAGGCTCTAGCAATGCTGCTAACAACAATCTGCAAGCATCGGCAATCAGCCATTATTTTGTCGGGAGACATTCACTTTAGCTCGGCAATTCGCCTTGACTATCAACCCACTTCCCCAGATCCCCAATCGACAATTCTGCAGCTGACCTCTAGCGCCATTCGCAATCAAGAACTGCTCACTGAACTCCTGCACACTCGCCTCAAGGAATGGCTGCTGCCTGCGCGTCCTCGACAGTGGTACGGTTACAAGGCACCTCCCTTTCTCAGCAAACAGCCCCACCATCGGCCCACAGACTGGCGGTGCCGTCTGATTTGGCTACGTCGATTAGCGGCCAATGCTGCCGAAGTCAACCAACACTGGCTAGGGCTACCCTCGACTTCGGTTCAACCAGCTTCCGGGTGGGACCGTCTCAAGTTTTGGCGGTCTCGCTGGTTTCAGTCCGGCCAGGAGATGGTAGGCGTCAACAACGTTGCCACCTTACAGTTCTCCTTATCCAACCAGCCCGACACAGCAGAACAGCACAGTCAGCATTATCATATCACTCAAACCCACTACTGGTTATCGCCCTGGCGGCCTATCGAAGTAACCGCAAGCCGCTACGCCACAGCACTACCACTATCATCAGTAGGTACCAGTCAGCCCCCTTAACCTTGTCCCCTTTGCCCTTACCCCGAACTTGACTGGACAAGATCTACTCGCGCATCTCTCAGGCAGCACAAGATAACAAAAAGCCTCCTGTTACCAGGAGGCTTTTCGATAGAAGCGAATTGTCGCCTATGCTTCTGAACTGTCCAGAATCAACTACTTAACAGACTCTACAACATTCTTGATCTGCTTCTCGACTGTGGTAGCTGCACCAGAGTCACTGGGGGTTTGCATAGCACTAGCATCTGCTGTGCCTTGAACGCCGTTGAGACCCGCGTTAGCTTTCTGCTGAACCTCAGACATGCCGCGGGGTTCTGCTGTTAGTGCCGCTTCAGACTCTGCCTGAACCTGATCAAGCTTGGCTACCCCTTCGGATGCGTCACTGCTTGACTTCATACCGAAGGCGTTGGCTGGCTGGCTGGTCGCGAACAACATAACCGCGCAAACGACCATGACAACAAATCGCTTAGCGTAGCAAACTAAAGTAGACCGTTTCATTGTTTTCCTCTTGTTTTCAACAAATTTTCAACAAAAACGATACAAAAACGAATGGCGACTGTTATTGATATCTTTTTGAATCCATCGCTACATTATCTGAGCATCTGCCCCGGCGGAATCGTACTGAAGAAGGATTATTTTATGCTTCCAAAGACGTACGCCCAGAGACATACGCGTTTCGGGGTGACCTGAGTCATCTGTATTGAACCTTAGCCTCGTCCAGAACTAGAGTTCTCCGGCGGGGAAAGCTAGAGGTTTCAACTTGGACGCGGTTCAATAGCTGCCAGCATAGAGCCGATAGGACTACCAAATAGGACTAAAGGTGCCAAAATAGGGCTGACGTTTGTGGCCCGTTCTTCCCACCCCGTTGCCCCCTATGGATAAGCCAATCATTCTGACCATTGATGACGATCCGGCTGTGCTTCAGTCCATTGCCAGGGACTTGCGCAAGCAGTACGGTAGTCGCTTTCGTATTGTTCGGGCAGACTCGGGCGCATCAGCGCTGAAAGTCACTCAGGAACTCAAGCTTAGGGGCGATACGGTTGCCCTCTTCTTGGCAGACCAGCGCATGCCTGAGATGAGCGGCGTACAGTTTCTAGAACAGGCGAGTGAGGCGTTTCCCCTAGCCAAGCGGGCGCTATTGACGGCCTATGCCGATACCGATGCTGCCATTGAAGCGATCAATCAGGCTCAGCTAGACTACTACCTACTCAAGCCTTGGGATCCGCCTGAAGAGAAGCTATATCCCGTCCTGGACGATTTGGTCAACGATTGGCAAGCAACATTTAAGCCGCAGTTTAAGGGGGTAAAGGTGATCAGCGATCGCTGGTCGCCCGCGTCCCACGACTTACGAGATTTCTTGGCTCGCAACCAAATTCCCTATCGCTGGCTCGACATTGAAAATAATGCCGAGGCACAGCAGCTGGTGAGCTATGCTGGCGAAACCAATAACCCTTGCCTACCGCTGGTCCTGTTACCCGAGGGCGAGAAGCTCGTCAAACCCACCACGGCTGAACTGGCCCAGCAGGTCGGCATGCAAACCGAAGCGGCTAAGCCCTTCTACGATCTGGTGATTGTTGGGGGCGGGCCAGCCGGATTAGCAGCAGCCGTCTATGGCGCTTCCGAGGGGCTCAAAACGGTCATGCTAGAGCGGGAAGCCCCAGGCGGGCAGGCCGGAACCAGCTCTCGCATCGAAAACTATTTAGGGTTTCCAGTTGGGCTCAGCGGCGGCGATTTGGCCCGTCGGGCGGTGACCCAGGCACGGCGATTTGGGGTCGAGATTTTGACCCCCCAGGAAGCCCAAACCGTACGAGTCGAAGACGACTATCGCATCATCACCCTGGCGGACGGTAGCGAGATCAGCTGCCATGCACTGATTTTGGCGATGGGCGTTGCCTGGCGCAGATTGCAGGTCCCTGGGGTTGAAAAATTCACTGGTGCGGGGGTGTACTACGGTGCAGCCCAAACCGAGGCCGCAGCCTGTAAAGACGAAGATGTTTACGTGGTGGGTGGGGCCAACTCCGCCGGACAGGCGGCCATGTATTTTTCGAAGTACGCCAGCAAGGTTCGCATGCTCGTCCGGGGTGATTCACTCACCACAAGCATGTCGCAGTACCTCATCGATCAGATCGACGGGCAGGACAACATTGAGGTGTTGACCCACCACAGCGTGGTTGAGGCCCAAGGACAGGACCGGCTCGAAAAGCTTCAGGTGAAGGACTCTAGCACGGGCGAAATCAAAACCTTTGAGACCAATTCGCTCTTTATTTTCATTGGTGCAACACCCAGTACAGCCTGGCTGTCAGACACCATTGAGCGGGACGCTAAGGGCTTTATCTGTACAGGACCTGATATTTCTACCAGCGTGCCTTGGCCGCTAGAACGCGATCGCTTTTTGCTAGAGACTAATGTACCCGGTGTATTTGCCGTCGGCGATGTACGCCACGGGTCCGTCAAGCGGGTGGCCTCTGGGGTTGGCGAAGGGTCCATCTGCGTGCAGTTTGTTCACCGACATCTGGCTCAGCTCTAGGCCAAGCTCACCCGTGATTGAACAGCAGGAATTGCCCTAGGACGCGTTTCCCTGCAAGGACTCAAGCTGCGCCTCTAGCTCAGCCACTCGACGCTGTAGCGGGGAAACTGCAGCGTCAAGTTTGGCATCAACCTCGGCCTCTGAATATTTGCGGGGGATGTGCTGGGGGCAGTTCCAGTCGAAGGCCACAATGTGAATCAGAATGGCCCGCTCTGCGATCGCGGGATAGTCGGATACGGTTAGCTGCTTCAGTAGTACTGGGTCATCGGTCTTAACTTCGGCCTGTCCCCAAATCTTCATCCGACGACGATGCGCATAATCCATCAAAAAGAGAAACACGCGGTTGTCCTGCAAAAGATTCCCGGCGGTTAAGTACTGCGCATTCCCTGAGAAATCCGCAAAGCCCAGTGTCCTGTCATCCAAAATCTTCAGGAACCCCGGTGGCCCACCCCTAAACTGGATGTAGGGCCAGCCAGTTTCTGCTACGGAGCCTAAATAAAACCCGTCTCGCTCAGGAATAAATGCCTTGGCCTTGTCGTCGAGGGTGTCGTTGTTCGGCCCATTGGCAACAAACTTTTCGTAGGTAGCCCTTGAGCCATACTGGGTCTGGAGTGCCTTGACAGCTGGCGTGAAAGCAATATCAGCAAATTTTCTAGGCATTGCACTTTGAACGTAAGGTGTCACAAATACGGGGTGTGGTCTGTACTATTGATGTCAGGATACGAGAGAGGCCATCCAGACAAGTCGCATACACAACACTTAGTCATCTAATGCCGGAATATGGCGCATCCCTACAAACCCGGGTAGCCGCTTAACTCGGTCAATCCAGCTCATGATGTGAGGATAGTCCTGCAAGGCAATCTGCCCGTCGGGTGACAGCGCGAGATAGGGAAAAGCGGCAACATCGGCAATGGTTGGCCGCTCTAGGGCAAGCCACTCATGATCGGTCAGGTGCTGCTCAACCAGGGCCATGATGTGTGCGGCTTTTTGGTTAGCCCGCTCAATGTTGATGGATTTCATCTTCAGCAAATGGTGCAGACGAGCACTCTCTGGTCCCTGACGGATTTCACCAGCGGTGATCGACAGCCAGCGCACCACCCGAGCCAGCGCCTCAGCCTCGATCGGCAGCCACTGATCACCCCCATACTGACGAGCTAGGTAGACCAAAATAGCCTGAGCGTCGGCCAGCACCGTATCACCGTCAACCAGAACAGGTATTTGACCTGCTGGGTTCAGAGACAAGAACTCAGCTTGCTTGTGCTCCCCCTTCATCAGGTCCACCGCAACGACCTCATGGGGCAACCCTAGTAAGGACAGCATGAGCCGCACTTTGTAAGCATTGCCAGAAATGTCGTGACTGTAGAGCTTCAGCATGATTGTGAGTATCCGATTATTTGGATCGTCTTGAACCGAACGTTCGGTCAAGACGTATTGGTAGTATAGACCGAACGTTCGGTATACTGTCAATAGTCAATTGGTTCGCCAGAGACATCTGATCGTTCATCGGATGTCATAGCAGCCGCCAGATCCGTCAGGACAAGGCTGCCCAGTCCTTTTTAGGGACATTTCGTTCTCTGCCATGTAGGCTCACTGCACTCGGTGTCTTAACGTAAATGGCGCTGGCTATAAACTCGAAGATTCAACCTGCCATATGTCAAAAGAAATCGCTGTTGCTAAGCTGGTCCCCGTCTTTCGCCAATATGGGTACGAGGGAACCAGCCTGTCTTTGTTGTCTAAGGCAGCCGGGCTAGGTAAAGCTAGCCTTTACCACTACTTCCCAGGCGGCAAAGCTGAAATGGCGGAAGCCGTATTGGCCCACGTGGGCCAATTTCTACAAACCCACATCTTCGACCCACTTCAGGCAGACGGCGACCCCTATGATCGCGTTCAGAACATGGTTCAAGGCATCCAGACCTTCTATCGCAATGGGCAAGATGCCTGCCTGCTAGCGGTGTTCTCCACAGGTGAAGCAGATGGACTGTTCCATAGCGCACTTCAAAAATCGCTGAAGAAGTGGATCGAGCAGCTGAGTGCTGTTCTGGTTGAAGTTGGAAACTCGCCCACGGCTGCAGCTCAACAGGCCCAAGACACTATCATGCGCATCCAAGGGGCACTGGTCTTGGTTCGAGTGCTAGGCAGTACCCAACCCTTTGAAGACCTAATGGAGCGTCTACCTAGGCTACTAACCCAGCAGCTAGAGGCATGAGGTAAGACACGAGTAAACTGCTATTGCCCCAGCTATCCAAGAGACATCACAGCCACACCTGCAACCATAATGGCCGCGCCCGTTAGTCGCTGTCGTAATCCTGGTTCTTGAAATAACAGGCAGCCAAATAAAACTGAAATTACCGTACTCATTCGCTTTACAGCAATGACTTGTGCGACTGGTGCCATGGTCAGGGCCATGAACTGAAAGCCCACTGCTGTAGCATTGAAAATTCCGGTTAGCCCTAGTATTGGTAGCTGTGTAACAAACGTTGACGACGTTGTTTTTCTAATTACTGTTCTATTGCTCATTACCGTCCTGTTGGTAAGCCTGTTTTTGAGCATAAACGGGATCATTCCTGCAGCCACAACTGCAAACAACGATGCCCCCCAGCACAGTGGAGAAGAGTTGATGGTACCAACCTTGTCGAAGTTTGAGGTAATACTCCAAAGAAAGGCAACGCCCAACATCATCCGACTCCCCGAGTTGCGAATCATGATCGCTAGCGGGGCCCAAATTGTCCGCTGAGGCTGGGTAGACAGGTTCAGCACGTAGGCTCCTATCACCAGCAAAACGACCCCCATAACATCGGCTGCTGTTGGCCATTCTTGAACAATCAGCGGCGAGGTGAACAACAAGAATAGCGGCGTCAGCGTCACCAGCGGAACCGTTAACGAGAGATCGGCGATCTTGATCGCCCGCACATAAAGCGTAAATGCAAGAACGTTCAACCCGCCACCAATCAACAGAGCCCAAGCGTAACCTGGCCCCAAGACGGGCATTCCCGTTGTAACCAGCATGGTGCCGAATAGCCCCACCGCGCCAACAGCAGCGAAGCTAAACAACACGGTGTATTCGTCTAGGGTCTTTAGGGACTGTTTGCCGGTCACGTCCTTTAGCGATTCAAAGCAGGCCGTCAAACTGGCAAATAGCAACCACAGCATTAACCCGCCCCGCAGCAGCGGTCAATGCCCAGGCTATCCAGCAATAGATCACCCACTGCGTTTGCCACCGCAAACTCGCTGTAGAAGCTTTGGCTAAAATCAAACCCCTGCATCTCAGTCAAGATTGCCATGACGAGAGGAATCAGCTCATTTTCCCCTTCCAGGCGGTGACGCACAAACACCTGCGCCGCCCGTTGGGCAATGTCCTGATTGATAGACTCTGGCGGGAACTCAGTATCTAGCCAGGTTTGTAACGACGTTCGCAACCATTCACCTTCTTGGATCGCGTCCTGTGGTGGCGGCAGCGTAACGGATTCAATCGGTTCGGTCATGGCAGTTTTCCAACAGGGCGGACCATTGCATTACAGTCCAAGCTAAAGGCTTTTGTAGCTAAAGCGAAACGTGGCGTTACGTCTTGTTACAAGGCTATTTCATCGAGTCCCTCCATGACTGTATGTGGTCTTGGCCACTTGCGTTATTTACCTTAGGACGCCGAGTACCGCTGTCCCAGTTAGTCAACAACGAAATGGCCCCAAGCAAGGATTGGGTAGCCTTGTTCTAAGGGATCTGGCGGCTGCTATACACGGGCATGAGCGCTATAGTAAGCGTTGGCTGTGAGCCGATCCGCCGCCGCTGCACTATGTCTTACTCAATCCCTCACATTCTGCAAGGTTACGCTAACGGCTTCTTTTTGATGGCCGATGAAGCACAGCCAGGATTGGAATGGTACACCAGCAAACAGCGGGCAATGATTCCGCTAGATCACCGCTTCCGCTATCCTAAGTCGCTCCAGCGCGCCCTTAACCAAAATCGTTTTCAAACCGCCATTGACCGTGATTTTGCCGCTGTGGTAGACGGCTGCGCCGATCGCGCCAGTACGTGGATCTCTCCTGATTTGAAGGAGGTTTACTTCCGACTCCATCGGGCGGGCTGGGCCCACAGCTACGAGACTTGGCAGGACGGTCAGCTAGCAGGCGGCATCTTGGGTATTGTGCTAGGTGGGGCATTCATCGGAGAATCCATGTTCTTCCGCATCCCTGAAGGGTCAAAAGTGGCAATGGTCAAGCTAGTCGAGCACCTGCGATCGCGCCAGTTTCTCCTCTTCGACGCTCAAATTATGAATGGCCATTTGGCTCGATTTGGTGCCTACACCCTAGAGCCAGCCGCCTATCTACACCAGCTGGACCTGGCATTAGCACGAGACTGCCGCTTTGTTTGAGCGGTTCTTGCTTAAACAATCTTGTCAACTGTTCGAACATGCCTGCGCTATTTTCTCGCGAACGCAGGTTTGTGTAGCGGTTCTGTAGCAGCCGCTAGATCCGTTAGGACAAGGCGGCCCAACCCTTGCTTAGAGCCATTCGTTTCATGCCAAGCGGGATCATCGTACTCGGTGTCCTAACATATGGCAGTCGCCACCAACGTTTGTGCACAACTGCGGGCCACTGGGCTCCAGCATCAAGCACTTCAGCGAGAGAAATGTCCTTAGCACAGTGGCGAGAGCTATAGATGGCGCTAGCTATATGTAGCAATCGCTAGCCCCTGGGCCAACAGCGCTGTTGCCTCTGATGCCGTTACCGGACAAGCAAACAAAAAGCCTTGCAGCTGATCACACTGATGGGCCTGGAGCCAGGAAACCGCTGTAGTTGTTTCGACCCCTTCTGCAACCACCCGCAGACCAAGCTTGTGCCCCAAGGCAATAACTGATTCGACAATTGTGCCGCTATTTTGGGCCAACGCAGCCGCTTGAATAAATGACCGATCAATTTTGATCGTGCTGATGGGAAATCGGTACAGATAGCTTAAGGAAGAGTACCCCGTACCAAAATCATCAATGCTGAGGCCAATCTGTTGGGCCGCAATCCAGCATAACGTCGCCTGAGTGGTCTCGTTATGCGCCATGAATGCACTCTCGGTAATCTCCAGAGTCAGGCAATCAGGGGCAAGCTGCGTTTGGCTGAGCACTTCATCTATTTTTTGGATGCAGTCAGGATGCACGAACTGGCGATTAGAGACATTGACGCTGATCGTCATATGGGCAAAGGCCGGAAATTGTTGCTGCCAAGCCACCATCTGAGCGCAGGCCTGGGTCATAACCCACCAGCCAATGTCCAAAATCATCCCGGACTGTTCTGCCATCGGAATGAATTCGGCTGGAGAAATTAAACCTCGTTCAGGATGCTGCCATCGCACCAAGGCCTCAAATCCGACAATTTCTAGGGTGGCTCCATCCACTATCGGTTGGTAATAGACGACCAGCTGATCATCGACTAAGGCACGGCGCAGATCTGCCTCTAGCTGCAGACGATGATTCAGAGCCGTGGACGTGGCCACTGAGGCATATACACAGCGAGCTTGGCCCGGCTGACTGGCAGTTTGCACTGCCGCCTCAGCGTAATGAATGTAGCCCGCACCGTTACTGGCAGGTAAATGTCGTTCTGCAATGCCTAAATAGGCCGTCAGATGAAACATCTGACCGTCCAATCGTACAGGACGATCAAAACTGCTGAGAATGTGATCGGCAAGCTGAGATAGGGCGGTACTCTGGTGCACTAAAATCGCAAACTTGCCCCGTTCCAATCGCGCGATCGCATAGCCATCTTGATCTTGGAACTGTCGCTGTAGCTGCACGGCAACCCGCTGTAACAGGCGATCGCCCGTTGCCTGTCCGGCGCTATCGCTGATGCAACCAAAGTTATCAATATCAACCACCAGCACCGCAAAAGAACCGCAGTGACCGTCCTGACCAGACATCATCACAGCTGTTAGCCGAGATTCTAAAGCTGCACGATTGAGCAGCCCTGTCAGTGGATCGTATCTGCGGTTACGGACTTCGACCTGTGCCGCAATGCGGTCGATCAGACGATGCGTCCGTTGCCAGATTAGCGGCCTTCTTAAGGAGCGGCCTAAAGACCCAGCAACTGAGGCTAAGGGTCTAAAGGGGAACTGCTGGGGATGAACGATAAGGTCTGACCTGCTGGGGACAGGGTGGGCTTGCATAGATCAATAAACGCTAGCGCCTTCTTATCTCTTATATGCCCATTTCTCAATGGTTTGCCGCGGGTTAACCATTTCAGCAACAAACGTCTGACGTTTATCCACAACATACCTAGATGAAAGTGCTGAACCCCTCAGTACAACAGCGTCAGTAACTCTGAGGGAAACCACTGAAGACCCGATCGCTTTCCTCCATTAGGTAGGTTGTCTTAATTAGATATCAGCGGTTCAGAACAGGTTAATTAGGTCGCCATAACTAAAGGGCCGCATTACCAACATCCGCAATCAGGAGATAGACGT
>CAWUKV010000194.1:0-10660 GCA_963923025.1 uncultured bacterium
GAACGTCAGCTTCCCAAGCTGAATGTCGTGGGTTCGAGTCCCATCATCCGCTTTTATTTGAGCGCTTTCTTTATCATTTGTAGCTTTAGAGCCACCATTAGCGCATATCTAAGATAAACAACATTGCGCTGACGGACCTGCGACTCAGACGTTGAGTAGCGGTGTCACGCCGTAGGTACAGGACATATTCTCAGACAGGAAACATCTTCAGACAGAACATGTAGCAAGTTTCAATTGCATTGAAACTTACGCCTCGTTTGACCTGCTGCTCCACCGAGCTTCTGATGGCATAGAACGAGTCAAGTCAAGTGAGAAACGCTATATTTTCAGGCAGCTAGTCTAAGCCACGGCACATTCAGAGCTGGCAACGACAGGTTAAGGAGTTAAGGAATTAGGCCATTAAGCAATCCGCCAACTTGAACGGCCCTGACCCTTAGCGCATCACCGTGCCACTGAACGCCATCTTCCATTGAAAAAATACACTGATGCATTTTTCCTCGATAGATTATAATCTATAAATAGTTCGTCACCGATTGGTTCATTAGCCGTGCGCCACCAGTGCTGTAGTCGGCGTTTCTAATGGATATCCTATGTGAGTGGCATTATTCCCTTTCCGCCGTTAGTTCTAAATACGACCCATTCCATCCATCACTGATTCTGAACCGCCCTTCAGCAGAGGACCTATCCCTTGATTCACGCTACCCTGCATCAACTGAAAGTCTTTGAAGCCACTGCTCGCCACGGCAGCTTTACCCGTGCGGCAGAGGAGCTATACCTGACCCAGCCAACGGTGTCCATTCAGGTTAAGCAGTTGACCAAGGCGGTAGGGCTGCCCCTGTTCGAGCAGATTGGTAAGCGGCTGTACTTAACGGAGGCGGGCAAAAAGCTACTGGCGACCTGTCAAGAGATTTTCCAGGGGCTAGAACAGTTTGAAATGTCTGTGGCCGACCTGAAAGGCATGAAGCAGGGTCAGTTGCGCATTGCGGTGATTACAACGGCAAAGTACTTTGTACCACGGCTGCTGGGGCCGTTCTGCAACGCTTACCCTGGCATCGATATTTCGCTCAAGGTGACCAACCACCAAAACATCCAAGAGCGCATGGCGGACAACAAAGACGATCTCTACATCGTCAGCCAGCCACCAAGCCAACCCGACCTCAAAACCTACCCCTTTCTCGACAATCCGCTGGTGGTCATTGCCCCCAAAACCCATCCCCTGGTTGGAAAGGAGAACATCCCGATTTCTGCCCTAAATAACGAGCCCTTCATCATGCGGGAACCGGGGTCCGGGACGCGAGATGCGGTGCAGAAGCTCTTCTCTCAAGAAGATGTCAACGTCAAAGTGCGCTTGGAATTGGGCAGTAACGAGGCCATCAAGCAAGCCATTGCGGGCGGACTGGGCATTTCGGTTCTATCTCAACACACCATTATTTCCGAAGGAACAGCCGGGGAGTTTGCCATTTTAGATGTGCAGGGCTTCCCCATTGAGCGTCAGTGGTACGTCGGGCACCTCGCCGGAAAGCATCTGTCTGTTGTTGCCGAAAGCTTCTTGCAATATCTGCTGGACGAAAGCTCCGCCATGGCCGAGCGCTTCTTGCCAGGGTTGGGGCAGCCGGGTAGCGCAGACAAAGGCAACGCAGATAAGACACTGGCAACGGCCTAGCTGTCTTGCTACATATTTGAACTGGGCAGATTTGAACTGAACAGTTTCTGAGCTGAAGACTTTCTAGACTTTGAGAAGTTTTGATACTCCTGCAACCTCTGGTTGTCTGGCTCAGTCCATAGTAGTGACCTCAACAGCAGAACCCACCCTGCTGACCTACAGTGGGCACTCTACAGGCCGTTGCGCAGAGTGCTTACCAAGGGATTATGGAGAACCCTATGGTAGTCAATCTCGAGTCTCAGAAGATGCGGGTGCTGCTCGTTATGCACGAGTGCAACCCTGAGTGGACGTCTGTTCCACTGGTTGCGTATCAGTACTATCGCACGCTCAAAGAACTCGTCGACGTAACATTAGTGACGCATGCACGCAATCGTGATGCGCTGTCTCGGGCGTTCCCCAACGAGCGCATTGTCTACATCGACGAAAGCGCAGCTGTAAAGCGTTACTTCAAGTATGTGGTTGACCCCCTGACGATGTTAGCCGGTAACCGAGTCTGGCAGCTTTACACGGCGCTAACCTATCCGGTCTATGCCGAGTTTAACCACGGGGTATACGCGCAGATGCAGTCGACGGTTGCCGAGGGTAAGTTTGACGTAGTGCATGCCATTACGCCGATGATGCCGCGCTATCCGATGAAGCTGTCGCAGGTGTGTCAGCAGCATAGCATTCCCTTTGTGCTAGGGCCGGTAAATGGTGGACTGCCCTATCCAAAGGGCTTTCGCGATGTTGCATCAAAAGATTTGGCCTACTTCAGCGCCCTGAGATCGCTGGGTCGCTATCTGATTCCTGACTACCGCGAAACCTATCAGCGGGCTGACCAAGTTTTGGCCGGGTCCACCTACACGCTCAACCTGGTACAGGAGCTGCTGGACGTTGAAGACGAGCGGATTCAGCTGTTCTTTGAAAATGGCATCAACCAGTCGTTTGTTGAGACGATGCGGCGGCAGAAGTCTGCCGATGAGCCGGTGAACCTGCTGTTTGTGGGACGGCTGGTGGCACTGAAGGGGGCTGACATGCTGCTCAACGCGATCGCGGCCCTTCCTGACACCCTAAAATCAAACATCCGTCTGCGGATTGTGGGCGATGGCGTCGAACGCAGCAACCTGGAGGCCCAGTCTGCCAGGCTCGATTTGAACGACCGGGTCGAATTTACCGGCTGGGTAGAGCAAGGCGAGATCTTGGGGCAGTATGCCTGGGCAGATGTGTTCTGCTTTCCGTCAATCAAAGATTTTGGCGGCGCGGTCGTCATGGAAGCGATGGCGGCGGGGCTGCCCTGTGTAGCGGTAAACTACGGCGGCGTCGGGGAGTACATTACCCCTGAAACGGGCCTTAAGGTTGATCCGGACTCGCGTGACCATGTCACCACCCATCTGACTCAGCACATTGCCCAGCTGGTTGAAGATCCAGCATTGCGCTACCGCATGTCCTTGGCAGCCCGCGATCGCGCCCAGGACTTTATGTGGGAGAACAAAGCGGCATCACTGGTGGCGCTGTACCAGTCTCTCAAAGACAATACCGTCGAAGTTATTGAAACAGACGTCGCAGCCGATATGGGCAAAGCAGCATAGGGCAAAAACTGCCCGTAGGCTTCTGGAGGAACTCAGTCTCTCCAGAAGCCTACTCGTTCATGTTTTTATAGGTCGCCACTGCAGAAGGCGAAATCCGATTTAGGTACCGGAAAATCCAATACTTAAACACCGTATCTAGAATCACAGGGAACGTCGCAATAAATAGAAAGATGAAATCGCGGTTCCCTGGCAGGCCAAAGTGACGGGCCAGCCCCTCCAGCAAGATCTCCCAACCGTGGGGAGAGTGGAAACCGACAAAAATATCGGTGAACAAAATGATAATAAAGGCCTTGGCACTGTCGCTGAGGCCATAGACAATCTCGTCCATAAACGACTTCAGCGTCGCTACTTCTCGCTTGCGCAACGTCAGCAGCAGACCAAAGGAGAGCGCCGCAAAGATGTCGGCAAACACGTTTTTGATGGCAGCTGCACTGCGCTGGCGGTACTCGTCTTCGATATCAACAGCCTTCTCTCGCACCTGTTCTTCGATACGAAACTCGTTCATGGGTGGCAGTTTGCCAATGAAGACTTCGAACCGTAGCTTTTCTTCAAACCGCTGGAGTTCGTGCAGGGCCTCTTCTTCAAGTTCGTCATTGAGAAAGACGTCCGCCTGGGTGGCTTGGCGACCGTAGTCGACAATCGGCCCCACCAGCAGGTTCTTTGTCAGCTGCTGGGTCAGCAGCGGCACAATCACCAACAACAGGAGAAAGCGTAGCGCAATCTTAGTTTTACCTTTAGAACTGCGAAAGTTGCGAACAACGTCGACCTCCGCCTTGGGGTCCAGGTCCTGTTTAACGCGGTCTACTGTACGCAAAATCGAACGGGGTAGGACCGTACTGGCATCGGCCAGTCCTTCGCGTTTATCTTTCTTCTCGGCACGGGCTAGGGCTTGGTTTCCCCCTTCCGCAGCGGTTAGGCTAGCGTTCCCGTTGCGGGTAAAGTCTCCGGTGGAGCTGGTAAGGACATTGGGCTCTTCTGTACCGTAGCGCTCCAGAATGGCGTCGATGAACTGGAGCTTGCGAAAAAAATCGGGCTCACGATCGACCAAATCTAGCGTGTTGCTATCACTGGAGTCAGCTGAGAACTGGACCTCCAGTTCGCGATCGCTGCCCTGCCCGAAGATGCCGTTGCTAGCCCGGAAGAGGCGCATGCGGGAGCGGATGCGGCGCAGCTCTCGGTCAACCTCGCTGCGAAAGTAGCTATAGGCGCTTTCGCCATAGCTGCCGTAGCCCTGGGCGATGGCATTCCCGTCGAAGTAATTATCCTCAATCTGCTTAATCTTCAGCGCTGCCGCATAGGCCTGATCGAGCGTCCGGTCTGGCGTTTGACCCAGCCATTGACGAACGCTTCTGAACGGATTGAGGGACTGCATTGAGGCGGCAACAGCGAATAGACTGCTTGGAGTTTAGTCTACTTTTCTGGGTTGGCGCGTAGTTTTTTACTCAGATAGGTATCCGGGCCACTACCGGCACTCAAAGGTCGACACCAGCTGCTGTTCCACGGTTTGAGTTTCACCCGGCGCTACGGTCCGCTCATCCATAAAGTACAGCGCGGCCTGATCCACAGGGCGATCGGCTGGGGACTGCTGACATAGGTAACGGCCAAACTCCGGCAGCGATGCCTCACTGCGGGCCCGGCTGAGGTTAATAAAAAATGTCCGCCATTGCATGTTGGGATAAAGCCGGTTGCGCACCCGCAGGGACGGCTTATCAAAGCTGACCGCCTGACTGGGGTACAGCAGGTTTACCTCTTGCCCGTCAGCCGTCTGACCCACCGCCACATACCAGCCGTCGTCCTTGGGTGGTGCAGGGGCAAAAATGCTCCAAGACTGGTCTAAACGAGTGACGCGACTGATGGGGTCTAGCTTTTGTAGGGTGCGGCTGGTGGTGACTCGGCGCAGGGCGGTAATGGCCGGACTGTCACTATCGACAAAGGCATAGTGGCTGGTGATACTGCGGAAGTTCCACACCGTGGTCAGGAGTAGAAGACTGAGGGCAATGGCGCTCAGTACCCGCCCCCATAAACTACCCGACTTTACCTCCATCGGCTTGAACTTGAAGGGCTTGGTAAACTTGCCCGCGGCCCGACGATTGCTAGCGATGGTCTCGTAGATGCGCGTACCCACCGCCATCAGCGGCGACCAACGTAGAATCGGGGCCAGCCAGAACAAAATAGGAGATAGGCTGACCACATAAGCGATCCCTTCCCACTTGTAATGGTGGTTGCCCTGCCAGTCGACAATTACCCAAGAGTTTTGCGCCAGCATGGCCTCGTGGATGACCGGATCGCTCTGGGCCGTCTGTAGGGGCACCTGGGGTGGCAACACTAGGAAGGTGCGAATCAGGTGGACAACCTTTTTGCAAAAGCCGCAGTCGACGTCGTAGTAAATTTGCAGACCCAGACGTTTTTCACCCATTGCCCGGTGGGGATCGTAGGCGCGTCTGGCCCAGCCTTCCCAAACCGAGGTAGGAATAAAGGCCAGCCACGTCACAGCACTCAACACCGGAAAGATGCCAATCCGCAGCGTGGCACCAAAGCCCAGGTGCAGGCTAATGAAGACAGCCACGGCCACAGTGCGGCACAGGTCCGTCCGTACCGGGCTCCACAGCAGCAGCGGCCCTAACCACTCCAACACCAGCGTGATGACGGTGAACGCTGCGAGCAGCGGCCCCAAATTCAGCAGCCAGCTACCCAGCGGCGTGGCGTACTGATCGAAGCTGAGGGAGTAGTACACGGCAGTAGCGTCAGGCCACCAGTCGGCACTGGTGGTTTTGAACACCGCCGAAAACATGTAAACGAAGCACTGCTGTACGGTCAGCGCCACCACGGCCCCGGTAAAAATGCGCTGCAGCTGCGGCTTTTCCGACGTATTCAGCGCCCAATCGATGGAGTAGCGTGCGCCCAGCGGCAAGAACATAGCCCAAAACAGAACAGCCCGAAACACGTCGTCTGCGGCAAAGGTCAGCAGCGGGTTGCGGTTGTGGACCGACACCAGCAGCACCCAGGAGGTAATCACAGCGATACGCGTGCGGTAGCCCACCAGCATTTGCAGGCCGAAGAAGAGCGCGGCGAGCAGTAAGAGCCCTTGGACCAGCGCGGAGCCGCTAAGGGCATGCAGTGACCAGTAGCCCGGTGCCCATAGGTCCCCTAGGTAGGACCGGGGCAGAACGCCCTGGTCGGTATATAGCGCAGCAATATCGGGAAAACGACGCAGGGTGTCAATCAGCAGGACCAGCGCCAGTCCCACTCTCAGCAAGGCAAGCGATCGCAGGTCTAGCCCATAGCGGCTTTCCAGCGGTTTTAACCAGCGATTGATGAACACAGATGCCATAGCCTTAGAACCATAAATAGAGCATTACTATAGTGAGTGAGTCCGGCCCGGGAGCCGGGTCTTAATACGCATCTTCGCGCCGATTCAGGCGGGTCCGGTGAGTTTGAGGCTTTCTACCCAGGCCAAACAACTGCTTCAAAGTATGACGGGCCACCTTCAGCCGGTGCCGGGTGGTAGGCAGACGATACAGGTATACCGCGCGGCGGACCAGGCCGCCCAGCTTACCGGACATCGTCAGGCCAAAGCTCCATACCCCACCCGCCCCTTTGCCTAGGGTGAGCATGTCGCCTAGGTGAAGGTAGCGGAAGGGCTTGGCTGATTTACCTTTGACCATTGCCGCCAAACTTTTGGCAACCGCGTCTGCGCCCTGATACGCGGCCTGAGCGGTGTTGGGGTTGAGTTTGTCAGCCCCCTGAACCACGGCACTGTCGCCCAGCATGAACACGTTGGCATGGTCTAGCAGCTGCATGGTCGGCTTCACCCAGACCTGCCCGTGCCTATTGCTGGCAACGGGTTCGCTGCCCAACCAGCCAACGGGCTGGGTGCCCGTCGCCCAAATCGTCAGATCGCAGTCTCGCACAAAGGTTTGTCCGGCCCGTTGCCCAAAGACTTGCCGGTCGGTCAGTTCTTCAACGGAAGAGTTGGCCCACACTTCAATGCCACGACGCGCCAGGGCCTTTTCTCCTGCACGACGCAGGCCCTTGGCAAAGGGTTTGAGAATGTGATCCCCCCGGTCGACCAACACCACCTGAGCTCGGCCTTTGAAGCGGTCTGACACCTTGGTCGCCAGCTCTACACCGCTGGCCCCGCCGCCCACCACCATAATGCTGGGGTGAGATTGGGTAGCCGCCAGTTGCTCTAGCCGAATCTTCAGCGTCAGCGCATCGTCAAGGGTGCGAAAGGGTAAGGCATAGTCTAACCCAGGAATGTCGAGCTGGCGCGTTACAGCCCCAGTGGCCATCACCAGATAGTCGTAGGTCAGCACTTCCCCCCGTGCCAGAGACACCTGCTGTTCAGCCAGGTTGACATCCACTGCCCGGTCCTGCTTCCAGTGGATGTTCTTCCCCGCGACCAGCGAACTATAGGTGGGGGCGATCTCCCAAACCTGGAGCTCATCCGTCAAAATTTCGTACAGGAGCGGCGTAAACAGAAACTGATCCTGGGGCTCAACCAGGGTGATCTCGCAGTTTTTGAGGTGCCGATACTTTTGCAGGTAAACCGCCGTGTAGAGCCCGCCAAAACCACCACCCACAATGCAGATGCGAGGGCAGGTACGCGAACGGGAGAGGGCCGGACCTGGCGGTGCAGCAGGTGGAGAGAGGGTCATGGCAAAAGAATGGGTTTCAGTTCGGCCGCCAGCTGGCGCGATCGCACCGTGCGGCCCTCAGCAGTTAAGTGGTAGTGCGTATCGGCAAACAGGCTGACGTCGCTTTGGACGTTCAGCGTGTCGGCGTCGTAAACCAGCGGAGCGATGTCGTCGAGCGCATCGACGGTTTTGAGAATGTTGTCTTGGGTTTCGTTACTGCTGTCGGCATAGACCCAGGGCAGTGCTAAGACTAGCGTTCCCCCTTTGGCCTCGACCTCAGCTTGAAACTGAGCAATTCGGTCAATGGCATGATCAGTGGCGGGGGTTTTGATCGCTAGCTGCCACCAATCCCCGACTCGGGCCTTGTCCACCGTCGGGTCACCGTTGGCGGTGAGCGGGTCGTCGTAGTAGCCCGTCAGCTTGCCCTCGTTGACCAGATCGCGGGCAGACTTGATCACCCCACGCAGGGACGGTACCCCCAGCAACAGCAGGTCTTGGGTCAGCTGCTTGGCCGGAATGTCACCCACGCCAGGGCGACCTGTGGCAATGCTGAAGGCCCCGGAACGTTCCCCCAGCCCGTTCTCGTGGTGCAGCACCAGATACTCGGGAATCAGCAACACCGTATCACCGGGGTTCACCTGTTCCAGCACGCTCGGCAAAATCACGTTCAGGCCGACCGGACCGTCAATGCCCAGGTTGACCACCGGCAGCCCCAGCTCGTCTTCGAGCAGCGCCGAGTCCAGGGTGTAGTGGGCCCCAGAACCGCCTGTGACCAGCAGTTTGGGCTCGTCGATGGTGGCCGCGATCGCAACCTTCTTTTCGTACATCGACTTTAGCCAGTGGGCCTCGCCGCCCAGATAGACGTTGTAAATAAAGCCTGCCACCCAAGCCAGCCCTGCTGCCGCCATCCAGGGAAGTAGTTTCGGTTTCGTCATGCCGTGACCTCCCTAGAATTCGAAGTAGATAAACTCGGACGGAATATTGGCCGCCAGCAAAATCGTCAGAACTAGCAGCACCTTCGACATAACGGGACTGGTCAGCAGCGAATACTCCGGCTTTTCTTGCCACACCGCCAAATGCTCTAACAGCAGGAAAGCCCCGGCTAGCAGCAGGACCAGCCCCAAAGCCAAACTTTCATTGACGCTGAAGTGGGTCAGCGCACCAACCAAATTCCCCGGCGAGTAGGCCCAGGGCGTGACCAGCGTTTGCAGCTTCGTCACCAGTCGGCCAAAGTCGGTCTCCATAAAGAACAGACAGCCCAGCACCACCGCGCCAAAGGTCATTGCCCAGGACACCACCTGGGGCCGTTTAACATACCTGCCCATCAGCCGACTAAAGGGCCGCCCCGCATAACGCAGCAGCAGTAGCAGTGCCCCATGGTACGCGCCCCAAATCATGAAATTCCAGGCGGCACCGTGCCAAAACCCGGACAGGGTAAAGGTCAAAAACAGATAGAACGGAGCCCACTGCTTGCGCTTGCCCATCAGCGGCAGAAACACGTAGTCACGGAACCAGGTACTCAGGGTGACGTGCCAGCGCCGCCAGAACTCGTTAATGCTCTGGGAGGTGTAGGGGGCCAAGAAGTTGATCGTCAGGCGAATGCCGATGATGCGGGCAATGCCCACGGCCATAAAGCTGTAGCCACCAAAGTCAAAGTAAATCCGCAGCGTGAACAGCAGCGCGTTGAACCACACCAGCCAGGGATTTGTCGCCTCTCCCAGCTGAATAAACGGGGCGATGTTGTCCGCCAAGACAAACTTCATGAACAGCCCCAGGCTGAGCCACCGAAAGCCCAGGTCCCAGTTTTCGGGTGTGAACTTGAACCGAAAAGACTCAATCTGCGGCAGCAGCGACCCGCGCCGCTCAATCGGACCGGCCACAATCTGCGGGAAGAACGAGACGAAGTTGAGGTAGTCGATGAACTTGATTGGCCGCTTCTTCCGCGCCTTCAGCGAATCCACCACGAAGGCCACCATCTGAAAGGTGTAGAACGACACCCCTGGCGGAATAGTGTTGAAAATCGGCAACGGAAAGCTGCCCTTCCAGTCGGGCGGCACCGCTACCGCCAACCCCAGCATGTCTTCAATAAAGAAGGTCAGATATTTGAAGTAGGCCAGCACGCCCACATCAAACACAATCAGCGCCGTGGCAATCCACCGCGCCTGCTGCTTGGCCTGCTGCCCCTCACGGCTCAGCATCCACTTCACCATCAGATAGTTAAAAACAATCTGAAAGACAAAGACGGCAAAGCTGGTCGCGCTGGCATTAACGAATAAAAATAGGGATAAAGCGGCGAGTCCGATGGTATCGAACGCGTCGCGCCATAGATTTGTGATTTTGCCGATGAACCGTACCGTGAAAAACGGCACACAGGTCAACAGCAGCACCCACCAAAATGAAAATTCTGAAAAATTCAAAGATACCCCCCGGTTAGGCGTGACCGGTTACGGCCGCAGGGGCACAACATGTTGTGCCCCAACAAAACGGATTAACCCAACCCCAACCGTTTAAACCGAAACGTCGAATTCCTGGACCAGATAGGTCGAGGCCTTCTCAATGGTGGGGTAGTCCCACAGCAGGGTAGAGGGCAGCTCTAGGTCAAGCCAGTCTTCTAGGTCGCCAACCAGGGTCACGGCGTCGATGGAGTCGAGGCCATAACGGGTCAGGGGCTGGGTGACTTCGATGGTGCTAGGGTCAATGGACAGCACGTCGGCCAGCTGGCTCACGAGCCACTGCTGAATCGCCTGCACGGGGGAGGCTGCGGTGGTTTGCTCAGAGGAGCTGGAGTTCTG
>CAWUKV010000195.1:0-10515 GCA_963923025.1 uncultured bacterium
TCTGGCAGAGAGCTAGCGCTCAAACGTGTTGGTATTCAATCTTTGTAAGTGTTGCCCCCCTTAGTTTTCTGAGCTCGCGTCTCAAGAGCTAACACTTTGAACGTGTTTTTTCTACTCGATGTTCAAAATTCCAGCTCCCTATGTGAGACAGGCCGTCAAAGGGCAAGTAATCCCAGTCTATGGGTGGATTTGTCTCTACCACCAGCTAACAGATATTTGATCTGGCTGATTTCAATTTGTACAAAAAGGAGGAAGTATGCGCGCAGTACTGATGGCCGGAGGGTCCGGAACTCGCCTCAGACCGCTGACCTGCGACCTGCCCAAGCCGATGGTGCCCATACTGAACCGCCCCATTGCCGAGCACATCATCAACCTGCTCAAGAAGCACGGCATCAACGAAATTATTGCAACGCTGCACTATCTGCCCGATGTCATGCGGGACTACTTTCAGGATGGTCAAGACTTTGGTGTGCAGATGACCTATGCGGTTGAAGAAGACCAACCGCTAGGGACGGCAGGCTGTGTCAAGAATATCGAGGAGCTACTGGACGATACCTTTATGGTGATCAGCGGCGACACCGTCACCGACTTTGACCTATCTGCAGCCATTCGCTTCCACAAAGAGCGCGGTTCTAAGGCCACATTGGTCCTCACCCGCGTGCCCAACCCCATCGAGTTTGGTGTGGTCATTACCGAAGACGATGGCAAAATCGTTCGCTTTCTAGAAAAACCCTCCACTAGCGAAATCTTCTCAGACACCATCAATACAGGCACCTACATTCTGGAACCGGAGGTGCTGAACTACTTGCCTGCCGACCAGGAGCAGGACTTTTCTAAAAACCTGTTTCCGCTGCTGCTAGAGAAGGGCGAGCCCATGTACGGTTACGTTGCCGAAGAGGGCTACTGGTGCGACGTGGGCCACCTAGAAGCCTACCGCGAGGCCCAATATGACGCGCTACACAAGAAGGTCTGGGTGGACTTTGCCTATCCTGAACAATCCGAGGGTGTGCGGATCGGTCAGAACACTTACATCGACCCATCCGCCAAGATCAAGCCTCCCGTTCTGATTGGCCATAACTGCCGCATCGGTGCACGGGTCACCATTGAGGCGGGTACTGTCATTGGCGATAACGTCACTATTGGCAACGATGCCGACCTGAAGCGGCCGATCATCTGGAACGGGGCGGTGATTGGCGATGAAACCCACCTGCGGGCCTGTACTATTGCGCGGGGGACTCGCGCCGACCGTCGGGCTCACGTGCTTGAGGGGGCCGTGGTGGGCGCACTCTCCACCGTTGGCGAAGAGGCGCAAATCAGCCCTGGCGTGCGGGTGTGGCCCAGCAAGCAAATTGAGCCCGGGGCGACGCTCAACATCAACCTGATTTGGGGCAATACAGCCCAGCGCAACCTGTTTGGTCAGCGGGGCGTTACCGGACTTGCCAATATCGACATTACGCCGGAGTTTGCGGTGAAGCTGGGGGCGGCCTATGGCTCAACGCTAAAGCCCGGCTCATCGGTCTCGGTCTCGCGGGACCAGCGCAGTATTTCGCGGATGGTGTCGCGATCGCTGATCGCTGGTCTGATGTCTGTTGGCATCAATATTCAAAATCTAGAAGCCACGGCGATTCCTGTGGCGCGGGCGATGCTGCCAGAGCTAGGGGTAGACGGCGGCATTCACGTTCGCCTTCACCCGGACCGAGCTGACCATATTTTGATCGAGTTCTTTGCTAGCAACGGTATCGACATTCCCAAGGGAAAAGAAAAGAAAATTGAGGGCGCGTATTTTAAGGAGGACCTGCGGCGATCTCAGATTCACGAGATTGGCGAGGTCAGCTACGCTACGCGACTGGTCGAAACCTACGCCACAGAGTTTGAAGAACGGCTGAACATCGAGGCCATTCGCCACAGTAAGTCCCGTGTTGTCATCGACTATGCCTATGCGGTGTCAGGTGCGGTCCTGCCTCAGCTGCTGGGCCGGTTTGGCTGTGACGCGGTGGTGCTTAACGCCAGCCTCAGCCAAACTCCCACCTCTCCGACCGAGCGGGAAACCATGCTAGGTCAGCTGGGCCAGGTGGTGCAGGCGCTCCAAGCGACCTTTGCTGCCCAGGTGACGGCGAACGGTGAGCAACTGGTCTTGGTGGACGAAGTCGGGACGCCGATTCGCGGTGAAATGCTGACGGCACTGATGGCCCACATGATTTTGACGGCCCATCCACGGGGCACCATCGTGGTGCCGGTGCAGACTTCTGGTGCTGTGGAGCAGATTGCCCGCCGTCATGATGGTCGAGTGATTCGGACAAAATCTAACCCCACCGCACTAATGGAGGCCTGTCAGGCTAACGAAGACGTCGTTCTCGGCGGCAGCGGTGAAATGGGTTTTATCTTTCCGCAGCTTCATCCTGGCTTTGATGCCATGTTCTGCATTGCCAAGCTGATCGAGATGTTAACGGTGCAGGAGCAGTCCCTGGGACGGATCTGGGGTGATCTACCCCGCATTTCTCATCGGGTGCAGACCTTGCGCTGCCCTTGGACTATCAAAGGCGCGCTGATGCGCTATCTTGTAGAGAGCCATCCTTCTGGTACGCTTGAACTGGTTGACGGTGTGAAGGTGGTGGACCGGGCCCGCGATAGCTGGGTGTTGATTTTGCCCGATGCCGGTGAGCCGCTGGTGCATATCTTTGCAAATAGTGAAGATCGCGACTGGGTGGATGCTCATCTGCAAGACTATCGGCAGCGGGTCCAACGCTTTATTGAAAAAGAGCAGGGCATTCGCGAGTCCCTGTAGTTTTTGGCAGCTTCCTGATAGACGCCCTCTGAGACAACCATGAATCAATGCATCTTTCTAGCTGAGGTCGCACAAGCACCCCAGTTACGGTATACCTCTGACAACCAGACGCCGGTTGCTGATTTTGCTATCAAAATTCCGGGTGTGCGTCCGGATGATCCACCAGCTCAGCTGAAGGCGGTAGGCTGGGGCAACTTGGCTCAGGAGATTCAAGACAAGCAGTACGTGGCTGGTGACCGGGTCATGGTGGAAGGCCGGTTGACGATGCGGTCGGTGGAGCGACCAGAGGGCTTTAAAGAAAAGCAGGCTGAGGTGACGGTACAGAAGATGATTCGGCTGACGGAGATGCAGTCAGCGATGATGGGTGAGGCGACGGTGCAGTCGTCTGCGCCGACGGGGCAGCCTGCGGCAAATGCGGCTCCGGTTTCGGCTCCATCGCCTAAGCCTGCGGCTGCGCCGCAGCCGGATTATGACGATATTCCGTTCTAGCAGCTTCCGATGGCTCAGATTACTGGAAAGCGGGCGCGTTGGTTGCTGCGAGACCTGTGCGTAATTTTTGGTTTCTGCATTCTACCTGATGAGGCTGAGTACCTGTGTCAGCATCCTCCAGACGATGCTCAGGCGATGGTTGATGCTGTTGTACGGATTGACGGGCTTGAGCCTGAGTCTGTGAAAGAAAAAACTTATACCCAAATGATTGAGCTGGCCTCGAAGGTGTATCAGGCGTTTACTGAAGAAAGTCAGAAACCCTGCGCGGGGGGCCCTCCGAGTTCCCCCGCTCCCCCCTGGCTAGGGCGGGACGCCGCCCTAGAACCCTCGTAAGGAAGGTTATCCCTCATATCTAACAACTCTGCCTTGGTTATCGGCGGGGTGAGTTTTATTTTTCTGGCTCGGGTGTACCAACGTATGGTCCTGCTTGAGTGCAGGGCCAGAAAAATAAAAAACGATGGGTGTCGCCTTCTGGCTTGAGCTTTCAGGAGTGAAAGGCTTGCTTCTGATTTCTGCCTTCTGATTTCGTCCTTCTGCCCTTACACGTATCCGTGTAAAAAATCGTAGGGGTCATCTTCCCAGCAGGGCTCGGGGTAGAGGTGGCTAAGGCGGTTTTGAATGTCGGTGATGGCGTCTTCGATGCGGTCGGTGGTGAAGATGTCTTGGAGGGCGATTTCGTCGCGATCGCGCAAGGGGGCGATGGGTTCTGCGTAGAGTCGAGAAATAATCGGTGGCTCACGTTCGTCTTCATCTACCTCACGCACAGGCCAGGCAATCTCGGTAGGCTGTACTAGCCGACGCTCAGCCCGCTTTGCTCGTTCGCTAACGCGCATCATGGCCCGGACGAACGGGTCGTAGCCGTCGGGGCTGGGAGAATTTATGGCGTTGGTCAATTTGCCTGAGCCTCCAAGTGTCTCTATCCCCTAGCCATAGAGGGCTCCGTGATGTGCAACCCCGCCCAACCTACATGCGGGTTGCCACACCATGCGTGGGTAATGAGCCTGATCTCTCATAGCAGTCGCCAGATTCGCCGAGCCAGGGCTGTCCCGACATCTTTCTGGACCATTGCGTCTTGGACGCAGCACGATAACCGTAGTCGGTGTCTTAACCTAAATGGCGCTAGCTATAACTATAGTTCTCCCAAATTGACCCCTGCTAGACCGGATGGGAGGGCAGAATTGAGGAAAGGTCGGGGCAAGGGGTCAGAAAAACTGCGGATTGGCTTGAGGTAGCCAGCGTAGATGGAATCGCTGAGCGAATGTTTTGAGCACTGTGGACTGTACGTTAGCAACTGTCAGGCCGGGGCAAAATTCGGCTAGGCTGCCGACGGGGCGATTTTCGATGCCGCAGGGAACAATGCGGGAAAAACCGCTCAGATCGGGACAGACGTTGAGGGCAAAACCGTGGAAGGTAATCCAGCGGCTGACCTTGATGCCGATGGCGGCAACTTTGCGGCCCTCCACCCAAACCCCCGTAAGGCCATCAATGCGGTGAGCGGCTAGGTCGTACTCTGCTAGAACGTCGATGAGAACCGCTTCAAGTTCGCGCAGATACCAGTGCAGGTCCTGTCGGTGTCGCCGCAGGTTCAAGATGGGGTAGCCCACCAGCTGACCAGGGCAGTGATAGGTGACTTCACCACCCCGCTCGGTACGATGGAGTTCAAGATCCGCGTGGGCTGGGTCAAACTTCAGAAAATCTGTGGTGGACCCTTGGCCGAGCGTGTAAACGGGGGGATGCTCTAGCAGTAGTAGGGCGTCGGGTAGAGTATTGGGCAAGTGGGGAGCCTGTCGCCGTTCGGCAACGAGCTGCTGCTGCCAGCGCCATGCCTGAGCGTAGGGGACCCGTCCAGGCGTGTAGAGGTATGCTGCGGCATCCGCGTCTGCCTTTGCGGGCGCTGCTTTTTCTGGGGTTTTCTTTTCAAAGTAATTTCTCTCGGGGTTCGTATCAGCAGCTACCGTAAAATCATCCATTTTTAGAAGTAGTGGGGATCAAAGTAATCAAGAATCGCGAACCCGTGTGAAGGATTTTTAACAGAGACCGAGAGAGTAAAAAAACAGGTGCTAACGTAAGAGCATAAGCGCAGAAAACCTCATCACCACATTGTTTAGAGGGATAGCTTCAAGAGATTTTTTCACAGGCGTTCATGACTGACGCCGATTACTTAAATGCGATCCCCAGCCTTGCTGTGGATGGTTTGGCGGTATTGGTGATTAGAACTGAAGCCACTCTTGGGCAGGCGCTTTTAGGTTACAGACGGTGAAGATAGCTTCTCGTCCTTAACCGTTTCACTGCGATCTGCCCCTTGGTAGATGACTAGCTCTAGATAATTTGTTGGCAAATTGTCAGTGTTAATTGTCAGCGTTAGTCGATTGATCTTAGCAGGTTGTATTCAAGCAGCTGCTGAGGGTCAACCGTAGTGAGGTTCGTTGTATCTCATTGCTGCGGAGGCAAATTTATGGAGCTTGTTATCCAGGGTAAAAATATCGACATTACCCCCTCTATTCGCAGATACGTCTCTCAAAAAATTGAAAAAGCGGTCAGCCACTTCCAGACCCTGATTACTGAAGTTGACGTCAACCTATCTGTCGCCCGTAACCCCCGGATAACCCCTAACCAAACTGCCGAAGTCACTGTTTACGTCAACCGCTCGGTGGTGCGCGTAGAGGAAAGCAGCGATAGCCTCTATGCCAGCATTGATTTGGTGGCAGACAAGCTCTGTCGGCAGTTGCGCAAGTATAAGGAACGATACCGAGAAAAGCGGCGACTGCCAGAGCAGGATACGATCCGCGTGATTGAGTCGCCAGAGGCTGACCTAGACAATGATGCACCAGATATCTCCGAGCTGCTAACCCAAAAGCAGCCCTCGCTGCCCTCAGAGGTACTGCGCACCAAGTACTTTGAGATGACGCCGATGACGGTACAGTCTGCGCTAGAGCATCTGGAGATGGTCGGCCACGATTTCTACATGTTTCGCAATCTAGAAACAGGTGAAATTAACGTGGTGTATGAGCGCAATCATGGTGGCTATGGGCTATTGCAGCCGCGTGAAGCGCATCACCAGAATGGTCATCAAAACGGGCATCGTCAGAATGGACACCAGCGGGTAGCTGTGGGCGCGATCGCGCATTAGTCCTTCGAGGTCCAACCCCAACCTATCCAACTGAAAAGAGCCTACAGACGTCTGTAGGCTCTTTTGATTAATTCGCTGGGTAATTTTCGCTCAAATCAGAGCTTTTGCTACGCAGCAGCTGCCAGCAGCTCGTCTAGCTCACCCTGCCGCTCTAGCGCGTGAATGTCGTCGCAGCCGCCGATATGCTGGTCGTTGATGAAAATTTGGGGCAGCGATCGCTTACCGTTGGCCCGCTCTGCCATTGCTTCTCTGGCGGCGGCATCGCCGTCGATGCAGTATTCGGTGTACTCCACATTTTTACTATTCAACAGGGCTTTGGCCCGAATGCAAAAGGGGCAGGTACTCCAGGTGTAAATTTCAACCTTGGGCATGGTGAGATATCTCCTAATTGTCGGTGGGTGTTTGGCGTTAGCCGTGAAATGACAAACCGAGGTTACAAACTCACGGTGTAGGTCTGCTGTTCAAATGTAACCTGATCGCCGGAAACCAGCTTTTTGCCCCGGCGTGTTTCAGTTTCGCCGTTGACTTCAACCTGGCCCGACTGAATCAAAATTTTGGCATGGCCGCCCGTCTGCACCAGGTTTTGCAGCTTCATAAACTGGTCGAGGCGAATGAAAGGGTCGGACATAGGAAATGGGGGAAATGGAATATGACGTACGGGGACCGGTAAAGGCAAAACAGGCTGTGCCCCTGCAACTGTTCTGTCGCCTGAACGGGTCGGCATGGGCATGCCCTAAGACAATTTCAACGCAATGACGGGGACATCGTCCCAATTGTCTACGGTGCGGATGGTTGCTAGCCAGCCGGCTGCCTTTTCGGCCTCGGTTAGGTTAGCCTGAAACGTCTCATGGCAGAGACGGGCCTGCTTTTCGCTGGTAGTAGCAATGCAGGCGTAGAGAATGCCGCAGGGGTCGATTTGTTCATTCACCCAGATGGGCTTATTGGATTGGGCGGTATCGGCCACGATGGCATCCTTAAAGTCATAAAGTGAGCTGACCCTCCCTATTCTACTGCTGCCCTAGTATCTTCTCGCTGAGCAGCGACCCACCGACCGTTACACTGAAGATCGCAGTTCTTAGTGATAACGGTGCGTGAGGGCGATATGAAAGTAGCAGTAACCGGAGCAACTGGGTTTGTAGGGTCGGCGCTGGTGCAGCAGCTTCAGACAGCGGGGCATAACATCAAGGTCCTAACGCGTAACCCCAGCCGCGCCCAACGAATGTTTCCAGCTGCTGCTTTTCCCAACGTTGTGGTGGTGCCCTACCAGCCGCTAGAGTCCGGCACCTGGCAGGCTGAAATTTCGGGCTGCGACGGCGTGATCAACCTAGCCGGGGAGCCGATTTCAGAACGATGGACGGCTGACCGCAAGCAGGCTATTGTTCGTAGTCGGGAAGTGGGCACCCAAAAGCTGGCGGAGGCAATTGCTAAAGCAGACGATAAGCCCAGCGTTTTAGTTAGTGCCAGTGCTGTAGGCTTTTACGGCACCAGTGAAACAGCAGAATTTTACGAAACCAGCGCGCCCTTAGAGCAAGATTTTCTGTCCACCGTGTGTCAGAAGTGGGAGGCGGCAGCGGAGCCCGTAAAAGAACACGGGACGCGGCTAGTGGTGATTCGTGTGGGGATTGTTTTAGGAACTGGCGGAGCCATCGGCAAAATGCTGACCCCGTTCCGGCTCTATGCCGGTGGCCCCATTGGTAGCGGCCGCCAGTGGTTTTCGTGGATTCACCGCGATGATCTGGTGCGGCTATTTATTAAGGGCCTCACTGACGAGAGCATGAGCGGTGTCTATAACGGCACTGCGCCCAACCCCGTGCGCATGGCGGACCTGTGCAATACATTGGGCCTGGTAATGAATCGCCCCTCGTGGTTACCGGTCCCTGACTTTGTCCTAGAGGCGCTACTGGGCGACGGGGCCCAGGTGGTGCTAGAGGGGCAGAAGGTGCTGCCCGAACGCACCCAGGCAACCGGCTTTTCATTCAAATATCCTAAGGTTGAGCCAGCACTGCGGGAGATCGTCTCGTCAATGCCCTAACTCGTCAATGCCCTAATTAGCGGAGCAATTTATTGACTCACTTGCCACTGTTGGCACTGTTCAACGAACCGTTGGGGAAGCGCAGGATGCGTGCCCCAGTGCAGGTGTAGATACGAAGCATGCAGGCTGGGGGTGCCGAGCCCTGCTAAGACAGCGTCGCCAACGCCAAAGGCTCGCTGACTTTTATAGATAGCGCTGTAGGTGCCGTTTTCTACTGTCTCTAAGCAAGAGCGGTGGAACTCGTGCCCGGTAATGGTTTGCCCCGTGGTCATGAGCGGACCAGAGGTCAAAACCTGCGCCTGCCGGTAGCCTAGGTTCAGCCGCTGCCCCATCCGAACCGTTGCCCTAATTGCACCGGCCATCGGCCAAGCCTGACCGTTAAAGTCTACAAGTTGCTCACATAGGTACATCAATCCGCCGCACTCGGCGTAGGTTGGCAGGCCATCTAAAACAGCTTGTTGAACGCTAAGGCGTGCTGCCTGGTTATGGGCGAGATCTCGCGCAAACATTTCTGGAAAGCCGCCACCCAGGTATAGTCCCTGCACGTTAGTGGGGAACGGTTCGGTCATCGGGCTCCAGTACCGTAGTTGTGCCCCGGCCTGCTCTAGCAGTGACAGGTTATCGGGATAGTAAAAGTTAAAGGCGCGATCGCGGGCTACTGCGATGGCTAAGCCAGTCCGGAGGACCATCGCAACCCGGTTTCCAGCCGCTTGTTCCGGCTGAGGCACCGAGCTAAATATAGGTGCCAGTTTTTCCCAATCAAAGCCCGCTTCGCCGAATTCAGCTAGCCGCGCCTGGGTTTGGCGAAATCCGTCAAGTTCATCCACGGGAACCAGACCCAGATGCCGGTCGGGCAGGGTGATGTCCGTATCTCGGTTGAAGATGCCCAGAATTGGGATGCCGATGCTGTCCAGCGCGCTGCGGAGAAAGGTCAGATGGCGATCGCTGCCCACGCGGTTGAGAATCACACCGGCAATCGCGATCCTTGGATCTAGCTTCTGATAGCCCAGCACTAGCGCCGCTACTGATCGGGACATGCGCCCACAGTCCACCACCAGCGCCACTGGCAAGTTCAGCAGTCGGGCGATATGAGCGGTACTGGCAAAATCGCTCTCGGTATCTGCCCCGTCGAAGAGCCCCATGACGCCCTCAACCACCGTGTAGCGAGTGGCATGCTGCCTGTAACAGGTTTTGACATAAGCCTCTGAGGTGAGGACCGGGTCCAGGTTGTAGCAGGGGCGTCCCGTTACTGCCCCGTGAAACATGGGGTCAATGTAGTCTGGCCCTACTTTAAATGACTGAACGGGGTGCGATGCTCCTCCGGACCGGCCTAGCCATCGCTGGACCAGTGACGCGAGTAGAGCCAGCGTCACTGTGGTCTTACCCGTACCACTTCGATCACCCGCAACAATCAGCCCACCCATTCACTTGGTTAAAAACACAGCTTTTTTAGCCTATAGCAACCTGCGAGAAGGTTGAGTTGCGAGCTCCAAAGCCATCGCCCCTATAAAACGGCAAAAGCCTCAGCACAGGGTGCCAAGGCTTGCCATTGGTATTTATAGATATATGAGAACAAATGTATTTATGAGAGGCAAAACGGAAATGGCTCTAGGCTTATTTAGCTCTAGGCTTCTTTGAGCAGATGCTTCACCAGGTTATCCTTCACCATCATCTGGCGCATCATTTCTAAAACGTATTCCTGGGCCTGGTCGAGGGATAGGCCCCGGACCTGCTCCTTTAAGACCTGAAGTTTGAATTCTTGCTCAAGCGTGAGTTTTCCTGGCATGTCCATAGTGTTACTCCTCCGATGATGATGGGTTGGACCTCTGGTTGGGTTGAACCGTGTTTAACCTATGACGCCAACTTGATGGGATTGTAACCGCGACCTGATAAAAGCGTCAAGTTGTCAAGCCAATCCTAATCAAATTTGCAATTTGTAACATCAAAAATACCATGTTTGGTATCTTAATTGACAGAAACCCATATAACACAAGGGTTGTAAAGGTTTTGCTACTAGTTTTGCTTATGTAGTTACCACGTTACGAACTTACAATTGTTAAGCCATCATCCATTGGGGGT
>CAWUKV010000196.1:0-10388 GCA_963923025.1 uncultured bacterium
TATGCCGTCCCAGGAAGGGACATAAAAAGACTACATTACGTCTCTTTCGTTGTCGCCAAAGTTCTCGATGCCGGTAGGATCTTCAGGCGTCTCTGCACCGTAGTCGTCGTTCATGTCGCTTTCTTCACCGGCAGGCGTGTCCGCATTTTCAGGCAGAACGATTTCACCTTGGTTGTCGCCGAAATTCTCTACGCTACTAGCGTCTTCGGGCGTCTCTGCACCGTAGTCACCGCCTTCAGCTTCGAACTCAGGCGTCTCAGCGTTCTCAGGTAGCGTGATTTCGCCTGCGTTGTCGCCGTAGTTCTCAATGGATACGCCATCGGGGGTTTCAGTCCCGTAGTCGCCTTCGATGCCCTGCTGGGCAGCAGCAGGGGCAGAAAAGCCAACTAGTAGAGTACCGCATACCGCAAGAGGACCAGCGCTTTTTGCAAACAGATTATCGATAGCCATGTATGTGTTTTGGATCTCGTAACAACATCCTCAATGTAAGCAATGGTCGATGAGAACTACTCTTCACGTTGTTAGAGATTACGCTGCGACTCTTGATAGAGAAACGAACTTAGCCACGATTAAAGATATTCCATCCAAAGCATCACAGGCTGTTGCGCTAAGTGTGTTGCACCTGCGTGGGAATCCAGCAAGAAACCAAGGTCAAACGCTGATGTCGTCTAGCTTACATTAGGCCAAAAACCGACCTAACATCGACGCTGTGCTGTTCTATCGCAGGTTAGACGTAGCCGCCGCTATCTCGGAAAAGAGTTGAGGAAACTGGTTTAGGCTTTAGCAGGGTTCGATACCCACTCCACTAAAAGCCTTACCCCATACCCCGTACCGCCAGGACTGTTGTAGCCGTTCTCTTTATCGGCCCAAACCGGCCCAGCCACGTCAAGGTGAGCCCAAGCTGTTTCTTTGACAAACTGTTTTAGGAACAATGCTGCTGTAATAGAGCCTCCTGCGCGAGGACCCGTGTTTTTCATGTCTGCAGCCCCGGACTTGAGTCCTTCGAAATACTTGTCCTCCATCGGTAGCTGCCAGAGCTTTTCGCCCGCTGTCTGAGATGCGTGGGTGAGTTCTTTCGCGAGTGCATCATCAGGGCTGAACAACCCGCCAATGTCGTCACCTAGCGCCACGATGCAGGCACCTGTGAGGGTGGCTAGGTCCACCATTGCGTCTACGCCTAGCTTGTCGGCAAATACGAGGGCGTCGGCCAAGGTGAGCCGCCCTTCGGCATCAGTGTTGTTGACTTCGATAGTCTTGCCGTTGGATGCCGTAAGAATATCGCCAGGGTGCATGGCGTGGCCACTGATCATATTTTCGGTGGCGGCGCTGATGAAATGGACTTCGACGTCGGGGCGGAGCTGGGCAATAGCCTTGGCCGCTCCTAGGGTCGCCGCTGCACCACCCATGTCGATTTTCATGGTCTCAATACCGGCACCGCCCACCTTGAGGTTGAGCCCGCCCGAGTCGAAGGTGAGGCCTTTCCCAATGATGGCCAGTTTGCGGCGCGGCTCACCGTCAGGCTGGTAAGTCAGGTGAATGAACTTGGGCGGTAAATCGGAGGCTTGGGCGACCCCCAGGTAAGCGCCCATGCCTAGACGTTCACAGTCTTCTTTCTCAAGCACTTCTAGGGTTAGACCATGCTCGCGGGCAATATCGGCGGCAGTCTCTGCTAGCTTGGCCGGCGTCACCACGTTGGGGGGCGCATTGACCAGTTCGCGAGCAAGAAAGACGCCATCGCAAATCTGCTGGGCTTTGGCGATCGCCGCCGTCTGGTCGGGTAGTTCTAGGAGATGGATCGACGTGAGTTCAACCTTGGACTTTTCGGGTTCAGACTTAAATCGCACATCCTGGTGGTGGGCCAGGGCAACCCCTTCGACCAGGGCCTGGGCCGTGTCGGCTGGGCTGTTATTCCAGGTGGGGAAGCTCAGGCCAAGGGTGGCAACTTTTTCTCGCTTGGCCAACCGGGCGGCGGTGGCTGCGCCTCGGCGGAGCCCTTCGAGCTGAAACTGGTCGGAGCTACCCAACCCAACAATGGCCAGCTTAGTAATTTGCTCGGTGCCAACCCGGATAGTTGCACTACTGCCAGCTTTACCCGTAAATTCTGTTTCATCAATCAGCGTTTGCAGCAGCCCCGAAACTTGATTGTTCAGGTCTGACAGCATGCCCGTGAGCGGTAGCGCCTCTTCGAGTAGGCCAATGACTAGACAGTCTCCTGACCAGGTTAGGCAAGATTTTTCTGACGCTACGAAATCCATTGTGCTCTTGATTACGTTAGTTCCCGTCCTAGTATTGCGCTAATTGGAGGATTTTGATCAGCGAGATTTTGTCAAGGATTAGGGGCTTTGGGCTCAGGGATTAACGAACTCAAGAAAATCTTCGCAGATCATTAGGTTAGTGCTATCCCACTGCTCCATTTTTTTGCTAGAACATCACCAGCATTGCTTCTATTGGGCTTTCTAGGGTACGCCGATGTGGAATACGATTCAGCGCCGCTGGCCACTGCTGATGCTGGCAGGCCTTACGGCTCTTTCTGTGGGAATGGTTGCAGCTGTGCTGCGCTCAACCAACATTTGGCAGCCGTCGGTATCGACTCAGTCCGAACGGGTTGAAACGGTCGAAAACGCGCAGTCGGTGGTCCTTCAACTGGCTACTCAACCCGTTGACGTTCGCACCGATGCCTTAAATACTTTTTTAGCAGGGGATACGGCCCAAGGGTTAGAAGCAGCTCGGGCACGCTATTTGCTGGCCAGTGATTTACTCAGTCAGGGTCAGTCGACCGAGGCTCTGGCCCTGCTGGATGGCCTAGAGCAGGACTACACCGCGCTTGCCCCCTACGTGCAGCTTAAACGGGGGCAGGCCCAGGCGGAGACGGGGGACACTGCCGCCGCTCAGGCAACATGGCAAGCCGTCGTTTCGGCTGACCCGTCCCACCCGGCAGCGGCGGTAGCCGGACATGAGTTGGGCAAGGCAAACCCAGATGCCTGGCAGCAGTTGGTAGCAACCCAGCCCGACCATCCCCAGGCGGTAGAGAGCGCGATCGCGCTACTGGAGGCCAACCCCGACACGCCCAACCGCAAAGATCTGCTGGCTGCCATTGCCACCCACGGTCTGCACCACCCCAACTACGGTACCTACCTCGAACAGCTCGTTCAAAATTACGGCAGTAACCTGACCCCCGAGCAGTGGCAGGCGATTGGGTTTGGCTACTGGGAAGCGGGAGAATACGACAAGGCGGGTGCCGCCTATGCTAAGGCGTCAGATAGTCCGGTGAACTTGTACCGGGCGGGGCGGGGCCAGCAGATTGGCAAGGAGCGGGTGGAGGCGATTGCAGCCTACCGCAGGCTGGCCCAGACGTTTCCAGAATCAAACGAGGCGGCCACGGGTCTGCTGAAGCTGGCTGATATGGTGCCCGACCCTGAGGCTCTGAAGACCCTAGACCAGGTGATTGACCAGTTCCCTGACCGGGCGGCAGAGGCGCTACTGGCGCGAGCTGACGTGCTGGATGATATGGGCAGTCCTGAGTCAGCTCGGCAGGCGAGGCAGTCTATCCTATCTCAGCACAGCGGTTCGGAAACGGCTGCGGAGCTGCGGCTGAGCCGTGCCAAAGACGCGGCCGAGGCAGGGGATATCGCCACTGCAATGAACTGGGCTCAGCAAATTGTTGACAACAATCCGGATAGTGACCTCAGCGCCGAGGCCAGCTTTTGGCTAGGCAAATGGCAGCAGCGACAGGGGCAGGCAGAAACGGCTCGTCAGCACTATGAATGGACGCTGAAGCACCACTCCGAGTCCTACTACGCCTGGCGTTCGGCGGTTTATTTGGGGTGGGACGTGGGGGATTTTAATAGCGTTCGCGATCGCAACCCAGAGGTCGTGCTACCGCCCCGTCGCCAGCAGTTGCCCGCCGGGTCCGACACCCTACAAGAACTTTACTTACTGGGCCAGGATGCCGATGCCTGGGCGGTATGGCAAACCGAGTTTGACAACCCCCAAGACCCGACCGTTGCGGAGCAGTTTACTGACGGCGTGCTGCGGCTGGGGGTTGGCGACAACCTTGACGGCATTTACGAACTTAGCAGTCTGGCCTGGCGCGATGACCCGACGGACCTAGAGACCTTTGCGCCGCTAAAGGACACGCCGACCTATTGGCAGGGCGTTTACCCGTTTCCCTACAGTCAGCTGATTCAGACCTGGTCACAGCAGTATCAGCTCAACCCTATGCTGGTTACTGCACTGATTCGTCAGGAATCCCGCTTTGAGGCCCAAATCCAGTCTGTGGTTGGGGCGCGGGGGCTGATGCAGGTGATGCCTGCCACCGCCGACTGGATCATGGGCCAAACGGGCGAAACGGGGCTAGAGCTGAACGATCCAGAGGACAATGTCAGGCTGGGTACCTGGTATCTGGACTACACCCACCGCGAATACGACAATAACTCGCTGTTTGCGGTGGCCAGCTACAACGCCGGACCGGGTAACGTCGCCAGCTGGATTGAGCGCTTTGGCTTCAGCGACCCGGACGAGTTTGTCGAGCAAATTCCTTTTGGTGAAACGCAAAACTACGTTGAGACCGTCTTTGGGGGCTACTGGAACTATTTACGGCTATACAACCCTGAGATCTCGAATCAGCTCCGGCAGCTTCAGGGCTAGAGCCGCTTTGATGCCAGCGGCACGCTAATGCCAAGATTGTGTCAATTTCCCGTCCGTAGAGGCGAGAGTTCTGGACTTAGCCTAGGAATGTAGAGTAAATATAAAACCGTGGATACACCCAACCGGTAGGTCATCTATTAGGCAAGGACCATGACAGGCTACAGCACACTTCAGCAAGACCACCTTAAAAAGATTGGTGCTAACCTCCAGGAAGCTCGGGTGGCCCAATCTAAGACAGTGGACGATATTGCCGTCCAAACGTACATTCGACCGCAGTTGCTCAACGCCATTGAAGCTGGTCAGGTGGCCGATTTACCCCAGCCCATTTTTGTTCAGGGCTTCATCCGGCGCTATGCCGAGGCCTTGGGGCTTGATGGAAAGACCCTGGCGAAGCAGTTTCCGGTCCATTCCATCCCCAATACGCCTCGCCCGCATCCCCAGCCCGCAGCTAAGCCCTACGGGGCTGATGCAATGGCTAACCCTGTCATCACAGCCCGATCTGCCGCTAAATCCCATCCCTTAAACAACCGGCCTGCGCCAGTCGCTCAGCCCCCCAAGCCAGTTGCCCAAACCGCTGCTGACGCTTCTATGGCGGCCCAGACGGCCATGCCTGAGACCTCAGCGGCGGTTTCCCCTGCCGCTCGGGTTACGGCTGAGGATATCCCTATTGGCGATACGCCTCTGTCGGATACTGACTTAGAACGACAAGCCTACGGTGCTGATGGGATCGTCCCCCCAGCGCAGCATCCGATGGCACGTCCGGTCAATCGGCCGCTCCCTGTGGAGGAACGAGAGACGGGCGGAGGGAATCCGATGCCCTACGTTTTGGCAGGGGTGTTAGCCGTTGGTGTTGTCGGCGCGATCGCGCTGCTATTTAACATGGGGGGCAGCAACGAAACCCAGCAGGCCGAGGTTGAGCCGGCCCCTGAGGTGGTTGAGCCCGTAGAACCGGCTCCCGCCCCTGAACCTGAGCCCGAGCCCGAACCAGTATCTCCGTCTGCTGCCAGCGATGCGCCCGTGGCCGTTAGCATCTCCCTGACAGGCGA
This sequence comes from uncultured bacterium, assembly GCA_963923025.1. GTDB lineage: Bacteria > Cyanobacteriota > Cyanobacteriia > Phormidesmidales > Phormidesmidaceae > CAWUKV01. Next base: position 5,694 of record CAWUKV010000196.1, read on the forward strand.
CTCCTGGATGTCCATCAACGTCGATGGTACCAACGTCTTTGAAGGCATCATGACCAGCGGCACCGCAGAACTCTACGAGGGGCAAGAGCGGGTCTACATGAACATTGGCAACGCAGGCGCGGTACAGGTTTCCTACAACGGGGCCGAGCCAGAAGTTGCTGGACCAAGCGGCGCGGTGCGCGAACTCAGCTACACCCCGTAGCAGCGTCTAATCGGCTGCGATAACCTGCCCCTGCAACTGAGACACCCGGTACAATAAAGCAGCGGGTTGCTGCCTGTTGATGTTCTACTGCTGCTTTAATGACCACCGAACTCAAACCTGCTAACGCCACTACCGACGGCGTAGATTCGGGAGATTACCTGGACGAAGCGCCCAATGACGTTGAGATGTCGCTGTTCGACCATCTCGAAGAACTGCGCATGCGCATTTTCTATGCGCTGATTGCCGTAGTGGTTGGGGTAATTGCCTGCTTTGCTGGGGTCAACCACATCGTGGAGTGGCTGGAGGTCCCGGCGCAGGGCGCGAAGTTTTTGCAGCTGTCTCCCGGTGAGTACTTCTTTGTCTCGATCAAGGTGGCGGGCTACAGCGGCATTCTATTAGCCAGTCCGTTCATCCTCTACCAGATTATTCAGTTTGTGTTGCCTGGTTTGACCCGGCGCGAACGGCGGCTGATTGGACCCATTGTGTTGGGGTCTAGCGTCCTGTTTTTTGCCGGACTGGCCTTTGCGTACTTTGCCCTGATTCCAGCAGCGCTCAACTTTTTCATTAGCTACGGCGCAGACGTGGTGGAGCAGCTGTGGTCCATCGACCGCTACTTTGAGTTTGTGCTGCTGCTGCTGTTTAGCACGGGGTTAGCGTTTCAGATTCCCGTCATTCAGCTGCTGCTGGGCTTGCTGGGTATTGTCGGTTCGGAAATTATGCTCAAGGGCTGGCGCTACGTGTTGTTAGGCGCAGCGGTGCTAGGCGCGGTCCTCACACCTTCAACGGACCCCATCACTCAAAGTTTGTTGGCCGGTGCCGTGCTGTTTCTGTATTTCGGCGGCATTTTTATGGTGAAGGCGATTGGCCGATAGCGCTGCTGTGCAATCTCTGTCCCTTCCTACCCTTTACCAAGGTGACCTAGTCGCTTTCACCACTGCATTTCGCCCGTTGGGGCAGGTGGTTACAGTTGAGGGCCAAAACTGCGAGGTGGCGTTTCGAACTGACCACGTTTGGCTTCCTATGACGGCGCTGCTCCCCATCTCGATTCGCAATACCCAAAATTTACGGCTGTTGACCCACCGGCTCGATCCCATTTTGACCGGACTGCCTTCTGAAACGTTCCGTTCTGAACTGCTGATGTTTATACAGCGGGGCGATTGGGCGGCTCGGGCCTTTGCCGACTACGCAGCCAAAATTCCGATACCTATACTCACGATGGCGCTCGAAAACCTGCTATCGGCTTATGAAACTCAGGCATCTGCGCCCTCAATGGCAACGGCTATGGACAAAGTACTAGGACTCAACTTCGCGCTCGTAACTGGACAGCGATTACAGGATTATCCCTAGCACCAGAATCCCAGCTACGGTCACGCTGATTTCTTTTTCAGACCAGTTCACAACCTGCGACTGCCGCTTGCGCGAAATCGTTTGGGAAATGTAAGCCGCGCACACCAGCTGCATGAGTATGCCGTTCACCGGCTGTAGACTTTGTTAGGGAGAGGCCAGTAGGGCCGAGATCGCGTCCAAATGTGGCAGCACCTGCACCGTCAGCGCTTCTCGCTTTACCCGCAGCAGACGACCCTAGGGCCCATCAACGGGTTTCGGGCTGGAACGATTCCGCCCGCAGCAGATTTAAGCCAGCCATCGGCGCTACTCGGTTAACTCTTCTAAGATTCTAAACCGCACATGATTGAGCGCCAGGTTGCTGATTTTGACTTCCGGTGAGCCCTCGGGCAGGTGCAGCTTGCCAAAGGAGACCTCTTTCGCCATTTCAATGTGGTACCAGGGCAGACCCATGAAAAAGCGCGTGGGATAAGGGCCACCCTCCTGCACGTCGTCCACGTTAGACTCCATCGGCAGCCAGCCGTAACCGGGAATATAAAACTCAATCCACACGTGATTAAACTCGGGCTCGAGCGGTACGCCCATTTGTTCGGCTCGGGGCGGGCACTTGTAGCGGCCCACGGTGCGACAGGCAATACCGTTGAGCCGGTACAGCGCCAGCAGTAGTCCTACATATTCGCCACAGGAGCCAATTCCCCGCTCAATCACTACATCAGGGGTGTCGATAGCTGGACGGATGCCGTAGGACAGCTTGTCGTACACGTAGTTGCGGATGCTGAGAATCTTGCGCAGTAGGTTGGTTTCCCGTCTGGCGGCTTCCTTGGCCGCAGCCTGAATGACGGGGTTATCCATTGCTAGTTCATCGTCATCAACCAGATACTTGGCCTTAAACTCGGCAGACAGCTCGGGCGCACTCTCCACATGGCTAGGCAAAAGCTGGTGTTTAATACCGCGCACCTCTAGCACAGCCCGCCAGCCAAACAGGTGGCGCTCGTTGGGCTGTAGGCTATCAAAGGTAAACTCGGCTACGTCCTGACCGTTGATTTGAATGGTTTCGAACGGACGCCCCACAGGCTCTACCGACAGACGCTTCTGCCGGGGGGTGTTCGCTGGGAAGGCCATGTGCCAACGGGCGTCCTTGAGCGTCACATCATCCAACGGCTCTAGCTCCTCGGCGTAGATCATCTCGATCTTATAGCCGGTGGAGAGGGCGACCTTGTCCTGTTGGGTGAAGTGGAGGCAGTGCAGGAAGGTGCGATCGCGAAACGTTAGCTCATAGGGAAATTCTGGCTGGTTGGGGTTATCTCGCACGTAGGGCTCATCAAAGGCGTAGGTCAGCCATAGCGATCCGCCCTCATGGGTTGTTTCTGGCGGTGCCCAAATGCCCGTGGGTGAGGCGTAGGGCGTTAGCACGTTAACGAGAACTTCCCCCGTACCGCGGTCTAACCCGTAAACGGTTTGCTCCAGCTGATCGCACAGCCAGAGCAGACCACCTGCCACCGAGATCTTGGCCGTACCAATACCCGGCAACGCAAACTGCGTGATCCGCTCTCCGCTCTCGGCGTCGTAAACAAAGATACGCCCCGCTTTCTTACAGGTGATGTAGACCGTCTGATCCCACACGGCCACATCGTCCACTGCGTAGGGCAGATGGACAAAGGGTTTCAGCGCCCAATCTCCGGCTAAGCCCGCCTCAGAGCTGCTAGCAGAATTGGCCAGCTCACCTATCCAGACCTGCTTGTCCTGCGTTAGCCAGAGCTGCTGCTCCCATATTGCCAACCCGGTTGCGCCCTGAAATTTGATCACCTGCCGGGGATTGAGAATTGTCGTGTTGCCCGTCGCCGGATCAATCTGTAATAGGTAGCCCTGGATAGTATCAAGCGACAGTAGCGTTTCTGCCTGATGGGCTAGCCCAGACAGCGAGTATGCCCCTACAGGGTAAACAGGACGGCCCAAAGACGGATCTAACATTGGCAGATGCGTAACGACAGTGGTGTGGGAGCGGTGCCCCCCGCCTCAAGATATAGCAATCGGCACAAAGATTGAGCTGATTGCAAGTCACGGAGCGTTGAGTTCTCAAGGAACAACGTTACTCGGTGTGGCACCAGCAAAGTGACCAAGACCATCACGTAGCGCTCGATTCTCAGGAGATAGCGTTACTCGGTGTGGCACCAGCAAAGTGACACATAATATACATACGATTTTGACCACCTGCCGCAGTCAGCGTTACCAATTCTGCTCCTGAATGACTTCTCAAAACAGACTGGTATGATGTGTAGAGACGTAAAGAAAAACTTCGCTAACTTTACGCTCTAAGCACCTGCGCCCTAGAGCCTGTTCATGTGGATTCCCTTGCTGCCGTTGCCGTTCTCAATTGACAAGTCTTTTATAGCCGGGTCGCTGCTTTGGGCTTTGGCTTTATACCTCGGCTTTTCGCCAGTGGGTGAGTGGTTCATGCAGCAGCTCAACCGCTGGTTCAACTTTGCCGAGCGGTTTATGTATACCTCTCAGGAAGAGTTTGACCGTACCCGCGAGGCCAGAGAATCTCAGAACGAATTTTACGCTTCTGTTTTCAGCATTATTCCATTTATCTTGGCTGGGGTGGTGTGTACCTTTTTGGTGGACTACAGCTTTGACCGTAGCTGGACGCTCAGCCTGGGCATTATCGCCTGCATGGGCTGTGGCGTGTACGAACTCGGTCGCCGTCAGTCAGAGCTGTAACCCTGATGTGGTTAATCGAGGTTAGCTGAGCCTGTGGGCCAAGCCCATTGGCGCTAGACTAAGTGCCATGATTTCTGGCATCGAGTTTCCGGTATGGATTCCGGTTGGTCCCTGGCGGATTCACCCGCATTTTGTGTTTGAGTCGCTGGCGTACACGGTGGCGCTGCGGCTGGTGTTACGCAACAGTCGCAGCTCGACGCTGTCTGCCAGTCAGCAAACCTCTGTGATAGTTGGTGGCATGGTTGGCGCGCTGGCGGGTGCCAAACTACTGGTCATGCTGCAACATGTCTATCTGGCCTGGGAGGCTCCGTTGCAGTATGGGCTACTGCTGCTGCAAGGCAAAACAGTGGTGGGGGCTCTGCTGGGTGCAGTGGCTGGGGTAGAAGTGACTAAGGCGCTGATCGGGGTGCGGCAGTCCACGGGAGACA
>CAWUKV010000197.1:0-10319 GCA_963923025.1 uncultured bacterium
ACCCCATCGACCAGACCGTGCTGGCTAACGAGCAGGTCGATAGCGAAGGGCGGTCCTGGCGGTCTGGCGCGAAGGTAGAGCGCAAGCTGCTGCGGCAGTGGTTCTTGAAGATTACCAACTATGCCGATCAGCTCTTGGCCGACTTGGACAAGCTTCCTGGCTGGCCCGAACGCGTCAAGCTGATGCAGGCGAACTGGATCGGCAAATCTACGGGTGCCCACGTTACTTTCCACACCGAGGCGGGCGACCCGAGTACTATCTACCCCACTCGCCCCGACACCCTTTGGGGCGCAACCTTCATGGTGCTGTCGCCAGAGCATCCCCTGGTCGAAAAGCTTACAACTGAAGCGCAGACCGAGGCGATCAAGACCTACCAGGAACAGGCCACTAACTTAAGCGAGATTGACCGGACGGCCGAGAATCGGGAGAAAACCGGCGTCTGGACCGGCAGCTATGCGATCAACCCAGTAAACGAAGCGAAAGTTCCTATTTGGATTGCCGACTATGTGCTGATGGACTACGGCACGGGTGCCATCATGGCCGTGCCTGCCCACGACCAGCGTGACTTTGATTTTGCCCGCAAATTTGGCCTTGATATTAAAGTTGTTGTTCAGCCAGAAGGCGAAATGCTAGACGGGGCAACAATGGAGAAAGCCCACGCCCACGACGGCGTGATGGTTAACTCTGGTCCCCTGGACGGCGTGCCTGCGGGCAAAGGTGAAAAAGAGAGCGTGGGACAAGCGATCGCTTACCTTGAAGCTAACGACAAAGGCGAAGGCACAACCAACTACCGTCTGCGCGACTGGCTAATCTCTCGTCAGCGCTATTGGGGTGTGCCCATTCCCGTTATCCACTGCCCCAGCTGCGGTACGGTCCCCGTACCTGATGAACATCTGCCCGTTGTCCTGCCCGAAGACGTGGAGTTCAGCAGTCGAGGCGGTTCTCCTCTAGCCAAGATGGCCGACTGGATCAACGTACCCTGCCCCAACTGCGGCACGGCGGCAACGCGCGAGACCGACACGATGGACACCTTCATTGATTCCTCCTGGTACTACCTGCGCTACGCCGATGCCAAAAACGAAGCCCAGGCTTTTGAGAAAGATAAGGTTAACGACTGGCTTCCTGTAGACCAGTACGTGGGCGGCATTGAGCATGCTATCTTGCACCTGCTCTATTCTCGTTTCTTTACCAAAGCGCTACGAGACCGAGGACTGCTTAGCTTCGATGAGCCTTTTCAGCGGTTGTTGACCCAGGGCATGGTGCAGGGCATCACCTACAAAAACCCAAAGACTGAGAAGTACATTCCGCCCTCGTCGGTCACTGATTCTAGCAATCCAACAGACCCAGAGACGGGCGATGCGCTTGACGTCTTTTACGAGAAAATGTCGAAGTCGAAATACAACGGTGTGACGCCTGGAGAAGTCATCGACAAGTACGGCATTGATACTGCCCGAATGTTTATCTTATTTAAGGCCCCGCCTGAGAAGGACTTAGAGTGGGACGATGCTGACGTGGAAGGTCAGTTTCGCTTTCTGAATCGCGTTTGGCGACTGGTCATGGCCTTTGTCGAAGAAAACAATAGAGCTGAGCGAGTTACAGCTATAGCAACAGATAACCTTAGCAAGGCAGAAAAAGATCTCCGCCGTGCCACTCACACTGCTATCAAAGAGATTACTGAAGACATTGAAGAGGGCTATCAGTTTAACACTGCTGTCTCTGAGCTGATGAAGCTCAGCAACGCGCTTAATGATGCGAAAGAAAAGACAACCGTGGTTTATGCTGAAGGCATTCAAACCCTGGTCGTATTGCTGGCCCCGTTTGCCCCACACATCGCTGACGAACTCTGGCATCAGCTCGGCTTTGGCAGCTCAATCCACAAAGCTGCCTGGCCCGCTGTAGATGAGCAGGCACTCGTCGCCGACGAAATTACCCTAGTTATCCAAATCATGGGTAAGACCCGAGGGACGATTCCGGTGCCTGCTAGCGCCAGTAAAGATGAGCTAGAGCAGTATGCCAAAGACTCTGATATTGCCAAGCGTTACCTAGAAGGGAAGGAAATCAAGAAGGTGATCGTTGTCCCTGGTAAGCTGGTGAACTTTGTCGCGAAGTAACCTTTAAGAGGATTAATGCAGAAAAAACTCTATGGCGCATGTGTTGTACGGCATGGAGATTCACCAAAAATGCCGTAGTCGAGCCAATGTTTACAGTCCAATGTCTACAGTAGGCCTTTCTGGTAGACCCGCCCGCGCCACTGAATAGAACTTTGAAACGATGATTGAGCAATTCTGGCTGCTGCTAACGGGTCTGCTAGCGGAGCTAGCCAGAAGTACTGTGCGGTGGACCAACGGGTTTTAGGCCATTGATAGGAACCTGCTACAGCAGCCTGCATGCCACAGCGGATGAGCAGCAGTACGCCATTTAACCCCAAGGCGGCAGTCAAAAATGGCGAGTGGGCACCCTGGAGCGCGAATACAGACAGCAGCAGCAGGGCCAGTATGGGTATCCCCTGAGTGCTGACCAACATCCATAGGTCACACCAGAGTTGTCCTTTAGAGGCTGCATCTTTAAGGTCTAGCGAGCGACCCCAGCCCTGCCAGGTTTCGACTATTCCTTCGTACATGCGCACGCTAATGACGTTAGCTCCGTCGAGAAAGCCAACCTTGAACCCGCGTCGGGCAGCGGCACGGGCTAGCGTAACGTCATCACAGAAGGAGGTTGCGGCACAGCTGTAGCCGTCCATCTGGGCTAGGACAGTGCGACGAGAGAGAAAGCATTGACCGTTAGCCATAACTCGTTCTGCCTCGGGTCGCCCTACTCCGGCAGAGTCAAAGCGATAGATCAGCGTCATCAGCAGGGCAGGCTGTAGCCACCATTCTCCGGCGGACTGCAGAATGAATTTGGGGGAGAGGGACACAATGTCATATCCCTGAGTTTCTGCTTCGTGCAGGACGCTGGCAATGAGTCCGGGCTGAGGCTGGGTGTCGGCATCGATACCGACAATCCAGTCACTGGCGGGGTCTACATTTAGGAAACCATTGTGCAGTGCCCACGGACGACCGACCCAGCCTTTGGGTAACTGCTCGTCTGTGACCAGACGAATGCGCGGGTCGCGCTGGGCCATAGCTGCAACCTTGGCCTGAGTTCCATCGGTAGACCGGCTATCGACCACGATAATTTCTCGGACTTCGTCGCCCTGTTGAGTTAGCCCCTGCAAGCAGGGCTCAATGCGATGGGCCTCGTTGAGGGTAGGAACGATGACGCTAACGGCCCCTTTTTGTGTGGGTGTTGCCGTACGCGGCACAATTGGTGCCTGACGGCGGGCACCCCGCATCAGTCGGGAAAGGAGTAGAAAAGTAGGTGGCAACTGGAGGGCCAGCAAACTTAGTGACAGCGCCCCAGCGAAGGTTGTTAGACTCACTTAGGCGTCACCTTGGCCGGGAACCAGCGTGCTGAGCGATTCAAAGTCGGCCTCGGGGGCAGCGGTTGCGCTTTGGTAAAGCAGTACAGCAGGAATGACGCCCAGCAGGAGCCCGAGCAGAATGGGTGGATAGATGCCGCCGTCGATGCTGATGACCATGGCAAAGACAAAGTTGCTCAGGTACATGGCTAGTGGAAAGCCCAAGGGAAAGTTGAGGGGCGGCAGCGGTTTAACCCACCAAAGCAGCGTTGCTACACCCATGTATACGACGCCTGTACCAAACCAACCGGCAAAGTTTTGGTAGGGCATACCAAAGAAAGCACCGGGCTGCTCCCAAGCCCAGAAGGGCATGGTGGTTTGGCTCATGGCCGGGTCTAAAACAAAGTCCCAGGAGGTCAGGAGCAAGGAGCCGAAGAGGATGGCTCCTAACCAGCGGAGCCGACCTGTGGTTTTGAGACCGGCTAGGGCCAGGATATAGGCGCTGAAGCCCAGATAGAACCAGGACAAGGGAATAGTAAAGGGTACTAGTCCAGCAATCTTGTAGCCAAGGCCCGTCAGGTAGTGGTAAGCGCCGAAAGGAAAGCCGGTACTGGTGCCCAGCAGTTCAGCACCGAGGGAGAGGCCGATGGCGGGCACCATGAATGTCAGCCAGTGCCAGACTTTGAGGTAGCGGTAGGCGTAGATCGTGATCGCGGCTGCACCAGAGACCATATACACCGCGCCACCACCAGTCATCGACCACTGGAACGCCGTTCGCCCAATCTCAGGCAGTCGGGCAATAAACTCTGGATGGGGCAGCACTAGCAAAAGCCCCGCCAAACCGAACACCAAAGAAGCGATGTGAACCGTAAAGCAGATGCGTTGCGCGATCGCGAGTGCTTTCATAAATTCCCGTCTAATTCAGATAGTCAAATTTTAGATACCTGCGTAATGTAACAAATCGTTAATGACTTAACAATCGTTAATTTTCCTCTTGTGGGATGTAAATTGGCGCTGTGGCCACGATCAGGTAATGGCACAGCGCTTTGTGTATCCGATGTGTCTACTTCAGCCGACCTATTTTAGTGGGTGATGATCTGACAACAGCTTTTCTACACGGGCTTCGTCAACACGGGCTGTGATTTTTTTGGATTCATGCAGGTCGCGGCTAGTTTTGGAGACGTTAATAGTTGAGCTGACGGTAAACACCACACTGACAGCCATGTAGCCACGAGACCAGCCGTCCATGGGTAGGTAAACGAGTCCGACGCCCGTGGCAAACATCGAGAGAATAAAGGCGGCCCAGGTTTGAAAGATCCAGCTGGTACTGTGGTTTTGGTTGTTGTTGATGGCTTTCATCGGTCTGTTCTCCTGAAACATGACCCCAGTATGAGGAGCCTCTGCAATGACCGATTTTTATCTGGATAGCTTTATCGGACTGGCTATGAAAGTTCTCTTTTTTTGAGCAATGTCAAACCGTAGCCTGAGCCCAGAGCGGTTCTATACCAATAAAGGCTTGGGCTGAACAGGGAAGAAAATGGACGAGCTAGCAAGGTGTGACAGTTGAAGTAACTGGCCCTGCTTAGTCTGGTCGTGAAAATCTACCGCTATGCCTTTTTCATGCGTTTCACTGTGCTCATGTACTGGCTAAGGAAAGGCAGGCCGCCAATGGCGGGGAGGAAGTAGCGGGAGGTACAGAGTAGGCCAAGGGCTGCGCCGACGGAGGGGCCGAAGTAAGGGGCATAGAGCTGCACTAGGGCTGCATCGCGCGTGCCGACGCCTGCAAAGGTGAGGGGGAGCAGCCCGGCGAGGATGGCTAGGGGTGACAGGGCAAAGCTGGCAACGGGGGGAGCCCAAGCGTTGAGAGCCAGGATGAACAGCCAAATTTGCAGTAGATGTAGGAACCAGACAAAGATGGACATGCCCGCAACGCGAGTGAGGCGCGAACGGCTAGACCAGACGTAGTTGTGCATTTCGCCCCAGGACAGCTGCATAGATTTGAGCTTTTCAGCAATCTTTTTGGGGGCGAAGCGGCGGGCTGCAAGAAAGAAGAACTGCGCAAACTTCTTTGACCCCAGCATAAGTAGACCCAATGTAAGACCACCGAGAATGCCCACGGTCATGGTCCAGAAAAAGGCATCTTTTTGGGGGTAGAGTAGCAGGCCAAAGGTGCACCACAGCAGCAGTGAGAGCATGTCGCAGGTTTTCTCGAAAACCACGATGGAGAGGGAGAGGGTGCCGCTAAGGTGGCCGCGATCGCGCATAAAGTATGCCTTGGCAATGTCCCCCATTTTGGAAGGCAGCACCATATTCAGGACGCTGGCTGCAAGGATGAGTCGGTTGGCCTCCCATAGGCTCATGCGAGCCTGTGCGGGCACCAGCTGCTTAAGTCGCCAGGCCGTGAAGAAGGTAATGGGAATCACCATGCCTAGGCTCACCACCATCCACACTGGGTTACAGTTACGAAAAACCTCCAGCAGCCGGGCAATGTCAATCTTGGTGTAGAGAATCGCCAGGATGACCAGGCTGACAACAATGGAGATAATCCGCTTCATGGTGGGTTCTATAAAAGGCTGAGTATTCGCAGGTTAGAGCTTGTATCAAAGTCCATCCCACTTGGGGAGAGGGATTTGGGGTGAGGGCTAAGCCGACAGTTCAAGGTCTCATTTATCTGTGTGTGCCATGCTCGTCTCTGTGTGTGCCATGCTCGTCTACAACTGGCGGTCTAGCTTGAGGGATTGGCCGGGGGCAAGCTGCCGCACCTGAGGCGCGAGGTCTTGCCAGGGCTGGAGCTGACTGGGCTGGTAGGTGCGGCTCATCACCACGTAGATAGACGTCTGAGCGCCGCCAATGCCTGCGGTCATGACGCTATCCCAGCTTTCGGCACTGAGTTCGTCTCGGACCTGCCACTGATTGCCCTGCCAGGTGAACTGACGCTTGAACTGGAAGGGGGCTGCGGTTTTGCCGGTGATTAGCATCTTTTGCAGCAGCTTACGGATGAGGTTGGGGAAGAAACGGCCTACGGTAAGCATGACCACGCGCAAAATCATCAGGTTCAGCGGCGTCATCTGTTTTTGCTTGGCCCAGCCGAGGGGACCGGAGATAGTGACCTGATCGTCTTCGACTTGGTACTGGTAGTCGCCCACCAGATGGCCGACGGCATTCTTGAGCTTGCTACCCTGGCGGACTTGGAGGGAGAACTGAGTATCAGACAGGACGAGGCGGTCATCACGGAAGAATTTGAATGCGCCGCCCTTGTTCAATGCCAGGTAAAGCTTAGTGTCCTGGCGCTGGTCGATGAGGATACGGGCGTTGGGTAGCCAAACGCGACCAGGCTGGGCGGGTTTGGTAGGCGGGCGGTCCTCGACAAAGTCTTTCCAGGTGAGCAGGTAGTTCCAGGTATGGTGGCCGACAATGTGGTCGTCGGCGTAGCAGGTGCCGACACCATTCTTGAGCCCTTCCAGAAAGCGATCGTTGATGCTGAGGGCTTCGGGCATCCAGCGGCCAACTAACTCAAACCCGTGGGGAAAGAAGTTGTAGGTGTTGCGGCTGGTATATTCGCCGCCGTAGGAGCCATCGGGGTGAACAAAGTGAGTGACGAGGCGGACGCCGCTTGCGATCGCAGCCTTCAATTCTTCACTGGGTCGAAACCCATACACCCGCGCCAGGCAGGAAATCGTCAGAGTGTGGTAGCCCGGATCACAGCCTTCGTACTCTTGAAACCAGCCTTCTGGGTCCTGCCACGATAGTACCTGGGCCAGGCGGTCTTTGATGGCCTGTTCCCATTTGTTGGTGTTTAGCAGACGCGATGCCAGCTCTAGACATAGCACAATGAGTGCCTGGTGATTGGTCAGCCGTCCGCTTTCTTGGTGGTGGGCTAGCCAGTCTGCCCGCGTTTCGAAAAACTTCAGCGCTGTTGGGTTTTCTAACCCCAGTAGACGGTAGCTTTCGAGGCAGGCCAGCAGAGAAAAGGCGGCTGCGCCCCCAGCTCGCTCAAAGGGGAAATAGTCGTCGCAGGAGCCGTCGGGGTGGGCGCTCTTGGCGGCAAACTCAATGCCAGCTTCCACCCAGTCGCGGATAGCGGGCTGTTGGTAATAAGGGTTATCCGGCAGGGGCATGTCGTAAACCAGCGCCAGGGGCCAGACAAACTCCTGGGACATGCCGCTGGGGAAGTCAATGATTTTGTACTGCCAGTAGTTGCGGTCGAAGCAACCGTAGTGGGGGCTATGGGGGTTGCGGTCCTGCAGGGTCAGAATCTTAGGAATCTGGGCCAGGGCCGCGCGGGCAAAGAGGTCTTTCATGGGGTGGGCATATATGAGAGGCACAGCATGCTGTGCCCGTACAAAGAATAGGAGGTGCACAGCATGCTGTGCCCGTAGTTACAGCAATTCCCGCTGGCGTTGGCGTTTGGCGTGGGAGTCAATCTCGGCCCGGCGCAGCCGCAGCTGTACGTCCTCCAGCAGCTTGCGGTTAACCGACATGACATCGGCGATAATGCCAAAAATCCATAGCTGGAAGCCCATTAGCAGCAAAATGGCGGTCAGGATTAGGCTGGGAATGTGACTCCGTCCCGTCTGCTCAAAGAACATGAAATAGAGCCACAGCCAGCGGATGCCTAGCAGCATACCGAGGCCAAAGGGAATCGTGCCCAAGATGGTGAAGAACGACAGCGGCCGATAAGTGACAAAAATGCGCAGGATAGTGAAGAGCGATCGCTGCACGTAGGCAAAGATGCTTTTAACTAGGCGGGAGGGCCGCAGGTAGCCGTTGGTGCGAATAGGCACGGAGGCAATTGCCATGCCCTTTTGGCCCGCCTGGATAATCGTTTCTAGAGTGTAGGTGTACTCGTTAAAGACATTGAGCTGTAGGGCGGCGTTGCGACTCATGGCGCGAAAGCCGCTGGGGGCATCGGCAACTTGGGTGTTACTGGCGACGCGCACGGCCCAGCTGCCCAGCTTTTGCAGCACTTTCTTGATGGGTGAGAAGTGCTTGATCTGTAGGATGGGTCTAGCCCCAACTACAATTTCGGCATCTCCGTCGAGAATGGGCTGGATGAGTTTGGGAATGTCGGCGGCGCAGTACTGGTTGTCGGCGTCGGTGTTGACGATGATGTCAGCACCGGATTTTAGGCAAGCTTCGAGACCGGCCATGAAGCCCTTTGCCAGCCCTTGGTTGTGGTCAAAGCTGACGATGTGGTCTACGCCCCATTCGCGGGCCACATCTACGGTGCGGTCTACGCTGCCGTCGTTAATGATCAGCCATTCGACCTTATCGACGCCGGGTAGCTCACGCGGGAGTTCTGATAGGGCAATACCCAGCGTGCCTTCTTCGTTGTAGCAGGGGATCTGAATAATCAGCTTCATTAGAATTGGAGGATAGGGCGTTAGCTATAGCAGCGAAAAGCGAAACAGATTAAACGGGAGCCATTTGGTTATTAGGGCGGGGTTGGCTGAGCCTCCAGCCGCGCCATAGGAACCAAACGGCAGTGGCGACCAGGAGAGCCGCGATCGCAAACCCGGCCCAAACCGGAAACCCCGCTACCGGTAAGAACCACCACCACACCGCTACAATGCGCAGCAGCTCGGCTTCCGCCAGGCTACCCAGCTCTGGTGGTGCGCCGACGTTAGCAACAATGTCTTGTACTGGGGTGGTAAAAGCCGCTTGTAGCTGCCGGAACGTTGCACCCCAAATGTTAATAATGGGCGCACCGCCAGGGTCGCTCCACAGCGACAGCGTTTGCATCAGCAGATCGGTGCTTTGGTCGGCGACTTCTGCATAGTAGCGCTGGTAAAAGGCAACGAGGGTGGGGGAATTAACTACAAAGCCCAGCAGGATTAGGCCCGCCACCGGCATGCGCCAGCGTCGCCCCAGCAGCCCGACCGGCACCATCATGGCGGGGATAATCGGTACTAGAAATCGCGGTCCCCAGTTCCAGCCGTTAAAGGCCCAGCCGCTGTGGAGCAGCCAAAAGCCCATGAAGATGCCCACTAGTGCTACCCATTCGGCTTTGCGGTGTTGCCACAGTGCCCAAATGCCCACAACCGCTAGCACTGTGGGGGGACTGTAAAGAAAGAGACCACCGCCCGCGCTGGGGCTAACTAATTGCCCAATGGCACGGGGGATGAAGCCGTCAAAGCTGAGCTGCGAAGTGTCTTGACCTGACGAGGCCCAGCTGCCAAAGCGGGCGTAGTTATAGAGCAAGAACAAGCCAACCCCAGCGGCACCGCCGACACAGGGGATGAGAATGCGCCACCAAGCGTACTGCTTAAGCAGAAAGTACAGGGCCAGGACCGGTGCGAGGAGAATTCCGGCAGGCTTGGCTGCGATCGCTAGGGCAGCCAGCACACCCGCACTAATGTGAGCTGCACGCGAGTGACCAAAGGCCAGATATAGCGCCAGCGTGATGATGAAGGAGAGTAGCGGCTCCGCAAAAAATTCTCGGGAGTAGACTAAGGCAATAGTGCCAAAGGTGAAGCCCACTGCGGCGATATAGGCTCCGCTGCGGGTGCCGCCTAGGCGGACGGTCATGAGCCAGACCAGCACGGCGGTTCCTGCGGTTAGAAGAATGTTGAGGACTAAACCGCAGGTGGCCGAGGTGTATTGGGTGGGTAGGTTCAACAGGTTGCCGATAAGCATGCCCAGACCGACAAAGGGCGTGGCTACTAAGGGTAAGAGCGGGTAGCGAATGGAGTAATACTGACCGTCGGGGCCTTGAATACCACCTGCACCGGGTTGAATGGTGAAGTTGCCCTTAGTAATCAGTGACTGGGACATTTGCAGCATGTCGTTGCCGTCTACGCCCCAAATGCCAGGTTTCAAAAAGGCAACGAGAAACAGGCTGATACCCACAAACAGGGCAATCAGGACTGGCACATGCTGCCAACCGGGTGCAGCATGTCTTTCAGTCCCCCAGTGACCGGGG
>CAWUKV010000198.1:0-10286 GCA_963923025.1 uncultured bacterium
ACTTCTCAACGCCACGCTCTAGTCCCAACGTCCCTTCCTGAATTAGATCTAGGAACTCCAGGTTGCGCTTCTGATACTTCTTGGCTACCGCAACAACCAGACGCAGGTTGGCCTCAATCATCTTGCGCTTAGCTCGCTTGCCTTGGCGGAGCTTCTTGTTGAGCTCTGTCTCAGTCAGGTTAGCGGCCTCAGCCCATTCTGACAGCGATGGCTCACGCTCTAATGCGTCTGCAAGCTGTGTCTGCTGGTCAAGCAGTGCCATGAGTTTCTGTACCTGCTTACCCAGAATGATTTCTTCTTCGTGGGTGAGTAGAGGAACGCGCCCAATTTCGTGGAGGTAGGTCCGAACGGCATCAGTCGTGTAAAGCGGGGTCGATTTGCTGCGAGACTGAGCCTGCTTCTTGGCAGGCTGAGTAGACGACGACTTAGTCGTAGAGAGCGTTGTGGCGGCTGTGGATGAGGTTTTAGTCATGAGTACGGACCTCCGCTGAAAGGGAAAAGGCGCTGAAGAGCTGGTGAGTCGCTCAAAAAGACAAAACGGTTAAGGATTGAAGTGATGATGTCGTCGCGTTTAACGGGGGCTGACCAGGAGACGGGCTGCGATCGCACCAATCGATCACGTTTGACTCTGCTGGTGGTGACTCTCTTTATGTAGAGATGTCTTTATATAAAGGTGTCTCTGATATATAGGGATAGGACCTCTGGGCTAATACTAGCTTTCCCAATATCAACAGAACTTGATAACGCCTGGAGTGAGGAGTCAGCCAGTTAGCTGACTGGAGCGCTAACGCTTTAGGAATGGGCTGAAGCGGGGAGGCGGAGCAAAAGCTGACTGGGCAGCTGAACTGACGCTATCTCTGAATCAACCGTAAAGCGAATTCATTATGAGTTTATGTTAACACGCTTCTTTGTTGATAGACAGTCCTAATAGCTCCTCCTAAGTTCTTAAAGACTCGTTGCGTGTGCAATCTGCCTAATGACGACCTGATGACGATCTGATCTAATGGCCAACGGTCTGCTGAAACCGACAGAAGGCCCATAACGGTTTTCAGTATCTTGCCCTAAGCCTGGAAGCAACTGAGGTTGATGTTAAATCTTCCTGAGAGATGCAACTGTGCAAAGCTGCGGCTTATTGCAAACGGTTTGACCGCTTTGCCTAGACCTATAATGGCGGTTTGGGTATTGTGCCTGGGTAGGGTTACCCAGCCTAGAAAACCGAACTTGAGTGCCTTGGGCAGTTTTGTCTGACTTTCGTCCTAATCTTGCCGAACGCTGTTGCTAATTGCTTTAGCGATAGTCAAAGCTGAAGTTTTCCTTGGAGAAAAGCTACAGGCCTTAGGCTGAAAGGGTTATAGCTTCAATGATTGACATACCTAAAGGTGGGACCGTTAGGGCAGTTAACCTCAGAACAGCTTTGGAAAAACAGTCGTTTGGGCCTAGCGTAGACGTTTTTGATCTAGCCTTTGACCTAGCCGCTGCTGACCCGACTATCTTGCAGCGATAACCGGGGGGAATCTAATTGGCTATGTCCAGATTAGATATGTCCAGATTAGATATATCCAGGACTGCGCTTTTCCCTGAGGAAAGCTACAGACTTGAACTGGACGGGGTTTAACGTGACGCGTGAACAGTAAGGAATAGGCATATTGTCCCAGTGTTGAGTATCAATGGTTGAATCCCAAGACCAAGACGATGACGGCACACAACAATGGCACATCGGTGATGGCGCATGAATAGTGACGTATGAGCAACGACACAGGTGGAGCGATGATCCGCGTAGCAGCCAGGGCACTGTTCAGAACGACAGGTCCCTAACTAGCGTGAAAACTGAAGCTGCCAAAATACAGCGCAAAAAATCAAGCTATTAGAGCAAAGATTGCAGACGATTATAGCCTCACGATCTTATTTTGACTACTTAATCTAACGCGTTCAACTCACTATTTCTGATTGTTTTCATAAAATCCGGGAAAAGTGGAAGGGTAGACGTATGAATGTCTACAGGCTGTTACCGCGTTTTTACGGATAACAGAATAATTTTTTGCACAGATTAGAACATCTCCGACTGGGAGTCCTGGCTTGACCCGTGTCGGTGGGTCGGTGATGACCCCTACAAAGCTCATCAATGGCACTAGCTGCATACTCCCGCTCGACTCTCTAAACGCAATGTCTAAACGCTTTCTAGCTATTGGTGCACTCTGTCTGACCGGATGGGGAATGGCCCTAGCGGGCCGTGGCCTGCCGGTTGGGGCCGTTGAGTCGCTGACATCTGCCGAAGTGCTGCCTGTTGAGGCGCAATTGTCGGAGGCATGGGTAGCGTCGACACCAGCCGATCAGCTATTTGAACAGCAGCAGTACGAGGCGGCCCTTTCGGCCTACGAGCGTGAGTGGCAAACCTTGTCCACAAGTCCGACAACCGCCGTACGTCGGCGGCAAGTCCTCCAGCGGATAGGCCGAACCCTGTTGCTGCTGGGTCGGTACGAGGCTGCCATTGAACCGCTAGAAGACCTGATCGAGCTGCAGCGGGTGGATAGCTTTCGGATTGAGGCCGAACTCAGCAATTTGGGTCTGGCCTACTATTACCTGGGACGATACACCGAGGCCGAGGCGGTGCTAAAAGAAGCCATCGCGGGATGGGAGTCCGTCCGAGCGCTGCCTAGCAATGATGATTTGGATCGCGTCACCCTGTTTGAGCAGCAGAGATATACCTACAATTTGCTCCAGCGCGTTTTAGTTGAGCAGGGGCAAACTGAAGCGGCGTTGGTCTGGGCTGAGCGGAGCCGAGGACGGGCTTTGGCTGCTGCCCTATCGAGCCAGTCCCCGAGTATGCCTAGCCTTAGCGACCTCAGGCAGGTGGCCCGTCAGGAACAGGCTACGGTCGTGACCTATTCTGTCTTGACCGATGGGCGACGGATTTTGGGAAACGAAATTGAGACAGAGGATGTCCTGCTGATTTGGGCGATCGCCCCTACGGGACAGATCACATTCAAACGAGTCTCGCTAACAGACATCTGGACGGATTTTTCGGCTCGAATAGATAACCTTTCGCCGCTGGCTTCGCTAGTCCAGGTGAGTCGTTCGGACCTGGGGGTTAGCAATCGCGGCTTTGGAGATTTTGACTGGAGCTTATCGGGGACTCGCCGTCCGGCTGAAGCGACCGATCTGGAGGCAGAATCGCTCAAGCTGCTGCATCAGCTGTTGATCGAGCCGATTGCTCACGTCTTACCAAACTCACCGGATGAACCGGTAATCGTTGTGCCGGAGGGGGCGTTATTTTTGGTTCCTTTTGCTGCTCTGCGAGATGGCACTGGGGCTTATCTGGTTGAACGGCATCAGCTGTCGGTTACCCCGTCCGTCCAGACGCTACAGCTGACCCAATCTGCCCAGCCGTTTGCCCTCAGTTCTGCCGCGCTGGTGGTGGGCAATCCAGTGACGATGCCGACCCTACCGGGCGCGTCACGGCCGCTACCCCCCTTACCCGGGGCCGAAGCCGAAGCGGTGGCGATTGCGGCCCTACTGGGTACAGAACCCGTGATTGCGTCTGCTGCCACCGAGCCCGCAATTCGGGCGGCGTTGCCTGACGCTAAGATTCTGCATTTTGCCACCCACGGGCTGCTCGACTTTGATGCCCAGCTCAACGAATTTGGCCTGCCGCTGACCGCCGACATTCCTAGCCGCGCCGAGACTGGCGTTATCGTGACGCCGGGGGCTGTGGTTGTCGGTGAGAACGTGCAGGTTGGCGGTGTTGCTGCGGAGATTGCCCTGGCGCAAGAGCGTGTCGTCCGGGTAGGCCTACCTGGCGTGCTGGCATTGGCCCCGACTGACCCCGCTTCCCCTCAAACCGATGGCTGGCTCAGTGCGGAAACGATTGTTGATATGGACCTGCAAGCGGCCCTAGTTGTCCTCAGCGCCTGCAATACGGGACGAGGACGGATTACAGGTGATGGTGTGGTGGGCCTGTCGCGGGCGTTTTTGGTGGCGGGGGCACCCAGCGTCGTGGTGTCGCTGTGGCAGGTCCCTGACATGCCAACAGCGCTGTTAATGACAGAATTTTATCGCGAGCTTCAGCAGGACGGTAATAAAGCACGGGCACTACAGGCGGCTATGCTGTCGGTCAAAGCTGAGCATCCCGATCCCAAAAACTGGGCTGGGTTTGTTCTGGTGGGGCAGCCGGATTAGCTGTTATAGCTGCCCCATTTACGTTAGGACACTGAGTATGACGCTCCTGCTTGGCACAAAATGGCTCTGGAAAAGACTGGGCAGCCTTGGCCTAACGGAGCTAGGGGCTGTCATATAGCAGTCGCCACAAACATTTGTGCGCGACTGCGGGCCATTGGGCTCCAGCATCAAGCACTTCAGCGCCAGAAATGTCCTAAGCACAGTGGCGAGCGTCATAACTTGTTAGCTCAACGGACGCCGTGACTTTACTCCCGACCCGTATACGGATGTTCGTTTATAAAGTCAGAACAAAGTCTTGCTTAACCCCACGGACGGTTGCGGATCTCCCGTGAATGAAGCCAGTATAAAGGTTGCAAGAATCACGGGACTTTCGTCGCTAACCCTGATTCTTACAGGCTTTTTGGTCACTCTGAGAACGTAGGTTTATCTATCAATGTTTATCGATTGCGTTCGCAGTACTATGACTCAAACAACTTCTGTTGATGACGCCTACGGCGAACAGTTCTGGCGCGATCTCTCTAGAGAGTTTGCCTTTGATCGGCAATTGAGCGACCTGCCCGATCAGAAAGGAGATCTGCCGCGTGTTAGTCGTACGGATGCGCAGATGGAACAACAACTCCAAGCGATCGCTGAAACCTGGATGATCTGCACCAGTGAGCTGATGGGACTGCCCGCTCAGGTTGCACCTCACCGTGGCGCTCTCAGTGGTTCAACTTCGTCGTCTACTTCACCCCATCGGCAGCGTTATTACAAAACAGGTGCGCCCCGGCTCTGACTCCACCATTAGGCCGCCTCCGTGACGGTTCTCAACAACTCGACGAACAACGTCTAGCCCCAGACCTGACCCTTTGCCCATTGGCTTTGTCGTGAAGAAAGGCTCCGTGATGCGGCTTTTAATATCTTTGGGAATGCCAGGACCGTTATCTTCAAACTCCACCCGCACCTGCCCGTTCTTTTGACAGGTGCGGATGATAATTTGGGGCGTAGTCACGTCGCCTTCGGCCATCGCATCGATGGCGTTATCGATGAGGTTGGTCCAGACCTGATTGAGCTCACTGCCGAAGGCCATAACTTTAGGTAGAGTCTTGTCGTATTTGCGCTCTACCTTGACGCCGTGCTTCAGCTTAAAAGCAAACAGCCGTAGCGTATCTTCGATGCCGTTGTGAATGTCAATCTCTTGCTGGGCCGCCCGGTCCATGTACGAGTAGGACTTCATTGACTGTACCAGCGTTGAAATCCGCTCAGCGCCGTCGAGCCCGTTGCGCACCATACCCATAACGTCGAACGACAGCGCTAGCCAGCGCAATCCCATGTCACGCAGCTCTGTTTTGTCATGGCGCCAGCGGCTCATCAGCTCATCCAGCGTTTCGGGGTCGACGTGTCCTGCGGCAAGGGGTTCTGCCAGCGTCCAGGGTTCATCAACGCCGTAGTCTTCGAGCCAGTCGGCCAGAGCGTCTTCTCGGTCTCCCTGGGCCAATGGGTCGTTGTCGGGTTTGGCCACTGCTGCAAAGCCGCGATCGCGCAATGTTAGCCACTTTTCCGTATGGGCTTCGTCCACCTGCTGTTGCCCATAGACCAGATTCATCCGCTGGAGTTCTAATAGGGCGGGCTGAATGTCTTTTAGGACGCGAACCAGCGCGGCGGCAGGGTTATTAAGTTCGTGGGCCAGCCCCGCCGACAGGGTACCCAGCGCAGCCATCTTTTCTCGGGTACGAACAAAAGACTCCAGCCCACGCAGCCGATTACCGACGGTACGAAAAATATCGCGTTCAAACTCACGACAGCTGTGCAGAACCTCTAGAAAATCGCAACAGTCTAGCTGATACAAGTCGGTGTGGGTATCTGCCGTCAGGGTCACTGGCACCAAGTCTTCGGTCAGAACCTGAATTTCTCCAAAAAATGAGGGACTCTCGTGACGTCCCACCGGGATATCTACGCCGCGGCTGTTGCGGCTGACGGTAACCTGACCGCAGACCTGAATGAAAAACCCCTTGACCGGGTCTCCTTCGTGAACTAAAACTTCACCAGGATTCAAATGAACGTGGGTGGCGCGATCGCAGATCCAATCCAGGCGTTCCAGTGGCAGAGCCTGAAATGGCTCCATTTGCAGCAGCGAGTCAGCACACAGCACGGGCCTATCTCCGATAGAAACCCCTACACTCTAACGAACGCTACTGAACCTGACTAACATCGGTGGTCTCAGTCTCTGTCAAGCTAACCAACCGGTCTACCTTCATGGCCAAAAATGTCAGCAAAATCAGACAAAGGCCAAAGCCCAGTAAAACAGAATCTTGAAGTAGTCGATATCTAATCATGAGAGTGACCCAATTGGGTACAGAGGACTACACCATTGGTGCTGTCAATTCCTAATATAGTTGGATGTTATGGAGGGGGAGCGAAGGCTTGTGAAAGCTTAACTATTGGCCCATTGCTCCAGGTTGCCAGTGGGGCAGCGGCATGGCGTATCACCCCAATTCGGCCTGCGGTCAGCCCAAGGCGGTAGCTAACACCACTGGCTTATACAATCATTCTCTGCTTATAGCTAATTCGCTTAACAAAAATCATCTGTCTATAGAGAGACCAAGGGAAGAGAGACCAAGGGATTTGTGACGCATTATAAAGATCTTGGATAACAACATTAGTCGACTGCGGCGTTGACCAATGCGGCAGCCTCTTGAGGCTGACCCGACGCTGGGAAAATTAGAATACTGTTAATTCGACTGTTGTTGAGGAGTTCGTCGAGGCGATGGAGCTGATGCTCGGTAATGGCAACGCCTTCGTACTGTTCTGCATAGGTTAACTCGTCCTGAAAATTGTTGTCGTTGTAGACCTGGATGAAGGCTCTATCTATATTCCAATTTTCCCAATCGGCGGCAAAGTAGCGTTTACCCCAGTAGGGATTGTGGTGGCAAAGGTCAAAACTCACGTTGGGGTTCGCGGCCTTCATGGTGGCGTTGAGTTGTTGAACAAACGTGGTCAGCTGAGCGGTACGGTCCACTTTACCGGGTAAGTCATCATGGTAACCCAGGTAGTCGTCCCACTGAACAGCATCGATATTGGGATACTGCTGGACAAACTCCGCCAAAATGTTCTTAAAGAAGTTGGCAACGGCAGGCTCCTCAACATCTAAAAGATAGTGATCTACCTCAGGGTAGGTTCTGTCTACGCCAGGAACAATCCAGCGATTTTCGATGGCCTCATTAAAGATGGGGCTATTTTCATCAAGCTTGATGCCCTTCTCAAAGTAGGCGTGGACTTCCATGCCCTGCTGGTGGGCCTCGTCAATCAGCCAGTTGAGCCACTGGTCCTGAAACTGGTTAGGACAGCTGCGCAGGCCAAAGGCCTGCTGCATCACTTCGCTAGGATACATGGTGCAGCCGTTGCCCCAGACGCCGTGAATAATGGTGTTGAAGCCTTGGGCCTTGTAGTAGCGGACGCGATCGCGAATGGTTTGTTCGTCAGCGTTGTTGGTGGCCTGGTAACGGCTGAGGTAGATGCCCCGGATCGCTTTTTGTTGCCAGGGTGTTGGAGGTGTTGATTGAGAAAGGACTGGCTGGGGAGAAGCTGCTGGGGGGGTGGTTGGGGGCTCAGGCTGTGCGGGTGCGGCGTCGGGCTCATCTGTAGGCGTTGAGGTCGTGGTGATTCTCACGACCTCTTCAACTGGGGGCGCGGGCGGGAGTGGACTTTCTGCTGGACCACGGCTGCCGGGTAACTGGGCGATCGCCTCACTAACAGATTCAGGTAAATATCGACCCAGGTTTAATTTATCGAGTTGGGTAACGCCATAGGCGCTGACACCCAGTAAAACCAAAATCAGCGAAATAGGGATGCTGCCACAGCCGCAGCCGCTATTTTTGGAACGCATGCTGGACTGATGTTTGGGTGTTTTAGACATTCTGGCCTAGGACACAGCTGCCCGTTACTACACGCTCAAGTCCTACGATTTCGCATGTTGGCTGGCGCGCGCCTTCAACGTGCTCCAAATCTTGCACTAGGCAAACCGCAAAGCGGTTGTGCCAGGCTACAGTCAAAAAGTGCTTTGTCCTTAGGGAATAGCCATAGCCGGAGAATCAAGTAGAGTGACCGCGCTATACTACGGCCGTTAACAGCGATGGGCGCACCCATGACTCTCTTTGATGCAGCAGCTACTGCGGCGCGGGTTGACCAGTTCTGGCAACTGTCGGCCAGCTTTGGCATGGAGCGCAATGCTTATCACAATTACTTGAATGAAATTGTTAGCGATCGCTATGCCCTAATTAAGGGACTACAGATTTTACGGGACGAGCTGCAGTTTGCTGCCCAAAGCCAGACCGACATGAAGGCCTGTGGCGCGGATCTGAGCCTGCCGAGCGTCGTTACAACGCTGGCCTACACCAACTGTGGCGATCGCATCCACCAGGGCGAAGTGACCAAGCGCTATCGAGATGTGGTCGCCTCGCGGTTTGCTACCTTGTCTGAGATTGGAGAGCTGAAGCTGGAGGCCTTTTTCCCGGCAGGCGGCGGTACGGACAATGGCGCGACTCTGGCCCATGTGACCGTCGCCCACGAGCTAGACGAACACCTGAAGCGGCGGATTTACGAGGGTAACCCAGAGTCTATTTCTCTCGTTGCCATTGATCTAAAAACACACGTGGGTCGGCTGCGCGAAGGTGGCAAGCAGGTCTATGGTAAAACTCGGGAGTCGCCCTGGCGTGAACCTCGTGCGGCCTGCGGAGCCATCGTCGGTGCACTGACCCATTACCAGCCCGAAAACCTGATCCATCGCCGGATCCGTAACGATTTGGGAGAACGAAACTTTCAGTACCTATCGAGCCAGCAGATTCTGACCGATGACGGGGTGGATATCACCATGGCAGTGGCCTCAATCATTGTGGCGGTGCGAGGCATTCGCAATACGGCCTTCGCCCTCACCCAGGAGATGGACGAGCGGGGGTTGGCTCACCTAACCGCCAGCACAACGGTGAATCGCCCCTCTCGGGATGATCTGGTGATCTACCTGGCGCGGGCGACCGTGTTCAACGGTAAGGTGCGAATCCAGAGCATGGGCACCGAGGCCTGGCGCTATACCGGCAAGCTAGTGCCCTATGCCAAGGAACAGCGACTGAAGCTGCAATATGGCGATTGGGATAGCGATCATTTGCCGGTGGAGGAGATGACTTATACCGTGAGGCGGTCAGGACTGTAACCCGTCAGGACTGTAACCCGCTAGAGATAGACGCACACGTACTGGTCACATCTTTGGAGTGCAGAAAGCGGTTGCTCAGCCGCTCTAGCTGCGGACACTAGCCTCAAGTAGAAGCTCAGTAGAGCAATTTTTGAAGTGATTCTATCAACGTCATCAGGGGGACGGACAATACTGTCCTCCATTCGGCTTTTTCTCTGATTACACTGAATTAACCCTGCAGATAGACACAAAACCTGATCTATCAAATCAATTTAAGTTGATTTATTCATAAACAATCAAGTTGAGTTACTGAGTCAATTGCTTAATGGATAAAACAAGTTTATTTGATTTGATAAATATCGGGAAATCATCTTAAAGCCCTTATCTATCAACATCTGTGGTTTTTCTTAAAAACTTAGCCGTGGTCAATTAACGCGATTTAAATGCTCGTCAATTACCCTGTATTTTGAAAATGAAATAAAACTTTATATGTGGGTATACTCCACAATGAAAGGCCATTTCTTTCACACTATCTGCGTGCTACTACCATGGCTATCTCCGTTGCATCTTTACACTCCCGCTGGGACCGTCATCGTGACAAGCCCAAGCACTTTTTCATGCTTGTTATCCCTGAAGACGACATGCAGCCCTATGTGTCAGTTGCCTATTTCCCCGGCGGATGGTTGTTTGCACGGCTGATGGGACTACCCATCGTGACCTACGAGGGCAAGTCTTATATCCCGCTCATTATGGTCGAAAAATCGCGGCGAAAGATTTTTTACAGTATCTGGCACCACTTTTACGGCATCACGGGACAACCCGAGCTCATGATCTGCCAAATTGCGACATGACCAAACAGGTAAGTATGTGGCCGTAGGCAAATCACGACCTGTGTCATGCTGTAAAGCCTTTCAGGCATGAACGCGCGAAGCGACGCCAGCGGCGT
>CAWUKV010000199.1:0-10209 GCA_963923025.1 uncultured bacterium
CTAGAAATCCAAACAGATAAGGTTTGGGGCGGCACCTTAGCCAGAAAAATGCGAGGGTTGTCAATATAGATTTCGTCAGCGTCCAATCGGCACCACCAGTCACCGCTGCGGCTGCGACCGCGAAAGTGGTTGAACATTTCTCCGCGCAGACCGTTATTGAAGGGGCGGTTATCCTGGCGGTAGGGAATGATTTGAGGGAGTGATTTGCTCAGAGTCAGTACTTTTTCCCAGGTGCCGTCTTGGCTACCGTTGTCGTAGAAGTAGATAAAATCGCTCCAGACAGCAGCGGCGCTTAGGGTCTGCTCAATGACGTCGGCTTCGTTTTTGGCAATGCAGAGACTATGTATCTTCACGGTTCAGGTACTGTGCTGATTGATTCACTTCTGATTTTGGTTTCTACAGTCATAAAAGAACAACCGTAGAACTATGGCAATGGCCAGGGTGAGACGGCAATTATTGTTGGCGATGAATCAGACAATCGGCGTAGCGGATTGCAAAATCTTCCGGGAACGATAAGACCAAGAAATTATTTATGAGCGAACCGTAATGAATGTCGGTTTGGTAAATACCTACTCGACCCAGAACTTAGGTGATGCGGCCATCTATAGTGCGATCGCATCCCTTCTACCCGGTGCGTACATAGAGACAGCACTCAGTGAATCACAGCTGCGGCCTGTTCCGGGCGTTACCTTTGTTGACGCAACCCAGGTTCAATCCAGCGACCTCTATGTTGGTGTCGGCGGCGATATATTTAATAACCCACGCCGACACTTTGTCACCCGGAAGTTTTTACAAAATCTCCGCCAGCTGCGCCGGGCACCGCACCGCACGATGTTATTTGGTCAGTCAGTGCCGCGCTCCTGTCAGGGACTGAGCCTGCGGCTGCTGGGGCTCACCTGGAAACAACTGGCTGCAGTATGTGTCCGGGACCAAGAGAGCCACCAGCGACTCCAGCGGTTGGGCGTGGCAGTACGTCTCTCCTACGATACGGCGTTTGCGCTATCGGGTACCCAAGCGGGCATGCAGGCCGCGCAAACGCTATTTTCCGCAGTAGGAACAGACGCCGAACAAGCGATCTGCCTGTCTGTACGGGCATTTGACACTATGTATATGCGCCAGCCCCAGCAGTGTTTTGACAACTTGGTGCGCCTCTGTCAGGCCATTGCTAAACGCGGTCATTGCCCAGTGGTGTTGGTGCAGGCTCAGGCCAGCAAAGGAGAAGACGATGCTGCGATCGCGCAACGCATTCAGCGGCAGGTCCCTCAGTTACGCATCTTGAATCCGTTTACTAGCGGTTCTTCTCAGCCTGATTGGGACGTGGCAATGGGGACACTGTCCATTTGTCGTGCCGTGGTGGGGGTCCGCTATCACACGTCAGTCTTAGGTTTGGCCAGCGGTCGGGTCCCCTTCAATCTGTACTACTCCAACAAGGGGCAAGATCTGACCGAACGACTTAATCTACCCGGTTGTTCTATTGAGTCGCTAGACGCCGAGCAGCACGTGAGCGAAATTGAGCGCACGGTCGAGCAGACATTTGACTCCTCGGAGATCCGACAGCGCGTCCAGTCCGATTTTTCTGCCTGTGTGCAGCAGGCAACGCCTCATCTTTCCTACGAGCCAACCTATGCAGCGACTGTTTAGTTTCAAGACCGATGTGGCTCAGCGGCTTGGGCAGGATCGCTTTGTTCGTAATCTGAGCTGGATGGGCCTTTCGGAGATCGGTATTCGGGTATCGCGGCTGGGTGCCACGGTGATCTTGGCCCGCTATCTGACCGAACAGGACTATGGGCTAGCCGCGATTGTTCTCACGACTCACCAGTTCATTCGAGTCTTTACACGCAACGGCATCCTCAACAAGATTATTCAGGCAGATGACAGCACCGTCGACGAAATGTGTAAAACGGCCTACTGGCTCAACTGGATCTTGAGTGGGATTCTGTTTGTTGGTCAGGTGGCGATCGCCTTTGCCGTTGCTTACTTCTACGGCAACTTTGGCCTGGTTCTACCCATTTGCGCGATCGCGGCTACCTATTTGGTGTATCCGCTAGGGCTGGTTCAGGCTGCCCTGGTTCAGCGCCAAAACCAGATGCGGGTTTGGAGCATGGCCAACCTCCTCCAGGTGGGCATTGACAATCTGCTGACGGGGCTGCTGGCCTTTCTGGGCTGGGGCATGTGGGCCATTGTTCTACCCAAGCTGCTGACGGCACCGATTCTGGTGATTGTGGTCTGGCGACACAGTAGTTGGCGACCCGTGTACGGATTCACCCTCAAAAAGTGGCGACACATTGCTAATTTTGGCACCCGAGTACTGGGCGTTGAGTGGCTAGCCACGCTGCGCGAGAATATTGACTATCTGTTGATTGGCCGCTTTTTGAGTATTGAGGCGTTGGGAATTTATTATTTTGCCTTTAATGCTGGATTGGGTATTAGTCTTAGCGTTATCAACGCCATTAAAATCTCGCTTTACCCCGACCTGTGCAAGGCAAGAACCGACTGGGGTCGTTTGCAGGGGCGGTACCGCAGCGGGCTCAAGACTATTTCTCGGGTGATTGTGCCCCTGGTGCTGGTGCAGTCTTGTCTCGCGCCCATCTATGTGCCAATTGTGTTTGGCGAGAAGTGGGTGAGCCAGGGGGCGGTCCCGATTCTGATCCTAATTTGCCTTTCTGCAATTCCTCGACCGTTTGCCGATGCCTCGTCACTGCTGCTGCGGGCCATAGACAAGCCCCACCTAGAGCTACGCTGGAACGCTGTCTTTACTCTGCTGCTAGCGGTAGCGGTGGTGGTGGGCGCCCAATGGGGTATTCGAGGGGTTGCGATCGCGGTTCTCTCGGTCCATGCGGGAGTACTGCCCCTCTACACCTGGCTGACCAGCCGCTATGTCAACCGTCGTGCCGCCCTATCGCTATGACTGTCTCTGTTGTCATCCCCACTTATAATTCTGCGTGCTTTTTGGAGCGGACGCTGCAATCGGTTCAGCGGCAGACCTTGACGGATTGGGACGCGTTCATCATCGATGGCGGCTCCACCGACAGTACTGCTACCATTGCCCAGCGCTACTGCCAGACCGATCGTCGGTTTTCCTGGCATGAGGTTCGAGGCGGCGTGGCTGTCTCACGCAACACAGGTGTTCGGCTATCCCAGCAGAAATATGTCGCGTTTCTGGATTCTGACGATATTTGGATGGCAGAACGGCTGGCTGCCCATGTTGGGCATCTAGAACGGCACCCCACAGTGGCGATTAGCTATAGCCGAGCCGAATTCATTCATCCTGACGATACGTCAACGGGCACGGTCTCCCGCAACCGCCTGAGCGATATTCGGCCCGAGGACTTCCTCGCGATCAACCCCACCATCACCATGTCAAATGTTGTCGTTCGACGGGCGGTAGCCACAGCAATTCCCATGAACGAGACGATGAGCTACTCGGAGGATATCGAATGGATATTTCGAATGATGGTTGCTGGCGGGTGGCAGGTTGCGGGTCTCGATCAGGTACTGCTGCAGTACCGCATTAATCCCAATGGCTTGTCCGCCCAGCTCTATCAGATGGAGGCAGGCTGGGAGCAGTTTGTGGCATCAGCGCGCGAGCTGGCACCCCAACTGGTTGGGCAGCATTACGCTGCCGCCCGCGCTGCGCAGCTCCGCTATCTGGCACGGCGATCGCTACGATTACGGGTTTCTCCTGAGGTCAGCGCGGACTTCCTCACCCGTTCGCTCCAGTCGGACTGGACGTTGTTGTTCAAAGCACCTAAAACGTTGCTGTTAGCCTTAGCTATTTACGGGCGATCGCTCACTATCCTAGGAAGACCCTCCCATGCTGCCTAATGCGCCTACTGTCTCGGTCATTATTCCGGTCTATAACGTCGAGAAATACATTGCGCAGACCCTTCAGTCGGTTCTAGCGCAAAGCTACAGCGACTTTGAAGTAGTGGTGGTTGATGACGGCTCGACCGATAACAGTCTCGACATTTGCCGGACGTTCACTGACCGTCGTCTACGTATTGTTCAGCAACAAAATCGAGGATTAGCAGGGGCACGCAATACAGGAATTCGCCATGCCCAAGGCAAATTTTTAGCCTTTCTCGATAGTGACGATCTGTGGCTGCCCAACAAGCTTACGCTGCACGTTCAACATTTACAGCAGTCGCCTCAGGTTGGGGTGAGCTTTAGCCGATCTTCGTTTATTGACGATGGCGGCCAACCACTGGGCATTCATCAAATGCCTAAGCTTACGGGCATTACCCCAAGCCATCTGTTCTGTCGAAACCCGATCAGCAACGGCTCTACCCCCGTGATTCGTCGGGAGGTTCTGAACGAGATTTGTTTTCAGGCAAATCTGTACGGCTCCGTGGAGGACTTTTTCTTTGACGATAGCTTTCGCCAGTCAGAAGATATTGAGTGCTGGCTCCGCATTGCGCTACAGACCGATTGGCACATTGAAGGGATTCCTGAATCGCTGACGCTTTACCGGGTTAACGCGGGGGGGTTATCGGCCAATTTGATGAAGCAGTACGCCGCCTGGGAGCGAATTTTGGACAAAACCCGTGCCTACGCCCCGGCGTTTTTAGAGCGGTGGGGAAGTTTGGCCAGGGCCTATCAGCTGCGCTACCTGGCGCGGCGAGCAGTGCAGCAGCGGGACGGGCAAACTGCTCGTCAGCTAGTGAATCAGGCGATCGCGGCCAACTGGCGCATAGGAGTTTTAGAACCGCGCCGAACCAGTATCACGGTGGCTGCGGCCTATTTGCTATCGGTGCTACCTCAAAAACAATACCGCCAGCTCGAACGTTGGATGATGCGGTCTACTGGGCAGCGCCAGCAGCACACCATCTTGAAAGAGGCTACCAGCCCTACAGGAGCATCATGAAAATTTTGTTGGTTTGCTCCAGTGGCGGGCACTTTAATGCACTGACCCAGCTAGAAGCGTTTTGGGGCCAGCACGACCGCCGCTGGGTGACCTTTCGCAGCCCATCTACTGAATCTTGCCTGAGGGAAGAGACCACCTATTGGGCCTACCACCCCACCAACCGCAACATTCCTAACCTGATTCGCAATTTGGGGTTGGCCTGGCGGGTACTCCGTTGTGAACGCCCCGATCTGGTGCTTTCAACTGGCGCGGGCGTGGCAGTTCCGTTTATTATTCTGGCCCGGCTGATGGGTACTCAAACGGTATTTGTAGAATCGATTACGCGGGTGACGCAGCTGAGCCTGTCAGCGCGGCTAATCCTACCGTTTCTGACGGTGCTCTACGTTCACTGGCCGCGACTGGCCAACCGGTACCGTAAGGCAATACTGATTGCTTAAGCAGCACGCCTATCGTCGTAGGACAACTCTACGCAACGGTTCGCCGACCCCCTTCAGGAAAAAGGCCCCTGTCATGACCTGACCAAACTGGCGAGCGGGCGGATAGATCAGGCAGCTGACGTAGTCGGCCAATGCATAGGAAATGACGGTGGCGATTGCTGCACCAAACCCGCCATAAATCGGAATCAGCCAGAGGTTCAGGCCAATGTTGCAGGTCGCCCCTAGACACCCCGCAAAAAAAGCGAACCCGGTCAGCTCTTCGTTGGCGATCCAAATCTCTTTGACGTAGCCCATAAATACAAACACCGACGACCAGATGTGGATTGCCAGAATGGGACCTGCCCCAGCGTACTCGACCCCAAACAGTGTGGTCACTACCCAGCCAGAAAGGAACGACAGCGGCAGCGCCACAGTATAGGCCAGCAGCGTGAGAAAGCTACAGGCCGTTTGTAGCCGGTGCCGGTACGCTCGCAGGCTCTGCTTTTTACCCTCAATAATGCTGGGGCCAAAGGACTTGACGGCCATCGCGGCCATAAAGGGCAGCGCCTCTGACAGGCGTACGGCCACCGAGTAGGTGCCTACCGCAGCATCGCTCGCTAACTGGCCCAGCATTACCTGATCGATCCGCAGGTAAATCAAAATGGCCAAGCTGCTGAGGACTAGGGGCCAGCTTACCTTGAGTAGACGGGCCGCGCGGCTGAGGTTGACTCGCCAGTACCGAATGACCTCACCGCTCCGCCGGTAGAAATAGAGATAGGCACAGGCGACCACGACCGTTTCCAGGGTGTAGGACAGTGCGATCGCAAATGCGCCTGTGCCGTTGGCAATGAGCCACAGGCGCAGTCCCGTCATCGAAATGAAGCCCAGGTTGCGAGCCCAGACGGTATAACGCATCTGCACCTGGGACAGGAACCAGAATTCGACCACGTAAAATTCTTGCACCAGCAGACCTGCTGCCAGCACCGCTACCATCGCCAAGCTGGCGGTATCCCCCGGCCTCAGTAAGTGAATGTTGCCAATAGCTAGCAACAGGGCTGATAGCCCCGCTACCAGCTTCATGGCAAAGGCGGTCCCCAAAATTTCAGACCGCTGCTCGGGTTCTAGCACCAGGTCTCGCGTCACAATCTGGTTGAGTCCCAGCTGGGCAATGACGGTAAAAATAGAGCAAAACGCCACCGCATAGTTCAGCGAGCCAAAGCTGCCTGCACCTAGGTAGCGGGCGATCCAGGCCGTCATCACAAAGCTGACCCCCATGCGCAGCAGCCGCTCTGACAGCAGCCAGGTAATGCTGCTGAGGATTTTCTTGGCGTTGGGGCTCAGGCCCGCCAGAGTATTTTTGAGGTAGCTCATCGTCATGGCGGGTAGGTTTGAGGGAAGTCAGGCAGGGGCTAAAGGACCTCATGCCAGCATGGCAGTGGGTGGACCAGCAGATCGTTCGAAGAGGGTGGCGTACTTTTGGGTAATGCGGCTGAGGCTAAAGGCTGCTGCCCGCGCCTGTAGCTGGGCCGCTGGCCACGGTGACTGCATCGCTTGCTGCATCGCCGTGGCCAGTGCATCGACGTCATTCATGGGCACCAGTGTTCCGTACTGTCCCTGGGCCAAAATCTCGGCAGGGCCGCTGGGGCAATCGGTTGATACCACTGGCGTGCCCACCGCCATCGCTTCTACCAGGACGTTGCCAAAGCCCTCCCATTGGGAGGACAGTACCAGCGCTGTGGCACGGGCCATGTAGGCGTAGGGATTGTCTACAAAACCGGGAAAGTCTACCCAGTCGGCTAGCCCCAGCTCAGTACTGAGGCCAAGTAGCTGGTCTCGATCTGGCCCGTCACCCAGAATAACGAGCCGGGCAGGCTGGGTTTGGCGCAGCCGGGCAAATGCTTTGAGCAGCAGCGAAAAATTTTTCTGGGAGGACAGCCGCCCTACGGCTAGGTAAACCGGCACAGCTGGGATGCTGACTGATGATAGCCACGGATGTTCGACCGGAGCCTGGGCTTGCTCTACGAGCTGTGGTGTGGTGATCGGGTTGTAGATGACGCGGCACTTGTTTGCCGGAACCCCCAGCCGCTGTAAATCTTGGGCGACCCCTTCGGAAACGCAAACCACCGCATCTGCCCAGCGGTAGAACAGAGGCAAAAATCGGGGCACGATGCGACGTTTCCAGTTATGAGCGTGGCGAATTTCTTCGGAGAGGGTGTTGTGGACCGTGACCACAATTCGCGTGGGAATACCTGCGGTCAGCTTGGCTAGTCGGTGCGCCCATAGGGCTACCAGATTGGTATCTTCCAACGCCGTAATCAGCATCTCGGGTGTCTGTTCTTTCAGGTAGGCCACCAGGGGCCCCGTACTGAGAAGCAGGCGGGGCTGCCGCAGGTCAATCAGCGTTACCGCAGCAGGTATCTGCGACAGGTAAGGCCCCACTGCCTGAGAGAGGATGAGGTCAACCCTGTGCCCTTGGTCGGACAGTCCGCGCGCCAGGTTGATCATCACCCGTTCGGCTCCGCCGTCATCTAGTGCCGATAGAAATAGCGCAATTTTGGCCATGATGTGTCTGGATTAACTCTCCTGGGCGATCGCGGCCTGAGGTGGTTGGAGCTGGGGCTGTTGGAGTTGGGACTGCTGAAGCCGGGCCTGCCGAGCTTCAACTCGACGCTGGTGTAACCCTGGGGCTGCAGCTACTGGCAGGACAAACCTTGAAAAGCTCAAGGCGACGTACAGCACCCAGTAGATGGAGTTGTGCTGAATCAAGCTGGACTCGGTCTGGTTGTACAGCACAATGTAGGCCAGGTACATCACTGGCCAGTAGTCTGCTGGATCTCCAGTGGCGTGGGCGAGCAGGGCTGCGGCCCGGTAGTTCAGCAGAAAGCTCAGTAGAAACAGTGCTCCACCCACCAGTCCGAAGGCCAGCAGCAGCTCAAAAAAACCATTGTGGGCGTGGGGTGGCAGGTACGCGTTGGACAGAAACTTGCCCACGTAGGCCGACTCGCCGTCGTAGCCGTGCCAAAAGCCCAAATAGCCATAGCCAAACCAGGGCCGCTCTTGAATTTTATGAATCAGGGCTTGCCATAGGGGGGTGCGGCCGCTGAAGGTGAGGTCGCGCCCGGCAGCCGTTATCAGTTGCTCGGCGGAGAGAATCAGCGCCGTCCCGCTGCCAAACAGCGTCACTAGGCCTATGCACCACACCGGAATAGCCCGTTCCAGGTTGAGATGCAGGGTGCGGTGAATCTGCCATACCACCCACAGCATCAACAGCACCCCCAGGGCACTTTTTGATGTGGATAACACCACCATGCACAGCATCAAGGCCATTAGGCCCTGTTTCAGACGACGATGCTGACCGGAGAGGTTGAGCGTCGTTGTCATGACGCCGAGTACCATGAGCCGTGCAAACAGATTTTTGTGGATGAGGACGCCTCGCCAGGCCCCCGAGTGAATGCCAGCCTCGATTGCGTTGCCTGGCAGCACCAGGGCCATTAAAAAACTCAGAACTGCCGGAATCGCAATCACCCAGCTGACCCAGCGGAGCTGTTCTCTCGGGGTATAGCGGGCGGCAAAGTACAGTCCAAAAACGGTTGTTTCAAGCAGTGCCAGCGATTTGGGCTCGGTCACTTCGGGTTTTGCAGACCACAGGGCCGAAATCAATGAGACGAGCAGCAGCCCACACACTACCTTGTTGCGGAGGAGGGTCGCCAAGGTGGCCTGAGCCCGGTAGCCCAGCAGCAGCAGCGAGATCAAAAAGATGCTGTGCTGCAGCATCGATAGCAGCGGATCGAGGGGGTCGTAGCCGTAGTTCACCCCACTGCTGCCTTCGGAGCCTGAAAACAAGCTCTGGAAGGCCAAGGTCTCTGTAAAAAACAGTAGCGCCACCAAAGTGAAAATCTTTTCTAGGGCCGACAGGCTCATAGGGCGGTTCTAAGGGCGTAGTAGACAGATTTGAGCTGGATAGTGGCGACGTCTATGGGTGACTTCGAAGTCAGGTAGGACTGAACCAAGTCATCAATCTTGGGGCGGCGCTCGGTACAGTCGCGATAGTGCTTGAGTCCGTCGGCAAAGATGTTGTTGGCAAAGCGGCCAATCTGGGGGAAGCTGTGCTGGAGCCAGTAGGCTGTCAGCATCATTGTCTGGGCCTTTAGCAGGGTCTTCTCGGGACGGTTGGTGTAGGCGTTGTTGCCGTGGAGACGCTGGCGGCTCAGCTCTTCGACTAGGGCGTAGCCTGGCGCTAGCCCAAAGGCCGCAAACTTGAGGTAGTCATCGCTGGTGATCCGAATCTCCTGGGGCATGGGCAGCAACGTCTCTAGTAAAGACCGACGAAAGCAGAGCCCAGAAGTTGCCGTCCCCGCAAAGGGGAGCACATCCCCCAGCCTGCCCTGTTCTACGCGCGATCGCAGATCAAACCGAGCAGAGGACCCTCGGTAGGTGTTGGCAGGCAGTGCCTTACCTGCCGCATCGACGTATTTGAGCGGGTGGAAGCACCAGCCTAGGGTTTCGTCTGCTGCAAAGATTTCAGCAATGCGGGCCAGCTTACCGGGCTGAAATAGGTCGTCGGCATCAAGAAAGCAAATGATGTCTCCTGTGCAGGCAGCAAAGCCTTGGTTAAATGCTGAGGCTTGCCCGCCATTGGACTTCAGGACGGGAACAATCTTGTCGCTGTAGCCCTGAATGATGTCGATGGAGCCATCGGTAGATCCATCATCGACAACAATAATTTCGCTGGCAGGTCGGGTCTGAGCTAGGGCGCTGTCGATGGCTGCACCCAGAAACTGAGCATAGTTGTAGTTGTTGATCAGGATGCTAACGCGCATGGGTCAAGGTAAAAAGAGGCAACGTATTTAACAGGCACTCGCTAGTGTGGTCTGCCTAGAGGGTTGACCTCAAGGGGAATTGGAAGCTCGGGGCTAGCCCGTTTGAGTG